>JAEEIG010000052.1 GCA_016281255.1 Bacteroidales bacterium
TTGTCGTTCTGGAAGTGATAGTAGGTGCGCTGCCAGAGGTCGGTCTTCGGAGCGGTAGTGATGTGGATGGTATCATTCTTGATTTCACATGCGGCAGGCTCCCGCGTCCACTGGAGGCTGTCCAGATCGATGTGGCCGCTGTCAGAGAGTGCCACCTTTACGTTGTCAACGAAATCCATAGTCGTTTCTTGTTTGTTCTGCTGTCCGCATGCCGTCAGCATGAGACCGATGCAGAGAAATGAGAATAGTTGCTTTTTCATATTTTGTTTATATTGTCCGTTAAATTGGAAGTGTATGTTAGTGTTCCAGCCCTTTCTGGGGCCTGCATTGACGGCAATGATTTTCTTGCTCATATTCCTTCTCTTTTATCGTTATTATAAATAAATTTAAATTCCGCAAGTTGGGGAGTTAAAGGAGTTCAACATCTTCTCTGCCAACGGCACATACCACGTGCGCACTTCCTCTGCCGTAGGCGTATGACCGCCAGGAAAATGGAAACTTCTTTCGTAATGCTCCAAGAAGAGCGGCTCGAAATGGGCCAGCGTGTCCTGCTCTCCAAACAATCCCCAAATGCGGTCTTTGCAGAGCGGACTGCATGACTCAAATTGCGTGGCTTCCACTTCGGCAAATTCTTCTATCAAAGCATCGTCGATGGTGAAGTCTTGCTTACCATCTTTCCTGGGCGACTTGTATTGATGCTTTCCGATGCGCTCACGCAGGAACTCCGTCATCTTGAAATGCGGATTGCCGAGCAAGGCTGGGATGCCTATTTCAGAAGCCAGCATCTGCGCATAGAACGCCCCGCAACTGTTGCCCACCATGAGGTTGGGTTTCTCTTTTTCAATCCGTTCTCGGATAAAACTGATGGCTTCCTTCGGGTGGATGGGCAAATCGGGAGTAATCACCTCAGCACGCCCCTTGAAAGCATCGCGCAATGCCACGGCCGGCACACATTGGCCGCTGGCAAAGAAACCGTGGAGGAATAATATCTTGTACATATATATTTTATTTACGATTTCCATCGCCAGGTCTTTCTGACGATGGAGGTGATGGCATGACCGATAGTACGCAGATGGAAATTATTGCCCAGCACAATCAGCAGGACGGCTAAAAGGATGAGTACGATTCCAACGGCAAGACGCAGGGTGAACGATTCGCCAAACACCATTACGCCTATGGCTACCGCCGTCAATGGCTCCAAGGCTCCCATGATGGCTGTAGGCGTGGCTCCCACTTCGTGAACAGCAACGGTCATCAACACAAGCGAGAGCACCGTCGGCACCAGCCCCAGCCAACAGGCAAAGAACCATGCCCGGGGCGATGGAGGCAACATCAGATGCAGGTCGGGCGAGGTGAACGAATAGGCAAGCAAGCACAGCATACATATCAGCAGCACATAGAACGTGAGCTTCAACGACGACATGCGGATGCTCGACTGGTTGACCACTACGATATAAATGGCGTAAGTCAACGACGAAACCATGACCAGAAGGATGCCTATCGTACTGAGCGAAACGCCTGCATCGCCCCTGTATAGCAAGCCGATACCCACCAAAGCGAGGATGATGGCTATAACTGTTGAAGCCGTTACTTTCTCCCGGAAGCAGGTAGCCATAATGACAGCCACCATCACGGGATAGACAAACAGGATGGTGGAGGCAATGCCGGCATCCATGAATCGGAAACTCTGATAATAGGTAATGCTTGATGCGGCAAAGAGCAGTCCGAGTGAGCCGAGTGTCTTCAGTTCTACGCCGCTGATTAGGAAAGACTTACGCTCTATGAGCAACATGACGGCCAGCATCAGCACCGCCATGGAGAAACGGTAAAAGAGTACGGACGACGTATTCACGCCTTCCTCATAGAGCGGCAAGGCGCCGAACGGGTTCGTGCCATAACACACAGCCGCCAGTATGCCGCAGATGATTCCTTTATGCTTCATTCCAAAATATATCGCAAAACACCAATCAATCTGTTCACACTTCTATCTTTTTAATCAACTTGGCTGGTACACCGCCAACAATCGTGTTCGGCTCCACATCTTTGGTCACCACGGCGCCAGCGGCCACTACGGCCCCATCGCCGATGGTCACGCCAGCAAGAACAGTCGCATTGGCTCCTATCCACACGTTCTTACCGATATGGATGGGGGCATACGACATGCTTTGGCGCTTGGCTGGGTCAAGGTCGTGGTTGATGGTGGCCAGCACTACATTATGGCCAATGAGTGCGCCTTCGTCGATGGTGATGCCTCCCTGATCCTGAAACTTGCAGCCCATATTGATGAACACGCGTTCGCCAACGACGGTGTTCTTACCGCAATCGGTATGAAACGGCGGGAACATGCCTACCGTCTTGGGAACCTCTCGTCCCCAGAGTTGCTCCAGCAAAGAGTGAAGTTCCTCGGGAGAATGATAACTGCCGTTAATCTCAGCCGTTATCTTCAATGCCTCCTGAGACAACTGATGGAACATCATGTGGACATCCGAGCCGCCAATGACAGGCTTGCCCGATGCCATATAGTCACGAAACTCTTGTATGGTCATAGTCTTAATCTGTTACGACTTCATCAAAATGCTCTTTTCCCCATTCGATGAGGGCTGAGAGGGCAGGCATCAATGAGCGGCCCGTTTCCGTCAGCGAATACTCCACCCGAGGGGGAACCTCTGGGAAGACCTCACGATGCACCAGATGGCTCTGCTCCAGGTTCTTCAGCGTCTGCGAGAGCATCTTCTGGGAACAGTCCGTCATGAAACGGCGCATCTCGTTGAAACGCAACACGCCCGTATCACTCCTATTCAGGAGGAATAACACGAGCAAAGACCACTTGTCGCCGAAACGACTAATGACTTGCCGGATGGGACAAGCCAAATACTCCGCTTTAATATCTGCCATAATCATTTCATTGTTTATAATGCAAAGGTAGCAAAAAGTTACCAAGTAACATGATTATACTATGTTAATCTGAGTTAAAGGTAATTTCACGAAAGTCCGATGACATCACAATTCCTACTTATTGGTAACTATGTCACTTTTTGGTGCCTTCTTGTGGAAACGAAAAAGTCATCGTACCTTTGCATTCGAAATCAAGAAACAAGTAACAATTTAAACGAATAAGAACAATGAAAAAGAGTGAAACAATTAAGAGTGGTAAGAACTACAGCGCAGTAAGCGTGGGTAAGATGAACGAGATTATCGAGCACGTGCTGCCGATGGGTCCCGACGTGACGATTCAGGGCAAGGTGTTTGCCGGTCAGGCCGTAGGTGCTACAGGTAGTGAACTGAGTTTCCAGACACTCGTTCCCGGACAGGACAGCGGTTTCCTGCACACGCACAAGACCCACGAGGAACTCTACATCATCCTGAAGGGCGAGGGACAGTATCAGGTGGACGGTGAGATTTTCCCCGTCAGCGAAGGTACCATTGTACGTGTGGGTCCCGATGGCAAGCGTGCGCTGAAGAACACAGGTAAGGAGAATCTGACCATGCTCTGCATCCAGTATGAGTCCCATGCCTTTGGCGAGTCTGACAGCCCCATGACGGACGGCTTGATTCTTCAGTAAGAACTGAAATGGTAAGCGAGACGATGGAACGAGCATTGCAATTTCTTCGCAATCACAA
>JAEEIG010000053.1 GCA_016281255.1 Bacteroidales bacterium
CCACGGATATGCCGCAGCATATTCACTTTAAAATCCCTGCATCGCCATGCTTTTTGTCGGTGCTTTTTTGAACCTAATTTGTATCCCGTATATCAATGATTAAGTGTAAAAAATTGATTTATAATAAAATATCAAGTTCATACAATTAACCCCACACAAGCGCAGCGCAGTGTGGGGGTATCAGGCCACACAAGCGCAGCGCAGTGTGGGGAGAGTCAAAGTCAAAAGTCAAAGTCAATGTATATACTCGGAATAGAATCCTCATGTGACGACACCTCGGCGGCGGTGATCGAGAACAACGTCATCCTGTCGAACGTGATCGCCAGTCAGAAAATCCACGCGGAATACGGCGGAGTGGTGCCGGAACTGGCCTCCCGCGCGCATCAGCAGAACATCATCCCCGTGATCGACACGGCGTTGAAGCGTGCCGGCATCGGCAAGGAGCGGCTGTCGGCCATCGCCTTCACCAACGGCCCCGGACTGCTGGGGTCGCTCTTGGTGGGCAACTCTTTCGCCAAGTCGCTGGCCTACCCGCTGGGCATCCCGCTCGTGCAGGTCAACCATTTGCAGGCGCACGTGCTCGCGCATTTCCTCGACAAGCCCGGCGAGACGAAACCGAAGCCGCGGTTCCCGTTCCTCTGTC
Organism: Bacteroidales bacterium; assembly: GCA_016281255.1. GTDB lineage: Bacteria > Bacteroidota > Bacteroidia > Bacteroidales > WCHB1-69 > F23-D06. The sequence continues at coordinate 644 of JAEEIG010000053.1, forward strand.
TCACCGTTTCGGGCGGGCACACGTTGCTGTTGCAGGTCAACGACTACTTCGACATGGTCAAGCTCGGGGGCACCATCGACGACGCGGCGGGCGAGGCCTTCGACAAGGCGGCGAAAATTTTGGGATTGCCATATCCCGGCGGTCCCGTCATCGACAAATACGCGAAAGAGGGCAATCCTGAGCGTTTCCAGTTCTCCATCGCGCACATCCCCGGACTGGACTACAGCTTCAGCGGCCTCAAGACCTCGTTCCTCTATTTCGTGCGTGACAACCTCAAAGAGAACCCGAACTTCATCGAAGAGAACATCCACGATTTGGCGGCAAGTATCCAGCACGCCATCGTGAAGTCGCTGACCGACAAGGTGAAGAAGGCCTTCAAGGAGAGCGATTGCAAGGATTTGGTGCTGGCGGGCGGCGTGTCGGCGAACTCCGGCTTGCGCAACGCCATGACGGACCTTGCGCGCCGTTACCACCGCAACATCTTCCTCCCGCCGTTGGATTTGACCACCGACAACGCGGCCATGGTCGCCGTCTGCGGCTATTTCAAGTACCAGAAGGGCGAGTTCGTGGGGTACGATGTGGCGCCGTATAGCAGTTAGTACAAAAAAAATCGTATCTTTGCCGCCCTAAAAAAATCAGGAAACCATTGACTTTATGGAGCATAACGTGCTGGCAGAGGATACTTTAGTGGTTACAGGCGCTCGGGAGAACAACCTCAAGAATGTGTCGCTGACGATACCGCAGCAGAAACTGGTGGTCATCACCGGACTCAGCGGCAGCGGCAAGTCGTCGTTGGCGTTCGACACCATCTACGCCGAGGGACAGCGCCGATACATGGAGACCTACTCCGCCTACGCCCGCCATTTCATCGGCAACATGGAGCACCCGGATGTCGATAAGATCTCCGGCCTCAACCCCGTGATTTCCATTGAGCAGAAGACGGTCAACAAGAACCCGCGTTCCACGGTGGGCACTGTCACCGAGGTCTATGACTTCCTCCGTCTGCTCTACGCCCGCGTGGCCGACGCCTACTCCTACAACACCGAGGAGAAGATGGTCCATTATTCCGAAAAGGAGCTTATCGAGTTGATACTCAAGCGTTACAAGGGCAAATCGGTGACGTTGCTCGCGCCGGTGGTGAAACGCCGCAAGGGCCATTACCGCGAGCTTTTCGAGAACATCCGCAAGCAGGGGTTCACCCGCGTGCGCGTGGATGGCGTGATGAAACCCCTGATGATGGGAATGCAGGTCGATCGCTACAAAATCCACGACATCGAGCTCTCCGTCGATAACCTCACCGTGTCGGAATATTCGCAGAAGCGGCTCTCCAACAGCGTGCAGATCGCGATGAAATACGGCAAGGGCGCCCTCATGATCCTCGACAACGACTCCAAGGAGGTGAAGAACTACAGCAAGTTCCTGATGTGCCCCACCACGGGCATCTCCTATCCCGAGCCGGAGCCGAACACCTTCTCGTTCAACTCGCCGTATGGCGCCTGCGAGTACTGCAACGGCCTCGGCAGCATCACTGAAATCGACATCGACAAGGTGATTCCCGACAAGAGCAAATCCATCAAGGCTGGGGGGATCGCCATCTTGGGTGAATATAAGAACACACTGTTGTTCAGGACGTTGGATGCGTTGGCGGAGAAGTATGGCTTCTCGTTGTCGGATCCCATCAAGAACCTGAACGAGCAGCAGATCAACGCCGTGTTGTACGGCACCACCGAAATCCTGCATGTGAAGCGCGAGGTGGCGGGTTTGTCGCCGATGCGCAAGACCTTCGAAGGGGTGGTGAATTTCATCGGCAACCTCAGTGAAGAGAACATGCCGGCCTCCTTCAAGAAGTGGATTTCGCAGTTCGTGAACACCATCCCGTGTCCCCACTGCCACGGCGCCCGTCTCCGCACCGAGTCGCTGCATTTCCGCATCCAGGGCAAAAACATCGCCGACCTGGCCCGCATGGACATGTCGGAGCTTCTGGCATGGTGCAAGGCGCTGCCGGTCCATCTCGAACCCGGCAAGAGGCACATCGCCAGCGAAATCCTGCGCGAAATCACCTTCCGGTTGGAGTTCCTGTGCGACGTGGGCGTGCAGTATCTGTCGCTCGACCGCTCCTCGGCGTCGCTGTCGGGCGGGGAGGCGCAGCGCATCCGGTTGGCCACCCAGATCAGCTCGCAGCTCGTGAACGTGATGTACATCCTCGACGAACCGAGCATCGGCCTGCACCAGCGCGACAACCACTATCTCATCGAGTCGCTGCGCAGTCTGCGTGACATGGGCAACTCGGTGATCGTGGTGGAGCACGACCGGGACATGATGAAGGCCGCCGACTACATCGTGGACGTGGGGCCCGCGGCGGGGGAGTACGGCGGCGAAATCGTGGCTGCCGGAACCTACAAGGAGATTCTCAAAAGCGGCTCGCTGACAGCCGCATATCTCAAAGGGAAGAAGAAGATACAGGTGCCGAAACACCGTCGGAAGGGCAACGGCGAGTGGCTCTCCATTGTGGGCGCCACCGGCAACAACCTCAAGAACGTGACCGTGGAGTTCCCGTTGGGTACGCTCGTTTGCGTGACGGGCGTCTCGGGCAGCGGCAAATCGACCCTCATCAACGAAACCCTGTATCCCATCCTCAACCACTATATCTACCGCTCCGAAAAGAAACCCTTGCCTTATAAGGATGTGGTCGGTCTGGAGCATATCAACAAGATTATCGACATCAACCAGCAGCCCATAGGCCGCACGCCGCGCTCCAATCCGGCCACCTACGTGGGGGTGTTTGAAGATATCCGGAAGCTGTTCACGCAGATGCCGGAGTCGAAGATCCGCGGTTACAAGCCCGGGAGGTTCTCCTTCAACGTGTCGGGCGGGCGTTGCGAAGAGTGCAAGGGCGCGGGGGTGAAGACCATCGAGATGAACTTCCTGCCCGATGTCTATGTCACCTGCGACAAATGCGGCGGCAAGCGCTACAATGACGAGACGCTGGAAGTCCGCTACAAGGGCAAGTCCATCAACGACGTGCTGGAGATGGACATCCACACGGCCATCGAGTTCTTCGAGAACATCCCGGCCATCGTGCGCGAACTCAAGACGATGGACGATGTGGGGCTCGGCTACCTGAAGCTCGGTCAGCCTTCCACCACGCTCTCCGGCGGCGAGGCGCAGCGTATCAAGCTGGCGGCGGAGCTCTCGAAAAAGGACACCGGCAGCACCCTGTACATTCTGGACGAACCCACCACCGGGTTGCATTTCCAGGACATCGCCATCCTGTTGGACGTGCTGGACCGGCTCGTGGAGAAGGGCAACACCGTGGTCGTCATCGAGCACAACATGGACGTCATCAAGATGGCCGATTGGATCATCGACATGGGTCCTGAAGGCGGCCGCAGCGGCGGCGAGGTGGTGGCCGTCGGCACCCCTGAGGAGATTGTGCGGCAAGGCGTGGGCTTCACCTCCGAGTTTCTTGCCAAAGAGCTGTAGGGGGATATCGCGACTCCTTTTCAAAGGTTTGTTGTTGAAAAATCGCAGAAAAAAAATTGCGGTTTCGCGATTTTTTTTCTTATCTTTGCAGTTTATGGCAAAAAAGTAAAAAATCAACAATAAATATTTATGAGTCAGAGACATAGCGATTACCTTTTTGAAACTTCCTGGGAAATTTGTAACAAGGTGGGCGGCATCTATACCGTCTTGTCCACCAAAGCGGCGACTGTGGTGGAACGTTACCGCGACCGGTATATCTGTATCGGCCCTGATATCGCGAAGGAGAACAACGACGATTTTGTGGAGGATCCCGATCTTTTCAAGAACTGGCGTGACGTTGTGGCGCGCGACGGATTGAAAGTGCGCGTCGGCAGATGGCAGATTGTGGGCTCTCCGATTGTCTTTTTGGTCGATTTCACCAATTTCTTCGAGAAGAAGAACGAGATCCTGACCAAATTTTGGCTCAGTTGCAAACTGGACTCCATCTCCGGTCAGTGGGATTACATCGAGCCCGCGCTGTTCGGTTATGCCGCCGGCCGCGTGATCGAGAACTTCTACAACTTCTACTGCAACTCGATGGACAAGATCGTGGCTCATTTCCACGAGTGGATGACGGGTACCGGAATCCTCTACCTCGAGTCCGTGGCTCCGCAGATCGCCACGGTGTTCACGACCCACGCCACGGTCCTGGGTCGTTGCATCGCCGGCAACGGCCTTCCGTTGTACGCTGACACCAAGCAGTACAATCCTGTTGATACGGCCGCCCGTTTCGGGGTGCAGTCCAAATATTCCCTGGAGTCGCTCTCTGCCAAGTATGCAGACGCATACACCACGGTGAGCGAAATCACCAACCGCGAGTGCGACGCTTTCTTCGAAAGGCCCGCGGACGTGATCACCATCAACGGTTTCGAGAACGCCTTCGTGCCGAAAGGCGAAGAGTTCGAGCGCAAACGCAAAATCGCCCGCGACAAGCTGTTGCAGGTGGCTTCCACGCTCACCCAGACGCAGATTCCCGAGGATGCGCTGCTGGTCATCAACAGCGGTCGCTACGAATTCAAGAACAAAGGTATCGACGTGTTTATCAAGAGCTTGGCGAAGGTGACCGAGGCCAATCCCGACCGTCCGGTGGTGGCCTTCATCACCGTGCCTGCCGGCCAGAGTGGTCGCGACGAGGAAATCGCCGCCCAGATGACCCGGCCCGTGAGCGGTGTGCCGATGTCCGACCGCTTCGTGACGCATGTGTTGCACGACCCTTACCATGACCCGATACTCAACGAATTGAACAACAATGGTCTGCATAACGCTGCCGACCAGAAAGTGAAGATTGTCTTCGCCCCGGTCTATCTGGACGGCGAGGACGGCATCTTCAACCTGAAATATTATGATTTGCTGATCGGTTTCGACCTTTCCGTGTTCCCCTCTTATTACGAGCCATGGGGTTATACGCCGTTGGAGAGCATCGCTTTCGGCATCCCGACCATCACGACTTCTTTGGCCGGTTTCGGCGCGTGGGTGCAGGAGCATTTCACCCAGCAGCAGAGCGTCAGCGTGATTCAGCGGACCGACAACAACGACGACGAAGTGGTGAAAGCCATCGCCGAGCAGATGCTGTTCTACCTTAACTGCACGGAGCAGGCGATGTCCGATATCCGCAAGACCGCCATGGCAATCGCGGAGAAGGCGCTTTGGACGCATCTTTATGCCAATTACGAGGATACCTACGCGATTGCGTTGGGCAAGAGTGGCGGCCGTTACGAACAGTATCAGAACAAAACCTCCAACGTGGGGCAGATGGTGAAGGAGTTGAACGTGGAACGCCCCGAATGGCGCCGCGTTTCCGTGAAGTCTCATCTGCCTGTGGCGCTCCAGCTTTTGGAGAAACTCTCCGAAAACCTCTGGTGGAGCTGGAACTTCGAGGCGCGCGAGCTTTTCGAGGAGATTGCCGGTCCCTCGCTGTGGAAGTCTTGCGAGGAGAACCCGATTCACGCCTTGCAGATGCTTCCGTTGGAACGTCTGGAGAATTTCGCGCAGAACGAGGCGTATATCAACAAGCTACACCGGGTTTACGACAAGTTCACCGCCTATATGGAGACGCCGCGCAGCCGTGAGGAGGACCGCATCGCCTACTTCAGCATGGAGTTCGGCATCAGCAACGAGCTGAAGATCTTCTCCGGAGGTCTCGGCATGTTGGCCGGCGACTACCTCAAGGAGGCCAGCGACTGCAACGTGAACATGCTCGGTGTGGGCTTGCTCTACCGCTATGGCTATTTCCAGCAGCAGATTTCCGCGTACGGCGAGCAGGTGAACCTCTACCCGCCGCAAAGTTTCTCCAAACTGCCCATCAAGCCTTACAAAGACGAGAACGGGGAGTGGATCACCATCAGCGTGGCGATGCCCGGTCGCAACCTCTACGCGCGTATCTGGCGCGCTGACGTGGGGCGTGTTCCGTTGTATCTCCTTGACACCGACTTTGACAAGAACTGGCAGGAGGACCGTGGCGTGACGGCAACGCTGTATGGCGGCGATGTCGAGAACCGTCTCAAACAGGAGATCCTGCTCGGTATCGGCGGCGTGCGTATGCTGAAGGTCATCGGCGAAACCCCGACGGTTTTCCATCTTAACGAAGGCCATGCGGCTTTCCTGAACCTGGAACGTATTCTGCAGGTGATGCAGAACGAGCATGTGAACCGCCAGGTGGCCGTCGAGCTGGTGAAAGCCTCCTCGCTCTACACCACCCACACACCCGTGCCCGCCGGTCACGACGCTTTCACGGAAGATCTCATGCGCACCTACTTCTCCACTTATTCCCAGCAGTTCAACGTCAGCTGGGAGACCTTCATGGGCTTCGGCCGCAAGCACGACAGCGACACCTTCGACAAGTTCTCGATGAGCATTCTCGCCTGCCGTTTCTCGCAGGAGATCAACGGTGTGAGCCGTATCCACGGACGCGTGTCGCAGGAGATGTTCGCCGACCTTTACGAGGGCCGCTTCGCCGAGGAGTCGCATATCGGATATGTGACCAACGGGGTGCATTACCCGACTTGGGCGCACAAGAAATGGCAGGCGTTGCACCAGAGCGTCTTTGGCGACGAGTTCCTTGAGGATGCTTCCAATCCGCGGGTATGGAGCAAGATAAAGGCCGTCCCGGATGAGAAAATCTGGAATCTGAAACAGGAGTTGCGCAAGGAGATGTTCGCCGCCATCAGGGAGATGCTGGCCGAACAGATGCGCACCCGCAATGAGTCGCCCGCGCTCATCGACGCAACGCTCAGAGCACTTCGCGACGATGTGCTGACCATCGGTTTCGCCCGCCGTTTCGCCACCTATAAACGCGCCTATCTGCTCTTCATGAACGAAGAGAAACTCAAGGCCATGCTCAACAACCCCGAAAAACCGCTGCAGTTCATCTTCGCAGGTAAGGCGCATCCGCACGACAAGGCCGGTCAAGACCTGATCAAGCGCATCATCGAACTGAGCCGAAAACCCGAATTCATCGGCAAGATCGTCTTCGTGGAGAACTATAACATGATCCTGGCCAAGAAGTTGATCTCGGGTTGCGATGTCTGGATGAACACCCCGACGCGTCCGTTGGAGGCGTCCGGCACCAGCGGCGAGAAGGCCGTGATGAACGGAGTGCTGAACCTCAGCGTGCTCGACGGCTGGTGGGCGGAAGGTTATGTCCCCGGTGCCGGCTGGGCATTGAAGGAGGAAATCACCTACCAGGATAACCGTCTGCAGGACGAATTGGATGCCGAAACGCTTTATAACATCATCAACGAGTCTATCACCAAGGCGTTCTACACCCGCGACGACCATGGCATTCCGACAGAATGGGTGCAGATGATGAAGAAATGCTTCTCGATGATCTCCCCGCATTTCACCATGAAACGCCAGTTAGACGACTATTACCGCAAATTCTACCGCAAACTGATGAACAGATACCGCCGTTTGCATCAGGATGACAACGAAAATGTGAGAAAGCTGCTCAAATGGCGCGAAAAAGTGCTCTCAGGCTGGAATGATATTCAGTGCGTGGGTGTCCATTACCCGAAAACCAAAAACAACATCTACTGCGTGGGCGACCAGATGCGTTGCCAGGTGGAAATGCGCCTCGGTACGCTTAGCCCCGAAGACTTGAAAGTCGAGATGGTCTTTGTCACGGCTGAGGAAAACAGTCGGAAACCGAAATTGGAATACAAGGTGCCTTTCCTCTTCGATGTGGAACGCAACGGGATCTGCACCTTCGTGTGTGACGAGGTGGCGAACCGTATCGGCATCTGGGACTGCGCCATCCGCGTGATTCCCAACCATGATCTGCTGCCGAACGATCAGGATTTCAATATTGTGAGATGGTTTTAACAGATTGTTTCAGGTTTCAGGTTTCAAGTTTCAAGCACCTGAAACCTGCAACTTGAATCTTGAAACCTGCCAGTATGAATCAACCAAACATCGGTTTCTGGAAGAATCAGTTCGCTGACTTCACGACCATTGTGGTCGCTAACGGCGAGGTGCCGGATTCAGAGTTGTCTTTGAGTATTCTTAACGATAAGAGACGCATCGTCTGCTGTGATGGCGCGCTTCAGAAGTTGTTGTCCATCAATATCATACCGGATGTGGTGGTAGGAGACGGGGATTCGATGGGAATTCCGCCCGTAGAGACATGCCATGATATCCCTTATTATCCCGACAAGAGCGAAGAATACAACGACCTCCAGAAGGCGTTGAAATATTGTACAGCAAAGGGTTATGACAATATTTTGCTGATGGGTTGCGGCGGTTTGCGCGAAGACCATTTCATCGCGAATTTGAGTATCCTGGTGATGTATTCCGAGAATAAGCGCATTCGAATGTTGACCGAACACGGCGATTTTGGCGTGATAAACAGGGTGGGGGAAATCCCTTCTTATCCGGGAATGCAGGTCTCCGTTTTCCCGAGTCATTCGAAGCAGAGATTTTGGTTCACCGGACTGAAATACCCCGTCCATGACCGTTCCTTCAAATGGTTATGGGAAGGGAGCCTGAACGAAGCGCTGGGGGATACGTTCATGGTGGAGGCCTCCGACGATGAGCCGTTTGTGGTTTACCGGGCGTTAGGTCGCTGAGTCTCTATTGGGTCTCATGATTCATCAACGAGCGTAAAATCTCCTTACACCTTGTAAGATTTTCTTACACTTTTCCTTTTTTTTGATTATGCTGATTTGCTAATAATCAGCGAGATACGTTTTTGGCATTCTTTTGGCATATTCTTTTTTGGAATTGTAGAGACGCGCCATGGCACGACTTTGCAAATGTCAAATAAGAACGCGAAACAATGGTTGCAAAAACGATACTAACCGTAATATTGACGATGCTCCTCCTCGGGGCGGCGCATGCGCAGGACACGGCGGTGATGACTCTGCGCGACTGCGTGCGTTACGCTTTGTCGCATTCAGCGGAGGTGCGCGTGCTGCAGGCCGATCTTGGGGACGCGCAGTTAGCCCGCCGAAACGCCATCCTCAACGCTTTCACCCCGGAGATTGACGCCAATACATACGCCTATTCCAACTTCGGGCGCTCCATTGACCCTGAGACCAATACCTACAGCAACACCACCTCCTTCCACAATGGCTACAGTCTATCCGCAGGTATCACCCTCTTTAACGGCTTTCGCGCAATCAACAACATGAAAATCACGAAGATTGCGGAGGCGACGGGTGTGACGAGAATTCAGCAGACGGAGGACAAAATCACGCTTGCCACGATAGAAGCCTACTGCAATGTGCTCTATTTCACGGAGTTGTCGAGGACAGTGCAGGCGCAGATGGAGACAGCGGAGACGGCTCTGCGTCTTGCGCAACGACAGAAAGATTTGGGGCAGAAGTCGCAGGCGGATGTACTGCAGATGGAGGCGGAACTTTCCGACCGTAAATACAAGTACATCGTCTGCGAGAACCAGCTTCAGAATGCTTATATCACACTGAAAGACATTATGTTGTTTCCGACAGAACAGTCGTTTTCCGTCACAGATGTGGAGGCGGACACGATGCTGTCGGATGCGGTGCACACGATGGAGGTGAGTCGGGCGGCAGATCGTCTGCCCGCTGTAATCATAGCCGAAAATGAGCGGCAGACCGCCCGCCTCGCCCTCAAGACCGCCCGCTGGCAGCTGCTACCCTCGCTGTCGCTGTATGGCGGCTGGTCCTCTACGTACTTCACCTATCCTGGTCGAACGGACTATGTGACCGCCCCATACGGACAGCAGATTGCCAACAACGGTGGTGAGTATGTGCAGCTTTCGCTGAATATCCCGATCTACAACCGGCTGTCGCGGCAGACGGAGATTGCCCGTCGTCGCAACGACTGCGACCGTGCCGAAGCTCGATACGCGCAGGCTCGGCAAACCGTTGAGGCCGAGATTCATCGCGCCCTTGCCGACCGCGACGGAGCCGCTGCTGCCCTCCAGCAAGCCCAGCAGCACGCCGCCTTACAGCAGCAACTGTACGCCATGAGCGTCCGCCAGTTCGAACAGGGCCTCATCTCCGCCCTTGACTACCAGACCGTTGCCGACAACCACCTCACCGCTGTTGCCGACCTCCTCAACGCGCGGTTGCAGCTGTTTCTGAAGACGTGGGTGGTGCGATACTATTTTCAATTAAAAATGCAGAATTAAGAATTATAAATAATATTATTCCTTGAGCAGCCTCGAAGAGGCAAAACGCACGAAGTGCAATTAACCCCAAACAAGCGAAGCGCAGTGTGGGGCAGTCAAAAACAAAAACTATGGATAGAGCGATAGAGCAAAAAAAAGGATTCCGGAAACTCTTCACCCGCAAGGCGTTGCCCTATTGGGGCGGGGCGCTTCTGCTCGTCTTCATCGGGTGGTTAGTGCTGCGCGACGATGCGCGGAAGCTGCGCGTGGGCGGCGAGGCAATCACCGTCAGCGAGGTGCGGCGGGGCGAGTTCAACGACTACATCCGCGTGAGCGGGCGCGTGGTGCCGATGACCACCGTGCAGCTTAGCCCGTTGGAGGGTGGGGTAGTGAAGGAAATCGTCGCGGAGGAGGGCGCACACGTCCGCGAGGGCGACATCATCCTGATACTCAGCAACGAAAGTCTTGATATGCAGATTCTCAATGCTGAAGCCGACCTGGCCGAAAAGGAGAACATCCTCCGCAACACGATGATCCAGATGGAGCAGCAGAAGCTGACCCTGCAGCAGGAAAAGTTGCAGCTGCAGATGGAGGTGCGCCGCAAGAAACGCACCTACGAGGCACAGAAGTCGCTGTACGACGACAACCTCATAGCCCGAGAGGCTTTTCTGCAGGCCGAGGAGGACTACCAGTTGGCCAAAGACCGCCTCACGCTGGTGGAGAACCGCGCCAAGCAAGACAGCCTCTACCGGTCGGTGGAGATCCGGCAGATGCGCGAAAGTCTGGAGAACATGAAACTCAACATGCAGATGATCAGGCAGCGGAAAGACAATCTCACCATCAAGGCCCCGATTGACGGGGAACTTGGCCTGGTGGATGTGGTGCTCGGGCAGTCTGTCGCGATGGGCAGCAAGGTCGGACAGATCAACAATCAGGACAACTACAAGATCAAAGCCCTGATTGACGAGCACTACATCGACCGGGTGACGGCAGGGTTGGAGGCTGACTTCGAGCGACAGGGCGGCAAGTGCAACGTGCTGATACGCAAGGTCTATCCCGAGGTCCGCGACGGCAAGTTCAAGGCCGACTTCAAATTCGCGGACGGCCAGCCGGAGCA
>JAEEIG010000054.1 GCA_016281255.1 Bacteroidales bacterium
GCCGCTTCCATAGAAATCCCATTTGGCGGTCAGGGTGATATTGTCCGTAATGGCAGTAGAACTGGTTACCTGTGTGTTGCCGTTATACCAGCCCAGGAAGCGCAGGCCGGCATTGACAGGTGCTGCAGGGAAGGCTTCGCCTAACGAATTGCCTTGCAGAACGTGTAATACTGCAAAGTCAGTGTTGTTATTTCGGAAAGTAACTTGATAAACCGGCGTCGTGCTGATGGAGGCTTCTGCATTTATGGAGATGCATGAATAATAACCGGTGCTTGCCGTGCCTGCTACATTTGGTGAGCAGTTGCTAATGGTCAGCCATCCTGAACTGTGATCTACGATATGAACTTGCGTGTCCTTTTCAGGGATAGCAATGGCTCCACCATCGGAAGTGGCGACGCAATCGGAAATTGTACCGCCTAATAAGTAATCTGTCACAGTGCCTTCTGTTAAGATGGCTCCTCCAATATTGGCACAACAATGATGGATGGTTCCTCCAAACAGGTTAATTATACCCGAAGTTGTATGATCACTGCCACTTCTCCATGTACAGCCGATGGCTCCGCCTTTGGATGCCGAACAGTTGTAAATGGTTCCTCCGTACACGTTCAGGCGGGCAAAATTATATGCCCCTAAGCCGCCTCCATATCCGGCTTCGTTACCCCCTTGAGCAGAGCAGTCGTGAATCGTGGCACCCGCTTTGAGATTGACCGTACCGCCGCCATAATTGGCATGATACTCCACACGGACGGCTCCTCCATAATTATAGGAACCGTTGTTGTTCACCACGGAGTTGATGGAGTAGGTGGTAAAACCATTTTGCAGGACCACGCCGTCTTCCAGGTTGAGCGTCCCGCCCATAAAAACATCAATCATTGCCCTGCCGGCATTACCATAGGCTGTAGTCGAAGCAGTGCGCCTTTCGGCAACAGTAGAAGAACCCCAGCTGGCACCACCGTCGAGGATGATATTGGTAAATGTCACCTCTACTGTGTTTTCCGCCAGATTTGCCGTTCCGCTAGTGCCGTTTCCGTTTCCTCGAATGGAAATAAGAGACTTAAGTTGGTTGGCAGTTGCGCCATTGGCTGCAACACGTTTAATTGTGTATTTGGAGCCGGATTGGCTTTGCAGCGTCATGGAACGGTTAATCACGAGTTGAGCAGTAGAATAACCGGAAAGGTCTTGGTTAGAGGTGCTCGTTACAGAGGTTCCGCACGGCACGTCGATGTTCGCCGTCACAACGATGTTGTTCACCGACGCATTCGAAACAACTGCCGACAGCTCATCGTACGTTGATACATATGCCGTGCTTTGCGCCCATGTTGTCATGGTCACAAACGTTAGCAGCAGCACCAACGCGGAAAGGCGGATATATGAAAGATACGCCATCAAATCGATCTAGTTTACGACGTAATAAGCCTTCCCGGCGGGAACGGTGTTTCCATCAAGCGGGTAGAAGCCCAGTACTCCTCCGTCGTCCTTGCCCAGCACATAGACTGTACCGGAGGGCGCGGTATAATCGGTATCCGAGCCAGTCAGGAGGTTGCCCTCTCTGGGGGATATGGTCGTGGAATCGAGTTTCGCCATAGTAATTTTACCATCCGATACAGCTGAAGCATCGGCCAAGATGATCACCGCCGTTTTGGCGGGAATGACGTCGCTGTTGGGGCCGATACGGTAAAACACCACCTTCTCATCGACCTTCCCGGCGGTATAGGCCAGGGCGCCCGGGGGCAGCTGATAATCCACCGTGCCGTTGTAGAAAGTGGTCACGTACTTGGATTCACCGAGGACGTTTACCGCTGTAGCGGAGATGCTTATCGTCGCGGGTGGCGTACATTCGGCGTTGACAGTGGCTTCTGCATGATCCTGATGGTACACGCTCACCGAGGTTGCAGAACCAACCATTGCAGCCGGAATGGTGATTCTGAAATTCTTGCCGATGACCGCAGTCATGTTGATATCGTGGGTGGTTGAACCCAGAACAACCTTCAGTCGTTTGGATGTGTCCGTCTCTCCCCAATAGCCTTTCAGCTCCACATCACCGTTTATCAACTGATGAGCCGAAAGATTGCCGATAAGCGTGGAGAATGTGATGGCGTCCAGGAGGTTACCCTGATTCTGCTTCGCCGCCTCGGAGATAAACCCAAAGCGCGTAACCGTCTGCCCTTCCGGAATGGAATAAACGCCTTGCGCGCTCCACCACCCACTTTTATGGTCAGCATCAGTATTGTGCAAACGTAAATACTGTAGATCCGTAGCCGATCCGAAACCTATTGTGCTGGTTTTGCCATCTTTGTCGGTAACCCCATTGTGGCGGAAAATCGCCTTGGAACCCAAGTCGATTTGCGGGTTGAGGTCAGATGCCCAACCTGAAGCATTGATAATATGGCCTTCTCCGTCACGGTTCGGTGCTCCAATCTCCACGCGAATGGGTTGGTAGTCATCTCCGGCGGTTGTCACAGCATGCTTGAGCGTCCAGCGGATGACGTCGTGACCATAAGTCGTCAGGTCCTGGTAAAGCATGCAGGAATGGTAATTATTCATCTCTACATACTTGTCCGTTTGTGGAATGGAACTGTTGTGCTGGTAATTGTGTAAACCGTCAATAGAATTGGTGTACTCAAACAACGAACTGCGCCAAATGGTACGGTCCGTTGTGTTCCAACCGCCATCCACGCCATTGAATACCACATTCTTTGCATAACCCGACTCGTTATCGAGAGAACTCGAAGCAGTATCAATGTTTGTGGGATCCGGACAGGAATAATACGTAACGTCGTTGTACGTATATACCATCCACGGCTCATTATCAAAACTGCCGTTGATAATGGTTGTCGGAACGTACGTACTGGTATTGTCCGCCGCAACGGTGATTCCCTGCCCCCACGCCAGCGCGGCGGAGATGAGGGCGAGCAGCAGCGTCATCGCTGCGTGCTGTAAGAACCCTGCCGTTTTCATTACAGTGGTGTTACGGGAGTTGCAGGAGCTGCGTATTGGGAAAGTTCCAGTCGATCCATGGGTATGGTCTTGGCGCTCACGAAGGGACTGGCAAGGTTGACCTTCGGAATCTCCTTGCTACCTTTATAGGTAGCGCCGTCGGCATCGTAAATGGTGAAGGAGAAAGTGTCTTTCTCCGTGGTGTTGTCGTTGCGGATGGCTACGTAGATGAGTTCGTGGGCAGCAGCCTGATCGGCAGTCAAGGCTGTCGAAAGTTCTATCGTCATGGGTACATCGGACGCAAAATAGGTGTTGGCACCTGTTATGGCGTTTACGGTCTTTGCCAGCTTGTTCTGGTCGGAAGTGAGCAGCAAAGTTTTGGTGCGGATGGTGGTGGCGCCATAACGGAAGCCGAAACGGTAGATGCTCTGCTGGTTTTCGAAGGTGGTGGACTTTGTGGTGGTGATTTTGGTTGTTTCGACATCTTCGATAATCACCTGCGCCCGGGCGAAGTCGTAGCTGCTTGCAATGGAGCCCTCGCCTGTCAACTTTCCGTTCTGACCTTCATAGCTCCACGTTGATTTCGGAAACAGCAGTGTGAGGGTCTGGTCTTTTGCCAGGCCCGTAGCGCTGATGTTGCCTTTGAGCGTCGCCTTGGTTTTGTCGGTATTATTCGGCGTAGCCGTAAGCGTGCCGATGCAGGTCCCCGAACCGGAGGCAAAAACGTGCACCTCTTCTCCAGGGGTCCAGAACGCATTGAGCGTCTGCCCCCCGTTAACCAGTTCCAAAGCCTTTGTGTCAATTCCCTTCCCGGCCTCCAGGGTCAGTATCACGGAATCCCTTACGGCAACCGGCTTCTCTTCCCTTGCCGAAGGATCGTCCGTTTCCAACGTGTCCTTGCAACCGGTCCACGCCATCGCGGCCAGCAGGGCCGCCATTATCATCGTTATCTTTTTCATGGCACAGCCCTCCTTAAATCTCATCGGCGCTGCCATAGCCGCCACGACCCCATTCGACATCCACAGTGCTGTCGGTGATTGTTATGGGATCCGTTAAAAACCAAACGAGTTTTACGCTTTGGCAGATAACAGCCTCGGCATTCACTTCCACCACCCGCATCTCGGGGGCGGCATACTCTTTTTTAAGACCGGTCATACGCACTTTTCTTATCTTATAGGTGTCTGGTAATCAAAAACATACTCTAAACCGCAAATATACAAAAAAATACATATAATCATCCTCCACCCCACACCTCCCCCCGGCAGCTACCAGAGGAAATTGTTGAAGGGATAATTAAACTTCCCTGTTTATTGTTCCCTTATGCAATTTGTTGTGGTATTTGCGCGATGCCGTTATTTTGGCTAACTTTGCGGTCCTATGAGTGAATTCAAGACCAATAAAGCCGTCTTTGTAGGCGTCATCCTGGAAAAGGGCGCCGAGCGCAAGGTGCAGGAATACCTGGATGAATTGGCATTCCTGGCCGAAACGGCCGGTGCCATTCCGGACAAGATGTTCACCCAGCGCCTGGACCGGCCGGACAAGGCCACTTACATCGGCCCCGGCAAGCTGGAGGAAATCAAGGAGTATTGCCAGGAGA
>JAEEIG010000055.1 GCA_016281255.1 Bacteroidales bacterium
CCGTTTCGGACATCTATTCAGGTTTGTTTTCGGACTCTTTCTCCGCAGGTTTCTCCTCCTTGCCGTCCATGCCGTTCTTGAAGGAGCGCACACCCTTGCCAAGTCCGCTCATCAGTTCGGGAATCTTCTTGCCACCGAACAAAAGCAGCACAATCAGGGCGATGATGATGATCTCTGTCATTCCTATTCTCATATCTTTTCGATTTATAGACTTAAGACGTAAGACTTAAGACTTTTGGGGTCTTACGTCAAGTTCTGATAATTTGTCAAATAATCCCTTTTTTTGTTTTTTTCCTTTGTTTGCAATTCATATAATCTCAAGTCTCAGTCTTAAGTCTCAAGTCTTAAGTCTTAAGTCTTAAGTCTCAAGTCTTAAGTCTCAAGTCTTAAGTCCCAAGTCTCAAGTCTCAAGTCCTGAACATGATATCCGTGACCAACGGGCCGAAGTCTACCTGTATTTTCTTGATTATCTGGGATTTGTGTCCAAAGAGCTCGAATTTGAGCGCGGCGTTCTGCACGCGCACATAGAGGATGCCGTTGCGCAGGTCTTCGCACTTCGAGAACTGGGCGCACATCGGCCCGACGTATTCCGGCCACCGTTCGAACAGCATCTGCTTGTCCATCAGATGCTGCTTCCCCGACTGGCTCACGAACCGCCCGATCAGTTCCTTCAAATTCATTTCATGACTATCTCTTTCCATTATCTTATCCTCTTATCCTCTCACAAAATCTGCATATACTTGTGCGTTTGCAGCGACATGCGCCATTTCGGGTTGTCCAGGATGTACTGCACCAGCCGTCCGATGATGGCGTTGCAACGGTTCCAGTCGGGCTGGAGGAAGAGCAGACAATTCCCGGAGACTTTTTTCGCATTCTCCTCTGCCCAGTTGAAGTCCTCCTCGCAACCGATGACCACCTTGAGTTCGTTGGCTTTGGCGAGCATCTCGGGCTTCGGGGCTGCGCCGTATTTCGGGGAGAGGCAAATCCAGTCCCAGTCGCCGGAGAGCGGTTCTGAACCGGAAGTTTCCAGGAAACAGCTGAGCCCGCGCTCATGCATCTTCGCGCAGAGGTAGTCCATGTTGTAGAGCATCGGTTCGCCGCCGGTGACCACCACCGCCCGGGCGGGCACCTTCGCCGCGCGCGCCACGATGTCGTCCACATCCAGTTTCGGATACTTGTCGGCATTCCAAGCCCGCATCTCGTCGCAGAAGGAGCAGCCCACCTCGCATCCGCCCACGCGCACGAAATAAGCCGCCTTCCCCGTATGATAACCTTCGCCCTGCAACGAATAAAACTCCTCAACCACAGGGATATACATTCCTTTGTCGCTTGCCATTTTCGATTTCATTACAACCCGCAAAAATACAAAATTTTACAATAAGCCCCTAAACCTGTAAACCTGTAAACCCGTAAGCCTGTAAACCTGTAAGCCTGTAAACCCGTAAGCCTGTAAACCCGTAAGCCTGTAAGCCAAAAAAATAGTATCTTTGCACCCTGAATAAACAAAACGAGAAAAATATGCAAGAATATCAAATACGACTGATGACCATGGACGACTACGACCAGGTGTATGCGTTGTGGTCGATCACGGAAGGCATGGCGTTGCGCGGGTACGACGACTCCGCGGAGGGCATCGCCAAGTTCCTGAAAAAGAACCCCACCTCCAACTTCGTGGCCGTGATGGGCGGCGAAATCGTGGGCGTCATCCTGTGCGGCATGGACGGCCGCCGCGCCTACATCTACCACACCGTGGTGCGCAAAGACCTCCGCCAGCGCGGCATCGGCAAGGCGCTCCTCGGCATGGTCTATCACGCCATCGAAGCGGAAGGCATCAAGAAGAACGGCCTGCTGGTGCTGAAGAACAACGAGGTGGGCAACACCTTCTGGAAGATGCAGGGCTGGACAGAGCGCGTCGATCTCAATTATTACAGCAAAAATAACGTGGAACAGTAAGCGTATTTTTTGTATCTTTGCCCACTCTTATTTAGAAACATAAGTTATTATTATACAATCAATAAAGTACTTCAGATTATGTCAAAAGCATTGTTTTTAGGCGACGAAGCGGTGGCTCAGGCCGCTTTGGATGCCGGATTATCCGGAGTCTATGCCTATCCGGGCACTCCTTCCACTGAAATCACCGAATTCATCCAGAACTCCAAGCAGGGCAAGGCCGGCGAGGTGCACAGCATCTGGGCCGGCAACGAGAAAACCGCCATGGAGTCCGCCATCGGCATGTCCTACGCGGGCAAACGCGCCATGGTCTGCATGAAACACGTCGGCCTCAACGTGGCCGCCGACCCCTTCATGAACTCCTCCATCACCGGCGCCAACGGCGGCCTCGTGGTGGTGGTCGCCGACGACCCCTCCATGCACTCCTCGCAGGACGAGCAGGACTCCCGCTACTACGCGAAGTTCGCCCTCATCCCCTGTTTCGAGCCCTCCAACCAACAAGAGGCCTACGACATCACCTACTACGCGTTCGAGATGTCCGAGAAATTCCGCACCCCCGTGCTGATCCGCCTCACCACCCGCCTCTCCCACTCCCGCTCCGGCGTGGAACGCAAGGCTGAGCGCCCGCAAAACCCGCTCAACATCGAGAAAGACCCGAAACAATTCATCCTGCTGCCCGCCAACGCCCGCCGTCACTACCGCAAACTGTTGGACAAACAGCCCGAATTCGAGAACGATTCCCTCAATTCCCCGTTCAACAAATACATCGACGGCGCCGACAAGAGCATGGGCATCATCGCCTCCGGCATCGCCTACAACTACCTGATGGAGAACTTCGAGGGCGGCCAATGCCCCTACCCTGTACTGAAGATCTCCCAATACCCCCTGCCCACCAAGCTCATCGCCAAGATGGTCGATGAATGCGGCAAGGTGCTCGTCGCCGAAGAGGGTTATCCCTTCATCGAAGAGCAGGTCCGCGGCGTGCTGAACCGCACCGGCAACATCATGGGCCGCCTGAGCGGCGAACTGCCCCGCGACGGCGAACTCAACCCGAACCTCGTGGCCAAAGCCCTCGGCCTGCCCGACACCTACGGCGCACCCGTCCCCGAACTCGTCGTCCCGCGCCCGCCCGCATTGTGCGTGGGCTGTCCCCATATCGACTCCTACACCGCCCTCAACAAGGCGATGGAGAAACACGGCAAAGGCAAAGTCTTCTCCGACATCGGCTGCTACACCCTCGGTGCCCTGCCTCCTTATAACGCCATCTACACCACCGTCGACATGGGCGCCTCCATCACCATGGCCAAGGGTGCCGCCGACGCAGGCCTCAGCCCATGCGTGGCAGTCATCGGCGACTCCACCTTCACCCACAGCGGCATGACCTCCCTGCTGGACGCCATCTACGAGAACACCCCCATCACGGTGCTGATCCTCGACAACAGCACCACCGGCATGACGGGCGGCCAGGATTCCCACGCGCTCGGCGTTCTCGGCGAGATCTGCAAGGGCCTCGGCGTCAAGGAAGACCATATCCACCGCATCAACCCGCTGAAGGGCCATCTGGAAGAAAACGTGGCCATCATCGAGAAAGAGCTGGAATACCAAGGCGTCTCCGTGATCATCCCGACCCGCGAATGCATCCAGACCTTGAGCCGCAGAATGAAAAAACAGCAAGCCGCGAAAAAATAATATCACGAATAATGTCCGTTGTAGGGACGTTTCACGAAACGTCTCTACAGGGGGGGTAACAACAAATAAAAAACAATCGCAGGGGCGTATCGCATACGCCCGCCAACAAAAACGAAAAACATTATGAAAATCGACATTATATTAGCAGGTGTAGGCGGCCAAGGCATCCTTTCCATCGCCACCATCGTGGGCGCAGCCGCCATCAAAAGAGGAATGTACATGAAACAGGCCGAAGTGCACGGCATGAGCCAGCGCGGCGGCGATGTGCAGTCCCATTTCCGTCTCTCCGACCAACCCATCGCTTCCGACCTCATCCCGTTGGGCAAGGCCGACATGATCATCTCCGTGGAGCCGATGGAGTCACTGCGCTATCTGCCGTGGCTGAAGAAGGACGGCTGGTTGATCACCAACGACCAACCCTTCGTGAACATCCCCAACTATCCCGACTTCGACGCCCTGAAGGCCGAATTGGCCAAGGTGAAGAACTGCGTGGCCATCAACGCCGACCAGATCGCCAAGGACCTCGGTTCCGCCCGCAGCTCCAACATGGTGATCCTGGGCGCCGCCTCCCCCTATCTGCAACTCCCTTACGAGGAGATCGAGAACGCCGTGCGCGAGAACTTCGCCCGCAAAGGCGATGACATCGTCAACGTGAACCTCGCCTGCATGAAGGCCGGCCGCGAACTCGCCGAAAAGAAATAGTTCACCCCCTGCCTGATGAATGATCTCATAGAATTTTTCAAAAGGGCATTTCATATCATCGTACTCGCCGTTCTTCTGATTCTGAGTGTCGTGATGTTGGGCAAGTCGTTGTCATTCAACGACTACCGGCTCTCAAGAGCCGTCCAGAGCATCGTGGGACCGATTCAGAAGAGCGGTGCGGGTATGATGCATCGTCTGCGCCTGGGACCAGAAAACGAGGCCCTGGTGCAGCAGAACATCCAGCTGCTGCGCGAGCACGAGAACATGTTCATCGAAAAGACCGACACCACCCTGACGGAGATGAGCAGACCCGACTCCCTCAACACCACCCGGGTGCGCCTCTATGACTACACCTACGCGCACGTCATCTTCAAGACCACCGACCGCGCCTTCAACTACATGATTGTTGACAAGGGCGCCAACGACGGCATCGCCCGCGACATGGCGGTGCTCTCCCCGAACGGCGTCGCGGGCGTCGTCACCGACGTCTCCTCGAACTTCGCCACCGTCCGCCCGATCCTCCACCCCGAGACCCGCATCAGCGCGGTGGTGACCCCGGCCAACCAAAACGGCACCGTCATCTGGGAAGGCAACGACCCACGCGTGGCCTACCTCGAATCCATCCCGCAACACTCCGAAATCAACATCGGCGACTCCGTCTTCACCAACGGATTCTCCAACATCTTCCCCAAAGGACTGTTCATCGGCACCGTGAAAGAGGTGAAGGTGGGCAACAACGCCAGCTTCCTGACCATCAAAATCAACCTGGCCACTAAATACACCGACCTCTACACGGTTTACCTCGTGGAGAACCTCTTCAAACCTGAAATCGATTCCCTGAAAGCAAATTTCAAAGATGAATAACATCATAGCCAACATATTGCGATTCACGATACTGCTCGCCGCGCAGGTGGCCGTCTGCCAGCATGTCTGCCTGTTCGGCTACATGAAGCCGGCCCTCTTCCTGCTCGCCCTCTTCCTGCTGCCCATGGAACTCCCCCTCTCCCTCCAGTATCTCATCGGATTCCTCTCGGGATTCGCGGTGGACGCCTTCGCCCACACCTTCGGCGTCTCCTCCTTCGCCTGCACGCTGATGATGTTCCTCCGGCCCTACGTCGCGCACATGCTCAACGGCTCCAACAACGCCAAATTCGAAAACATCGACCGACCCGTGCCCGGCCCCAAAGACTTCCGCTGGGTCTCCCTATACACCCTCATCCTCTCCGCCATCTACCAAATCACCGCCGTGATGCTCGAAACCATGTCCTTCAGGAATTTCGGCCACACCCTCCTGGTCATCCTCGGCAACACCCTCTTCACCGTGTTCGTCATCCTCTGCATCGAATACATTTTCCACTCCCGCACGAAGAATGAAGCGTAACCTCTGGCTTTTCATCTTTCTGCTCCTCAGCAGTGTATGCATGTTCTCCTGCAGCTCCGTCCGGCACCTCCCCGATGGAGAAAGCATGCTGGTCAGAAACAAGGTGAAAGTGGTGGACGCCAAAAGCCCCGACTTCGACAACCTCGCCTCCTACGTGCGCCCCGTCACCAACAAGAAGTTCATGGATATCTTCCGCATCAAAACGGTATTCTATGACTGGGGAACTCCCAAACTCCTCCCAAACGGGGAATATAAAGACACCAAATTCCGCAAGTTCCTGCGCGAGAAGATCGGCGAAGCCCCCGTCCTGCTCGACAGCACCGATATCACCAACTCCATCGACCAGCTGAAAATCGTCATGAAACAGCTCGGATACTTCGATTCGGAGGTCAACTACAACGTCTCCTTCCTGGGGAAAAAGAAGAAAAAGTCCAAGGTGGACTACTTCGTCACCGCCCACGACCCCTACTTCATCAGCCATGTGGAATACGACATCACCATCCCCGAGTACAAGCGGATCATGGTCATCCACCAGAAAGACAAGCTCCTGCACGACGGGATGCAATACAACGAATCCGTCATCAACGACGAGCTCACCCGCATCATCAACCTGATCCGCAACGAGGGGTACTACTATGTGGAGAAGTCCATCATCCGGTGCGAGGTGCAGTACGACCCGCCCGACAGCCTCGGCCACGACCCCAAAACCGTGAGGCTCACCATCATGATGAAGATCCCGCAGAACGAGAACGCCGCCCGCTACCTCTACAAATACCGCTACCACAACAACTACGTCTGCCCCGACCAGGAGTCGATGGCGACGCAGACCACGGGTTTCGACACCACCTACTACCGTTATACCAGCCGGCGCGACACCTCCAACTTCTTTTTCATTGAGGAGCTGAAAATCGACGGCAAGGAGCTGAAACCCTACTTCTCCTACAAAACCCTCGCCAACGCCATCTACACCTACAGCGGGGACGCCTACACCCAGATGGCGAGAACCAGCAGCAGCCGCGGACTGTCGAGCCTCGACAACTTCGACTACGTCAGTATCCTGTTCCGCGAGGACGAGTCGCTGCTGGACACCGTCAACAAGACCGGCTACCTGGACGTCATCTACCAGATGATCCGCAAAAAGCAGCACAGCGTGGGCGGACAGATAGAGCTGCGCAACGACAAATCGGACATCTCGCTCACCTACACCAACCGCAACATCTTCAAAGGCGCCGAACACCTCTCCATCAACCTCTCGGGCGGCTATTACTACTACTCCCTCAACAACCTCTTCCGCAACAACACCTACTCCTACCCCGAATTCGGTATCACCGTCAAGCTCGACATCCCCAACCGCATCCTCCTCTTCAACCGCCACATCCGCGACGGAGCCGTCTCCAAAAGCACCGCCTTCAACTTCGGCGTCAACTACTCCGGACTCTACCGCCGGCTGGTTTACAACGCGTCGCTCACCTACCGATGGACCCCCTCCTATTACATCTCCCACAGCTTCAGTCCGATAGACGTCAGCACCATCAACAACAGCGACAAGCGCATCACCTACCTGCTGAACTACGACAAATATCCGGACTCCTACCAGAACAAGTTCGGCAAATTCATGCTCTTCTCCACCAAATACACCTTCAACTACCTGGTGCCCAAGTTCGTGAATTCCCGCAAGCACAACATGAACCTGAACATTTCCGGCGAGTCGTCCGGACTGCTCCTGAAGGGGCTGAACGCCCTTTTCGCCCCCAAAGAGCGCTGGGTGATCGGCCAGAACGGGCTCGACAGCACGGGATACGACTACACCACCTTCGAAAAGGTGGAGGTGATGTGGAACTACACCTATTCCATCGACAAGGAGAACGCCGTCGCGATGCGCGCCGACATCGGGGTCATGATCCCCTTGGACAAGGAGTCCTACGTCCCCTACGAAAAGGGGTTCTACATGGGCACCAGCAACAGCATGCGCGGCTGGGGCTACCGCGGACTGGGCCCCGGCAGCTACAAACACGGTTCCGACACGCTCTACACCGGCGACATCAAGATGGAGTTCAACCTCGAATACCGCGGCACCATCTACCGCTCCATCAAATACGGCATCTTCGCCGACGTGGGCAACATCTGGCTCTCCCGCAAGGAGGCCGACATGCCCGGCGCGGAATTCTCCTTCCAGCGCTTCTACAAGGAACTCGCCTTCGACGCCGGCGTCGGACTGCGACTCGACTTCGACTTCTTCGTCATCCGCCTCGACTGGGCCATCCCCATCTACGACCCCACCCGCGTCTCCGAACAGGGCTATTTCATCAACAAACGGTGGTTCAATCCCCCGCACGCCTTCAGACTGTTCCAAGGGCTGAAGTTGGCCATCGGATATGCCTTTTAGGTTTACAGGTTTACAGGTTTACAGGCTTACAGGTTTACAGGCTTACAGGTTTAGGCGTTTACGGAGGGAGGCGCGAAGGCCGATGAGCATATTGGAGATAGAAAAGATTTTGGGTTTGACAGTAGCTATATCGGTTTCTTGAATGAAACCCAGGTCAGAAGCAACTTGTAACTGACAATATGTTTCCATTAATGAACCGTATGCAATCTCAACAAAATGAATTTGCTCTTTGAGGGATCCTCTGCCAGTGCCTTCTGCAATGTTTGATGGAACTGAAACTATAGCTCGTCGAACCTGGTCACCTAAAGCATATTTTTCTTCGTTTGTGAATTTACGAACTAGTTGGTAAATATCACTAACTAGTGTTCTGGACTCTTGCCATACGGCCAATTTTTCGAATGAGAATTTTGAATCTTTCATGATACAATGCTTTAACTTAATAAATTGTTTTTTATCAAATACATAATCAATTGCAAAATTAACAAGATAATTTTGAATAATAAAGGAAAACCAACAATTCTTCCAACACCACAATGTTAACAACCCTAAGCCCCTAAACCTGTAAACCAGTAAGCATGTAAACTATTGAGAATCAGCACTGTTAATAACACTGTTTATAAAAATTCCGGCAAGGGTGACAACCTAAAAACGGAATTATTATTTTTGCACGGGTTCAGGTTCTCCTGCAGATTAAAAGGGAACGCTGTGAGAATCAGCGACTATGCCCGTAGCTGTGAGTTCCGATTTGGCGCCCTCCCCAATATGTCACTGGCCTTTTCCGGGCCGGGAAGGCGGGGAGAGAGCGGGGACAAGCCAGAAGACCTGCCTGAAACCGCAGATCGTAGCTTTCGGGATTAAGAGCCGACGAGAAAAGCAGACAAGTGCAATTTCTCCCTGAGCTGTTTTATTAACCACCAAAACCTTAACCAGTAATGGATCAACTGTACATCATCAAACGTAACGGCAAGCGGGAGCCCTTCTCCGCCGAAAAAATCAAAAACGCCATCGCGAAAGCCTTCCTCTCCGTGAACAGCTTCGCCACGCAAGACGTGCTCATCAACGTCATGAGCCGCCTCAAAATCCATGACGGCATCTCCGTGGAGGAGATCCAGAACCAAGTGGAGGTCTCCCTCATGGCCGAACGCTACTACGAGGTGGCCAAAGCCTACATCCTGTACAGACAACGCCATTACGAGGACCGCGAGGTGAAGGAGAAACTCGACTTCCTCATCAACTACTGCAACGCCTCCAACGCCGCCACCGGCTCCAAATACGACGCCAACGCCAACGTCGAGAAGAAGAACATCGCCACCCTCATCGGCGAACTCCCCAAGTCGAACTTCATCCGCCTCAACCGCAGAATGCTCTGCGACCGCATCAAGGACCTGTACGGCAAGGAACTGTCCGACAAATACCTCTACCTGCTCAACCACCATTTCATCTACAAGAACGACGAGACCAGCATCGCCAACTACTGCGCCTCCATCACCATGTACCCCTGGCTGCTCGACGGCACCAAGAGCATCGGCGGCAACGCCTCCGCCCCCACCAACCTCAAGTCCTACTGCGGCGGCTTCATCAACATGGTCTTCATGGTCTCCAGCATGCTCAGCGGCGCCTGCGCCACCCCGGAGTTCCTGATGTACATGGACTACTTCATCCGCAAGGAATACGGCGACGACTACTACCAGCACAGCGACAAGGTGGTCGATCTCTCCGTGCGCCAGCGCACCATCGACAAGATGATCACCGACTGCTTCGAACAGGTGGTCTATTCCATCAACCAGCCCACCGGAGCGCGCAACTTCCAGTCCGTTTTCTGGAACGTGGCCTACTACGACCGCTACTACTTCCAAAGCCTCTTCGGCGAGTTCCGCTTCCCCGACGGCTCCAAGCCCATCTGGGACTCTCTCAGCTGGCTGCAGAAACGCTTCATGCGCTGGTTCAACCAGGAACGCCTCCGCTCGGTGCTCACCTTCCCCGTCGAAACCATGGCCCTGCTCAGCAAAGACGGCGACATCATCGACTCCGAATACGCCGACTTCACCGCCGAAATGTACGCCGAAGGCCACTCCTTCTTCACCTATGTGAGCGACAATGCCGACTCCCTGAGCAGCTGCTGTCGTCTGCGCAACGAAATCCAGGATAACGGCTTCAGCTACACCCTCGGCGCCGGCGGCGTCTCCACCGGCTCCAAAAGCGTGCTCACCATCAACATCAACCGCTGCATCCAGTACGAATGCCGCAACAACATCCCGCAATTCCAGTTCGTGGAAGAGGTGATCGACCTCATGCACAAGGTGCAGATCGCCTACAACGAAAACCTCAAATACCTCCAGTCCAAAGGCATGCTGCCGCTCTTCGACGCCGGCTACATCGCCATCAACCGACAGTATCTCACCATCGGCGTCAACGGACTGGTGGAGGCCGCCGAATTCCTCAGCATCCCCATCGACGACAACCCGCAGTACCAGAAATTCGTCGAAGACACCCTCGGACTCGTGGAGAAATACAACCACCAGTACCGTTCGAAGGAGCTGCTCTTCAACTGCGAGATGATCCCCGCGGAGAACGTGGGCGTCAAACACGCCAAATGGGACCGCGAAGACGGCTACCGCGTGCCCCGCGACTGCTACAACAGCTACTTCTACCGCGTGGAGGACGACTCGCTCAACCTGATCGACAAGTTCCGCCTCCACGGCTCCCGCTACATCGCGCACCTCACCGGCGGCTCCGCCCTGCACGCCAACCTCGAAGAACACCTCTCCCAGCCCCAATACCGTCAACTGCTCCGCATCGCCGCCCAGGAAGGCTGCAACTACTTCACCTTCAACATCCCCAACACCGTCTGCAACGACTGCGGCCACATCGACAAGCGCTACCTCCACGAATGCCCCGAATGCCACAGCCAGAACCTCGACTACCTCACCCGCGTCATCGGCTACATGAAACGCGTCAGCAGCTTCTCCCAAGCCCGCCAAGAAGAAGCCTCCCGCCGCCACTACGAAAAGGCCACCATTTAAGAAACACTTCCATAACAGCCTCGGAGAGGCTGAACGCGCGAAGCGCAATTAACCCCACACAAGCGCAGCGCAGTGTGGGGCCCACTGCCCCGACCACCGTGTGGGGCTCATCTCCCCCACAGCAGTGTGGGGCCCATCAAAAACTATGCTAAAGTACTACAACTACGATATCGTCTTCCAAGAGATCCCCGACGAGGTGACCCTCGCCGTGAACATCACCAACTGCCCGCACCGGTGCGTGGGCTGCCACAGCCCGCACCTGCGCGAAGACATCGGGCATGCCTTGACCGAAAAGGCGTTGGATTCGCTGTTGGACAAATACGGCAAGCAGATCACCTGCGTCTGCTTCATGGGGGGCGACGCACAGGCCAACGATGTGGAATCGCTGGCCCGGCATCTGCGTCAAAACACAAAACTGAAAGTCGCGTGGTATTCGGGCAACAACACCCTCCCGCGCAACGCACAACTGTTTGATTACGTGAAAATCGGCGGTTACCAGGCCAACCTCGGCGGACTCCGCTCCCGCACCACCAACCAGCGCCTCTACCGCACCTCCGGCCCCAAAACCGTGGACATCACGGAACGGTTCTGGCGGTAAGCCCATTAAAAGGTTTTCGGGGTTTTAGGATTGATCATGGTGAACGTATCCTCCCCGCTCAATTTCAGGGTGAAAAGGCCCTGTTTTTGAGCATATCCGACGGCTTTCCCTTTATAGCTGATGGCGGCCATGGCACCATAGACTGTCTTCTCTCCAAATCTCGGAAAATAGTACCGGAATTTCTGCATTTGTTGAATGAAATACTTCACATCCTCCACAGAACAGGTGGTTTTCACTTCAACAGCGACGAGTACCGAGCAGTTCTCCAAAAGGACATCCACTTCCATCTTATCCACCCCATTGACAGTAGCCTTGATGGATTCGCCTTCCCTGTATATATTTTGGATACCGATGCCAAGGTCTTTGAACAACTTCAAGGCAGCCGGTGCACACAGTGCCTCCACCAGACGCCCCCACTTCGTGGCATTCTCATCTCTCAAACGCTTCGTCTCCTCTTCCGATTTTTTCATCCACTCTTTGAACTCCGCATGTTTTCTTTGGTCCTCTTCCAACATACGATCCCATTTCGCCATCATCATTTCGCAAAAGTCCTTATGGGCTTGGCGTTCCTTTTCCCAATGCTCCTCTTTGGTCTTGCGCTCAGCTTCCCACTGAGCTTCCCGCTCGGCTTTCTCCTTGAGATACCGATTGTAGTTTTCATCCATTCGACGGCCATTTTCTTTCACGGATTCCAACAACGCCCCGAAGTCGGGGAACGGATAATTTTGAATACTTTGATTTTCCATAATGATTGATTATAATGAAACATAAAATGAACATCCGCAAAAATACAACACAAAACAATACCCACCACGAACCCTAATAAAATTTTTTTACCCCTGAAAGTCAGATCTTTATAAATTTTCCAAGAAACAAATTAACAAACAATTGTAAAATAAAACAAAGGAATTCGGAGAATTCAGAAAGAGATACCGAAAATCAAAACAGATCCCGTCCCGCCACCGCATAGAGAACCCCTTGCCATACCCCCTCCCCAAAACCCGGAATCATTAGACAAAAAAAAAGCCCCGCAAACGCGGGGCCTTATATGCTAAAATATGCTTATTATTGAACAGTAACAGATTTTTTTAAGACAGGACATCCATCTTTTGCCAACTTGAAAGTCAAAACTTGACCAGTGGTTAAGGGATAACATTCGCCTTCATAAACGTTATCTGATACCTGTACCCATGTAAGCAATTGTCCAACCGGGAAGTACAAGCCATTTTCATCATCAACAGTAAGAATGTTATTTACATTATCATTCAAATTAAATCCTGCCACTTGAGCTGTTAATTTATTAATATGGGCAGTAGGATCTGCTGTGAAATAAGGACAACCAGCAGCTTTGGCCTTTGCATTTTCGAGTTCCTCTTTCAAATCACAAACAGTAGTAGTACCACATGCTTTAACATAATTGTTGCCAATGTAGCTTTCCAAGTAGGAATCGAATTTATTCTTAAGCTGTGTGTAAAGGGCAGGATTCTGATCACGCAGAGTAGCGTAAATTTCCTGAACATCCTGATACTTCAACACATTTTTGATATAATACTCGGCAACGGTCATCATGAGTTCCTTATGATTCATGACATAAACGATGGCGCTGTCGCGAACAGCATTGAAGATTTCATGGAACTGGGGATTCTCGCGGGCAGCGTTCCAAAGATCCTTGACCTCTTCCTTCGTGGTGTTCGTGAGATAATATTCGGCAATTTCGTAAGCCAGTTTCTTGTTGGCCTTGATGGAATCGACCAGCATTTCTTTGAGTTTCTGCTTCACTTCAGGGGTAACGGCGTTGTAAGCGTCCTTGGCGTCCTGAACAGAAGCATTGCCAATGAAGTAGAGAGCCAGATCCTTCACCGTGGCAGGCTGGGACTTGATGTAGCTGACGATGCTGTCTTTCACCGCTTTGGAGACAGAGGCATTGTTAAACAAAGCCGTGACGATTTGACCGACATCCTCACCTTTGGTGTTAGGATTGCTGAGATATTCAACAATCTTCGCGGTGGTGATATCCAAAGGATCCTGCACAGATTGCAGAGCCAACGGGACGGGCATCACAGGATTGATCACCTCGGAGAGGGTAGTGGTGCCTGCAGCATCCATGAAGGTAGCCTTGATGATGGCATTGTTCCAATCAATGTTGGCAGGGATAGGATTCTTTTCCCCGATGATGAAGGAAACCATACCGTTGCGGTTGGTCATAACATCCAAAGTGGTGGAATAGGCAGCACCAGCATAGTCGACTTGAAAAATCTCCACTGTTACTTTAACAGCTTCGTTCATCACCAAGTTGAAGTCGTGGTTTTGGTCACGAACCACTGCCTGATAATTAAATTTGGCTTGGGGGACTTGTTGATCCGCCGTCTGGGCCGAAAGGATGCTCACGCTTACGAAAAGCATCACTAAAAAGGTTAAAATCTTTTTCATTGTTTTATTGTTTTTATTATTAATTATTATCGTTGAATATTATTGTTGAACATTAATAATTGTTGAAAATTCGTCGCATGTAGCAGACTCAGGGGTACTAACTTTAACTGATGTCACACTGCCGAAAGCCTGTACAAAATAATCATCGGCATTCCATACGTAAGTACCATCAGCATTTATACCTGCACTTTTAAAATAAGATGTTGATTGTCCATCAATAAAAGTAACATATTCAATAGTCACCGCATCAGAAATCTGACCAACAGTATAACCAATTACTGTTCCAGAGACACCATTAGGAATATTGCTGGTGGTAGTAGCAGAATAAAAGAATTGAGCAGTGATATCAGTGATAGTGCATGCAGGTTCTTCGTATTCAGGCATAAGTTCAACAGGAATATCCTTATAATCAGAACCAGTACAGATTTGGCCATCATAAAGAATGGTTGCAGTTGTATTGATTGCAACAAGTTCCATGTCAACGATAGAGACGCCTGGATTATTTTCTAAGGCTTGCTCTTCATTGTAAAACCAACTATATTGAGGATTGTTGCCAGTATTTTCAAAAATAACCGTTTGACCATTAACAGATGCATCACCCTGAAGAGTCACGGTTTGCTCTGCATTTGTAGGAACACCATAAACGGCTTCATAATGAACAGTGACATTACTTATTTTACTGGCATCATAATTATTGACAGCAAAGTAGTAACCTAAATCACCCACATTAGATACAGTACCAATAGTCGGGCAATCAGTTGTAGGAGGAGGGGTGGGAATAGGTGTAGGGTTAGGTGTGGGATCATCTTTATGATAATCATAAAGCATATCGAGGACGCAGCGCACGCTCATGGCGTCGGCGGTGTCATTGCGAGGCTCCTGTTTCGGCTTGTCGCAATAGTAGAGAATCTGGAAGTAGTTGGGTTTGCAAGTGGAATCGTTGTCGGCGAACCAGAAATCAGCTTCGCTGTGGTAGCCTTCGAAACGCTCGGCTAAGCCTTTGTAATAACCGGAAGGCTGGGCGGAGAACTTGGTGAGGTTGGTGATGTTCTCGGCAACCACCCAATAGTCACCCTCTGCACTGCGCAGATCGTCGGTGTTCTTCGCAAGGATAAGGGCAGTCTCGGCTGCGGTGGGAAGGTGCCAACCGCAAGGACAGATACCGGTCTTGTAGATGGAATCGCAATCAGAGCCCACGGCCTGATTCCATTTGTAGAGCAGACCGAAGGTATCGACATTCAGGGAGCTGACGATCTCGGAAGTGTAGCTCATGGTCTCCACATCTTCACCGGCGCAGTTCGTGGTCGTGCGCATATTGCTCTTGGTCCAGCAATGGGTGTTGTCGATAGCGATGACCTCGTAGGGGTTGCCGTCGGCATCGTCCACCGTGCACGGACACACAAAGAGGTGGAGCACTAAGAGCTGGTCGTAGTTGTAAATGGCGCTATTCGGATGCTGGATTGTGAGGAAGGTGTCGCGGGGACCATCATCGGCGAATTCGTCCACGATCTTTTGGACGTCGGCCACGGTAAGTTTAAACTCACCGATTGTCAGGCTGTCACCGCAGCCAACCACGGTCTCGAGGGTGTCGCCGACGATCTGTGCCTGTGCAAGACCTTCAGCCGCTTGGTAAGGATTGGCGCCGAAGTCAATGTCGCCGAACATCTGTCCGAAGACTGCGTAGGTCTGGTTGCCGGCGGCACCGGGCACGAACCCACGCACTGTGTTATGGTTCTGCGCAAAGGTAAAACCTGCGCAAAGAACCATGATCATCATAATCAGAAAATTCTTTTTCATATCTTTATTTTTTTACTTTTCTAGAACTTAATTACTTGCAACACAATACGAGGGTTATTGTTGAACAGTGATAGAGAAAGTCTTCTTCAACACACAATTTTCATTTGAGTTGAAGAGAGCAGGGATAGTGCATGTCACTGTATAGTAACCAGAGGATTCGATAGTGACAGTCTTGCCGGTTTGAGAATAACCAGTGCTTTCCCATTGGTATGTAGGTACTACATCTACACCGTACTGATTGCCATATTTCTCGACAATCTGCTCAACTGAAGGCCAGTGAGTGCCGAACTCATTGGAACCAATATAAATACCATTTCTAACGGTAAACGCCGTAGGTCCGGTAACAGGAGATTCAGGAGAAATAAAAAGATCGAATTGACGGAGTGTAATGGTTACACCATCTGAGTATTGGCCATAAAACTTGTCATTGCCACATTCAACATAAGGACGGACTAAGATAGTTTTACCACAGAAGTTCATCTTGATGGTATCAGAAACCGTCAATCCATCATTACTTAAAACCGCAGGAGAATTTGTGTTATGCAATGGTGTCCATTCTCCATCTCCCATTTTATATTCGAAACCGCAGTTCGCGCTCGTATTTTGATAGTAGTTGTTTGTCATCGTAGCCGTCAGAACAACACCATGGTAGTTAATCAAATCACCGGCTGCATCAGAAGTGTGTGTGAAAGAAGCGATATCGGGACATTCACATGGTCCTTGACATTCGATTGCTGTAGCAGGTCCAAAAGTTTCGGTATCCATACATTCGGCTGTCATCTTAGGTCTCACACTAATATTGCGATTTTTATATTCCTGAGGTAATGTTGCTGTTATTTCATCCCCATTTACCGTCGCTTGAATAAGGACTGCGGAATAATTGCTATTCGGGAAAGTTAACTCATACCATGCTTGAATGTTATTAGCATTGCCGTTATTAGTAAAGGGTGTTTTTAATTCATCGTTAGTAGCAGTGTAGGTGGTTGCGCCGATCGTAGGACAAACCACAGTGCCATAATCCTTGAATTGTTCAATTTCGTTCATCAAGGCACAGAGTTCAGTAATATCACATTGGACCTTTTGGTATTGGTTTGCAGCCATGTATTCGTCAATAAGATCATTCAGGATACCCTTGGCGGTGTCATACGCGGCGGGATTGTTCGTCTTGGTGTAATTCTGGAGCGTGAAGACATCTTCCGCGGTCAGGTGTCTGACAACGTATTTAGCGGTTTTCGTGGCCAGTTCAGGATTCCTTTTGATATACTCGTTAACGCTGTCCACGATCATTTTGGCAATCTCATACACTTGCGCATTGTTCATAGCGGCGTTCCAGAAGCCGGAGACATCCTCCTTGGTGGTCTGGCCGATGTAATATTTCACGAGGTTATAGGCTTCCGTTCTGTGGTTTTTGATGTATTTCACGACGGTGTCCTTCACAAACTCCACCACGTCCTGGCTGACAGTATCGGCGGCGTTTTCAACATCTTCGGGAGTGATCAGTCCGATGAAATAGAGGGCAAGTTCCTTGGTTCTGCCGGGGTTGCGTTTAATGGCATTGGCCACAGAGTCGCGCAGGGCGTTCATGAAGGGTACGTTACCGGTGATGGCTTCATCGACGGCAGCCACATCGTTGGTCTTGGCATTTTCGATGTACTTCACAATTCTCGGGGTCGTGATGTTTCTCTTCATGAAAGTTTTGTAAGCGAAAGGCACGGGAAGGATCTCCATGGTGTCCATGATTCCGTATTCGGGGATGGCCAGGACGACCTTGGCGTCTTGCCATTCGATCTCGTTGAACCATTTGAGATTCACCGTTGCGTTAACCGTATTAGGGATTTGGTAGCCGTCCGGCAGCGCCACCGGTTCGTAGTCGCTCAGTGTCAGGGAAAGCATACCGTTCATGTTGGTGGTAACCTGCGGGGCAATCATGCCGTTTCCGGTACCATGTTCGGTAAAGGCCCACACCTTGGCGACATTGCCAGTAGCTTCGACAACAGCCACATAGACATTCATGGACTGGTTGTACACCAAGTCATTGGGTGCAAATGCGCCCACAGAATCCGTTGTCTGGTTTCGAACTATCATCTGATAGCTGAGGCTTGGCGCTTGGGCCAACAACGTGCTCACTGTCACCAGGAGCATCGTGAAAAGGGTTAAAATCTTTTTCATTGTACTTATTTTTTTGTTATTACTATTATTTCGTCGTTAATTTGATTTGCTATTATATATATACTATATTAACTCAACTGCGATTCTTGTCCTCCGGCATCCAAATAGCACAAAACGCACGGAAAAATGCAAACCCCGAAACGGGCTTGTCCATGCGTAACCAACTGCTATTTAGACACTTACTAAATATCATTCTACACTATTTTACACTATAATTCAAGTCGCAAATATATAAAAAATATAAATAGATATCAACGGTGTTGATTTTTTTGATTTTTTTCTGATTTTTTTCGGTCATACCCCTACCCCGGCCTATCGGCCACCCCTTCCCGGAGAAGGGAGGGGAATTCCCCTTCTTTTAGAAGGGGTGCCCGAAGGGCGGGGTAGTAATATAAAAAGATTGGCCGACAGGCCATCCTTTTTAGATGATAAGATGATGAGATAATGAGATGATGAGATGATGATGGCCTTACGGCCAATTGTCTATACCCCTACCCCGGCCTATCGGCCACCCCTTCCCCAAGGAAGGGGAATTGGGCTTCGACCGAAGCAATCCACCACAACCGAAACATTCTTTCCCCAACCGAATCACTCCGTGCCAACACGAAGTAACCAACAGCCGAAGGCTAAACAACAGCGAAGCTGATCAGCCGCACCGCGAAGGCGGCGAGCCAGGCGACGGCCGTGGTATAGAAGATGACGAAGAGCATCCATTTGCGGCCGGCCTCGCGACGGATGGCGGTGACCGCCGCCACGCACGGGAAATAGAGCAGGATGAAGACCATGAACCCGTAGGCCACCCACGGGGTGAAGACCGGCTTGCCGATGTCGGGACCCGACGACCATGTGTGTGTGCGCAAACTCCGCTGCAACGCCGAGCTGTGCTCGTCGGCCTCCGCGTCGCTGTGGTAGAGCACCCCCATCGAGGCCACCACGATCTCCTTCGCCGCGAAACCGGTGATGATGGAGACCCCCATCTGCCAGTCGAAGCCCAGCGGGCGGAAGACCGGCGCGATGAACTTGCCGAACCGTCCGAGGTAGGAGTTCTCGATCTGGCAGGCGGATCGGTCGAGCTCCAGCTGCGCGATCCGGGCGTCCCTGTCGGCCTCGCTCAAACCGGCATCCGCCTCCACTTGCTCGATCCGGGCGGTGTAGCCGTCGATTTGCGGACTGTGCTGCGGGAAATACTCCAGCGCCCAGATGATGACCGTGGCCACCAGAATCACCGTGCCCATCTTCTTGAGATACTGCACGCTCTTGTCCCACATGTGGACCATGGCGTTGCGGAAGGTGGGGATGCGGTAGGGCGGCAGCTCCATCACGAACTGGTCGCGCTCGTTCTGGAAAGCGGCCTTCTTGACGATCAGCGAGGTGACGATCGACATGACAATGCCGAGCAGGTATATGGAGGTGAGCACCAGTCCCTGGTGCTTCACGAAAAAGGCGGAGATGATGAGCGTGTAGAGCGGCAGCCGCGCCGAACACGACATGAACGGGATGGTGATGATGGTGAGGATGCGGTCCTTGCGGTTCTCCAGGGTGCGGGTGGCCATCACGGCGGGCACGCTGCAGCCGAAACCGATGATGTAGGGGATGAACGACTTGCCGTGCAACCCCATCCGGTGCATCAGCTTGTCCATGATGAAGGCGGCGCGCGCCATATAGCCGGTGTCCTCCAGAATGGAAATGAAGAAGAAGAGGATCAGGATGTTAGGCAGAAATGAACAAACGCCCCCTACCCCGGCGATGATGCCGTCAACCAGCAGGTTCTTGAGGATGCCGTCGGGCAGCACACGGGTGACGACATCGCCGAGCCAGCCGAAGAAGCTCTCCAGCCACGCCTGCGGATAGGCACCCAACGTGAAGGTCATCTGGAACATGAACCAGAGGAAGAAGACCAAAATGGGGAACCCCAGCCATCTGTTGGTCAGTATTTTATCAACAGAATAGGCCGGCTGCTTGCTCTTGTCCCGGCCTTGGGTGTAGGTTTCGAGGAGGGCGCCGCGCACGAAGCCGTACTTCGCGCCGGAAACGATGGTGGCGGCATCCTCGTTGTAGCGTTTCTCGATGATCGCCCGCTGCTCGCCGGCCACTTTGGCGACGCTGCCGTCATCGTCGAATTTGCCCACCAACTCGGTAATCACCTTGTCGCCGGCCAGCATCTCGATGGCTAAATAGCGGGTGGAATAAGCCCCCGAAAGGTCCAGGTGTTCCCTCATCTCCTCCTTGATGATGTCGATGGATTTCTCCAGATCCACGCCATAGTTGATATGCACATGCTTGGTGTGCTCCTCGAGGTTCTCGTAGAGGTCCACGATACGGGCCATCACCTCGTCGATGCCGGTGCCGCGCGAGGAGACCGTGGGGACGATGGGGAAGCCGAAGAGTTCGCTGAGGGTGGCGATGTCGAGGGTGTCGCCGTTGCGTTCCAGTTCGTCGTACATGTTGAGGGCCATCACCATGGGCACGTTCATGTCGATGAGCTGGGTGGTGAGGAAGAGGTTGCGTTCCAGGTTGGAGGCATCGGCAATGTTGAGCACGATGTCGGGACGCTCGTCCATGATATACTGGCGCACATAGAGCTCCTCGGGCGTGTATTCGGTGAGCGAATAGGTGCCGGGAAGGTCGGCGATCTCGATGGTGTAGTCGCGGAAAGGGTGATAGCCCACCTTGGCATCCACGGTGACGCCGCTGTAGTTGCCCACCTTCTCCCTCATGCCGGTGACGTGGTTGAAGAAGGAGGTCTTGCCGCAGTTGGGGTTGCCCACGAGGGCGACGCGGATGCGCTTGCCGGCCTTGCCGAGGATGCGCTCGGTCTCCTCGGTGATGGTGCCGTGGAAAAGGTAGTTGTTGGCGATCTCCTCGGTGACGGGCACCACCTCGACACGACGCGCCTCGATGCGGCGCAGCGAGACGTGACCGCCCATGATTTCGTATTCGATGGGGTCGCGCAATGGGGCATTCCGGATCACCTTCACCTTCTCGCCTCGCACGAAGCCCATCTCCATCAACCGGTGACGGAAACTGCCGTGACCCGTAATTCTCACAATCACACCATATTCGCCGGTCGGAACGTCGGCGAGAGTCAACACTTGTTTGCTACTGTCTTCCTTGTTTATCATTCTTCGGCTGATTTACGGTTGATTTAAGACGTAAGACTTGAGACTTTAGACTCTTGGGGTTTTTCGTTAGTTTGTATACTTATTATCAAATGTTATCTTGATATTCTTATTTCTTTCTTTTTTTACCTACTTCTCCTAAGTCTCACGTCTCAAGTCCCAAGTCCCAAGTCTCAAGTCTCAAGTCTCAAGTCTAATTCAACGTGCAAAAGTGCATTTTTCCGAAAAACAGGGCATCCCCAAAAATGGGGATTTTTACAGGACGGTGACGGTGCCGGTCAGACGGTGCGGGCCGTTTCCCCTGTGCTCCACCTATAATCCGGCATGGAGGTCTCCACCGTCAGCTCCATCGTCTGGTCTTCGCAGAAATCGTGGGTCAACGGAAGAATCTGCACCTCGGTGCCGATGACAGAAAGATGCATAAGCACCGTACTGTCCGCCCCGCAGAAAGTGTTCAAGCCCGCCTGATAATCGTTCGCCTCCGTCACCCAGACGCCATTCCACACAATATGACTGACCATTTTTACATTACCGACCATCATGGTAAGCACCATCTAAAATGTAAACAAATAGCCCTAAAGCAAAAAAAATCGTATTTTCGCGGCTTAAATTTTAATATGAATAACAATATATTAAAGATAGGTATCGACATCGGCTCCACCACCGTGAAAGTAGTGGTACTCAACGAAGAAAACACCATTCTTCACGCCGACTACCGGCGACACAACATGAACGTGCGCGAGACGGTGCTGACCATGTTAGGGGGCGACGCTTCCAGCGTCGCATTGTTTTCCGACGCTGGAAGCGGCGGCTCCTGCCGCGTGGCCATCACCGGCAGCGTGGGCATGGGCTACGCCGAGCTCTGGGGATTCCCCTTCGTGCAGGAGGTGATCTCCGCCGCCACGCTCGTCAAGGAGTCCTTCCCGCAGACCCGCACCTTCATCGACATCGGCGGCGAGGACAGCAAGATGATCTTCTTCGACGAGGGCCGGATGCCCGACATCCGCATGAACGGGAACTGTGCCGGCGGCACCGGCGCTTTCATCGACCAAACCGCCAGTCTGCTGAACGTGGAGACGAGCGAGCTCAACACCCTCGCCGAACAGGCGCAGCGCGTCTATCCCATCGCCTCCCGCTGCGGGGTTTTCTCCAAGACTGATATCCAGAACCTGTTGGCCCGCAACGTGAGCAAGGCCGATGTGGCCCTCTCCGTCTTCCACGCCGTCTGCCTGCAGGTGCTCGGCACCCTCTCGCGCGGCGTCGATGTGCAGGCGCCCGTCTTCTTCTGCGGCGGTCCCTTCGCCTTCCTGCCCAAACTGCGGGAGGTGTTCCTCGGAAACCTGCATCTCACAGAAGGCGACTGCATTGCCGTGCCCGACGCCCGTGTGGTGCCCGCCCACGGCGCCGCCCTCATGGCCGCCACCGCCTGTTCCGAGCCGATACCCCTCCCCCACTTCTTAGAGACGATCCGGAACCAGGCCATAGGCGACGAAGCCCGTCTTCTCGCCAACCGTCTGGCCCCCCTGTTCTCGGACAGACAGCACTTCGAGAAATGGAAAGCCGAGAAGCAGAACTTTTTTGTGGATCGTGTGGAGTGGGACAACCTCAAGAGCAACGAAGTTTTCATCGGCGTGGACTCCGGCTCCACCACGACGAAACTGGTGGTGTTGGATGCCGAAGGGCGGCTGCTCTTCTCCGACTACAGTTCCAACAACGGCAACAGCTTCGAGGCGTTCCACAACGCCCTCAAACGGTTCGCGCAGGCGTGCAAAGAGCACGACTTCGAGCCCAATATCCTCAACAGCGCGGTCACCGGATACGGTGAAAATTTGTTAAAAACGGCCTTCGGGCTGCATCACGGCGTGGTGGAGACGATGGCGCACTATCTGGGGGCCCGTCGCGTCTCCCCGGAAGTCTCCTTCATCTTGGACATCGGCGGTCAGGACATGAAGGCCATCTTTGTGGAGAACCAGGCGATCAGAAGGCTCGAAATCAACGAAGCCTGCTCCTCGGGCTGCGGCTCCTTCATCGAGACCTTCGCCCGGATGATGGGTTACACGGTGTCTGACTTCGCCAGCATCGCCTGCGAGGCGAAACATCCCTACGACCTGGGCACCCGCTGCACCGTCTTCATGAACTCCAAAGTGAAACAGGCCATGCGCGAAGGCACCTCTCCCGAGGACATCTCGGCAGGGTTCGCCTATTCCGTCATCAAGAACTGCCTGTTTAAAGTGTTAAAATTACGAAAAACCGAGGAGCTCGGCGACCATCTCGTGGTGCAAGGCGGCACCTTCAAGAACCTCGCGGTGGTGCGTGCCTTGGAGCTGCTCACCGGCAAGGATGTGCGTTTCGCCGACATTCCCGAGCTGATGGGAGCCTACGGCTGCGCCCTCTTCGCCCGCGAGCAGGCGGTCACCAAGGTGCTGACCTTGGAGGACCTGCTCTCCATCCGGCAATTCGAGAACAAACAGCAGATATGCCCCGGCTGTCCCAACCACTGCACCGTCCTGGAGTACCATTTCTCCAACGGGCAGATCTTCTACTCCGGCAACAACTGCGAAAAAATATACACCAACCACACGGAAGTGAGGGAAAAGGGGTTCAACCAGCACCACCGGCGTCTGAAGATGCTTTTCCGCCGTCCGATGCTGAACGACGCGGGCGGCAAGCCGGTCATCGGCATCCCTCGCGCCCTCGGCATGTTCGAGCTCTACCCCTTCTGGCACGCGCTCTTCCGCGCCTGCGGCATCCGCACGGTGATGTCCGGCCCCTCCACCGTGAAACAGTACGAAAAGGGCGTCCACACCGTGATGTCCGAGAACATCTGCTTCCCCGCCAAACTGATGCACGGGCACATCTACGACCTGGCCCGCCAGAAGGTCGATCGCATCTTCTACCCCTTCATCGTCATGGAGGCCCCCGCCGACAGCCAGGCCCGCAACAGCTACAACTGCCCCATCGTGGCTGGATACTCCGAGGTGGTGCGCAACGCCATCGACACGGAGGAGCGTTTCGGCATCCCCACCGACGCACCCATCATCTCCATGAACAACGAGAAGTTCCTGCGCGAAGGATGCCGCAAATATCTGAAAACATTAGGCATAGACAAAAAAACGGCGGACATGGCGATTCAAAAAGCCATTGTCGCCCAACAGGAATATCTGGAAGAGCTCCACACCGAAGCATTGGAAATCGTGGAGAAAGCCCGCAAGGAGAACCGCATGGTGGTGGTGCTTGCGGGCCGACCCTACCACTCCGACCCCCTCATCCAGCACAAAATCTCCGACTGCATCGCCGACATGGGCATCGATGTGGTGACGGAGTTCATCGCCGGCGACGAGGACGTCAGCGTCTATCGCGAACTGATGGCGGTGACCCAGTGGACCTACCCGAACCGCATCTTCAAGGCGGCGCACTACGTGGCCAACAGTCCCGACAACGTGCATTTCATGATGGTCACCTCCTTCGGCTGCGGCC
Source organism: Bacteroidales bacterium (assembly GCA_016281255.1). Taxonomy (GTDB): domain Bacteria; phylum Bacteroidota; class Bacteroidia; order Bacteroidales; family WCHB1-69; genus F23-D06. Next base: position 24,722 of record JAEEIG010000055.1, read on the forward strand.
CTGATGCGTTCATCATCGACGAAACCCACGACATCCTCGACCGCAAAGGCAAGAGTTTCACGCTGCTGAAGGTGGATGATGTCAACAACATCGGCTCGCTGCACCTGCGCGTGCGCTCCATGGTGGAGAGCCTCAAGTTCAGCCGTCAGCAGAAGGTGGACAAGCCGTTCGTCACCACTCCGGTTTTCACGGAAGCCGACCGCCGCAGGACGATACTCGCGCCCTATTTCGCCGGCGGTTACTCGGAATTTGTCCCGACAGCCTTCAAAATGGCCGGCTACAACATGATCAACCTGCCGCTCGGCGACAAAGAGTGCGTGGAACTCGGTCTGCAGTACGCCAACAACGAGGTCTGCTACCCCGCCACCGTCGTGGTCGGCAGCCTGCTGAAGGCGTTGCAAAGCGGGAAATACCCCCTGGACGACACAGCAGTCATCATCACCCAAACGGGCGGACAGTGTCGCGCCACCAACTACATCATGCTGATCAAGAAGGCACTGGTGGCGGCCGGCTTCGAAAACGTGCCGGTGTTGTCTTTGGCCTTCGGCAGCACATTGGCAAACGAACAGCCCGGATTCCACTTCAACGCCAAGGAGATGGCGTTGCCGGCCGTGTGCGGTATGCTCTACGCCGACTGCCTGTCGCGTATCTACTACGCTTCCCGCCCGCGCGAAAAGGAGCCCGGAGTGGCCAAAGCGTTACACCAGCAATACATCGACAAGGCACTGCCGCTCATCGAAAACCGCGACTATCGCGGACTCAAACGCATGATCAAGGAGGCCGCCGCCGCGTTCACCGAAAACATCGACACCTCGAAAAAACTCCCGCGCGTGGGTGTGGTGGGCGAAATCTACATCAAATACAACGCCTTCGGACACCTGAACGTCCTCGACTGGCTCGCCGACCAGGGCGTGGAGGTCGTCGCTCCCTCCATCTACAACTTCTTCGCCAACAACTTCGTGAACCGGCACATCAACAAGGAAAACCACCTCAAACCCGTCGATTTACCGCTCTTCGTGACGGACGTGATCTACAAAATCCTCTTCCGTTACGCCAAGACCTACGACGAGGCCTGCAAGGACTTCCCGTTCTACCGTCCGTTCGCCGATATGTTCCACGAGGCGAAATTAGCCTCCCGCGTCATCAGCATGGCGGCCAACTTCGGCGAAGGTTGGCTCATCCCCGCCGAGATGTCCTCCCTGGCGGAAGAGGGCATCCAGAACATCATCAGCCTCCAACCGTTCGCCTGCATCTCCAACCACATCATCGCCAAAGGCATCGAAAAGAAAATGCGCAAACTCTATCCCAAACTGAACATCCTCTTCCTCGACTTCGATGCCGGCACCTCCGAAGCCAACGTCTTCAACCGCCTGCACTTCCTCATCGAAAACTCCTAAGCGTGTAAGCGTGTAAGCCAAAAAAAAACGGGTACCGACCTCATGCCGATACCCGTTTAATCATCCATTATCCTTTATCCACTATCGAACGATCGTGATGGAACCGTTGAACGTGATGTCCTTCGCCTTTCCTTTATACTGGAAAGAGTAGTAATACACACCATCGGCAAGACCGGCGCCGTCGAAATATTGGGAACCCGGATAGATTGTGCCGTCCTTGGCGTAGGTGTCGTAGTTCTTGGCGTCATACACCTTCTTGCCCCAGCGGTCGAAAATCTGCAGGCGGTTGTTGCGATAGCCGTCGGGATCCTCGGGATTCACGTTGGTGTTCAGGTTCTCGATAGCCCACACGTCGTTGATACCGTCGCCGTTCGGCGTGATCACGTTCGGGAAGACCAGATCCTGCTCGATGACCACCAAGTGGGTGATTTCGCTGCTACAACCCGAATTGCTCTCCACATGCAGGGTCACGTTGTAGTCGCCCCATGAGGTGTAGATGTGCGGGTCGGAGAAGTTAGTGGAGTCGATGGTGCCGTCGCCGAAGTCCCAATAGAAACTGCCTTGGCCGCCGGTCACCATGGATTGGTCGGCATAGTTGATGAAGTTCACCAGTCCTCCGTTCTCACTCAGCATGGAGATGGCAGGGTCGGCCTCGAACTCGGCAATAGGCTGCGGATTCACTATGATAGCGTTATACATGGCAACGGAGTCTTGACATCCGTCGGGAGTCGTCACCTTCATGATGATGGAATAGGTGCCGGGTTCAGTGAACTGGAACACCGGAGAGGTCTGCAAGGAACTGTAAGCCACGCGTTGGCTGCCGTCAGGCATATATTCGACGATATACCACTCATATTGCCCGTCCGCCGGGGTGGAGTTGTTCTGCAACCGCACATTCAGCGGGACACAGCCTGTCAGGCCCGCGGTGTCAAATTGTAACACCGGCCGTTCGAAGATGTCGATATTGATGGTGTCGGAGCCCTCGCAAGCCAATCCCGTTTCGTCACTCGTGGTGATGATGTGCACGTAATACTGACCGGCGGTAAGCACCTCGATAGAGTCAGTGACGTCGCCCGTGTTCCAGTAATACTCGGTGGTTTGACCCGGTGCGCCGGCCTGTGCATAGTTGGCGGCCAGCATGGTGATGTCACCGTAACAGATGTTGTAGTCCGGGCCGAGGTTGGGTTCCGGATGACCCACCACTTCCATGTGGTTCACGGTATCATAGATACATCCCAGCTCATCCAGCACGTAGATGTTGTATTCCAGCTCACCGGCTTGGTCGGGAACCACGGTGGGGCCGTTAGCGCCAGGACCGACCACCCATGCGCTGTCCAATAACACATTGTATGACCAGTCTTGCGGAAGCAATGCCGGATCAAGGGCGATTTCCCACTCCGTCATCCATCCATTATCGATGGAATAACCGTCCATCACCTCAATACTCCAAGTACCATTCATCGGACAGCCAATCAAGTTGGCAAAAGATCCATCAGGGTGATACACATTGGTCATATTCGCAACATTAGTGGAGTCTATCGGTTGACCGCTGGTGGAATTGGAATAAACATAGTAATTGTTGGAATAGACATAGTTTTGGTTTGTCGCATTGGACCAGCAATAGTTCCAAGGAATACCCATTGCATTTTGAGACTCGTTAGGATTACATTTATCAGAGGCGCCATAGTCGTATGCCTGTCCGAAATATGCACCTCCCGAACCTGATCCATTCCATCCCCACTCTGAAGCAGGAATATTACCTGAACATGAGGAAGAACCGCCAGACATCTTCTTCAAAATGGACACATACTGCTGGTTCGGGCAAATCAATCTGATCCAAATATCACCGATAAATGAGTGTTCGATTTTGACTCTGACAAACAAAATATCATTGGCTGACTGGATGGTAGCGGATGGGGAGAAACTGGTGAAGGTTACAGGAGAAATATAGGAACAACTGGGGGGATTACCGCAAGGTTGTCCGTCTGGCAAGAAGATGGTGTCGGTAACTGACAATGCAGTGGCCTGTTCGCTACCCACGGAGTCAACCTGCAGGGCGGAGAGGAAGTCGTAACCCACGGTCAATTCCACCTCGGTACCGGCACAGACAGCGGGGAAGTCCAGCACGTCACGAATCGGGTTGGAGGAAGTTCTCACACGGAAAGTGTACGGAATATAAGCCTCGCAACCAGCACTGTCAACAATACCGATAGCCACGTCGTAACCGCGTCCTTGCGGGAAGAGGTAATCGATGGCGTTGCCGCCCAGGGTGTCAAAAGTCTCCCAACTCATATCCCAATGGAAAGTACATTGGGCATCATCCTGATGGTAACTGTAGTCGTTGTCGGGGAATTCACCGTGCACCACCATGTGGATGGTGTCATAGGGACACACGTCGAGGTAGAGGTAACCGTCATCCTCGAGATGAGGGACCTTGTTGGAGGCCTGATCGTCAAACAAGACGTTGATGCGCTGGCAAGGACGCACACAGTCGGTGGTGATGGCGAAACCGGCACCTTCGTCCTGACCGTCAGTCTTGAAACGGATGGTCAGACAGCCTGAAGCGTTATAGACCGTGGCGGCATACGACAGCGTCGGTGACGTAATAGAGTCGGTGATGCAATTTGTCAAAGCGACCAACAACGGGTCGTTGACGGACTGTCCATCGTAAATGAAGAGCGTGTCCGAGCAATCCACGTCAAAAGATGCCAGATTCAGGTTCACCCGAACCGAGTGGTTGTTGGGATCGTTGGAGCAGATGGTGACGTAATTGTCCATGTTGGGACTATAGTCTCCGGTCAGTCCGCCATTGTCATACACAGACACGGAGCAGCCCGTCACGGAGGTTTGTGTGCTCACGCCCAAGGTGATGACCTGGGCGTTCAAGGCAAACACTCCACATATCAAAGCAAAGAGAGCGATTATCTTTTTCATTTTTCCGAATTTTTCTTAAAAACCATATTGTTGTAAATGTGCATTCAGACGCTCGTCCCAGGTCACCTTCGGCATCACGATCACGTAATAGCCGCTGCGGCGCAATTTATAGACGTTATAGCGATACATATCCTGAGGCAGGTTCCATTTGTAGGGATTCACATAACCCTTTTGGATGATATCCTCTTCCAAATAGGTTGTGCCTTCAGGAAGATACTGTTCCAACATGCCCATTTGCTGGAGATTGCCGTCCCAGAGCTTGGTGGTGACAACCGCAAAGTTGAACATGGTATAGTTCACACGGAGCAATTCCGCGGGGTTGTTCGCACGCAGGTCTGCCACCTTGGCGGCCGTGATCTCCTCTGCCAACTGAGGAGTCACATAGTACTCGCTCAAAAGCATTTGCCGCTGTGCGAAACCGATGAGCATCAAACCCATCATCATCGTGGTTAAAATCGTTTTTTTCATAATCACTATTTTATCATTATTATCTTCAAAATTCTCTTCCTTCTATTATATTAGTCGCGTCAACCGCCCATTTTATCACGTCTGAAAGTAACTTTTTTTCAGATAAATCGCATTTAGCTATAAACCAACTAATTACAACCGATTTTTCAGTATAGCAAATACATTTCGCGAACCTTCTTGAAGCGATCCAGCTCTTTCTGCCATGAATCGCGGATCTTCTCTTCCGGCCATCCCTCTTCGATCTGCTTGCGCAACTGGTCGTTACCCGCCAGCTTGTCGAAGAAATTGTTGGTCAAGAAGAATTGTCCCTTGTCGGCATAATTCCGATAGGCGGTCAAGAGATACGACAGGTTGAATTGTCCCTCCTCGCGCTCCAGACCTTGCTCCGCCTCTTCGTGCAGCAGGAATCCGCGGCACTCTTTGTCTTTATGCGGCGGATTCTCCGACACGCCGGGGATGGCGTGCGGGGTGAAAGTGTAGTCACCGGCCTTCAACAACGGGGCTCCGTACATCTCGAAGGGCTGCTTCGTGCCGCGCCCCACACTGATGTTCGTCCCCTCAAACAGGCACAACGAAGGGTACAGGTATATCGACTCCCGGGTCTGCAAATTGGGGGACGGGGGCATGGGCAGCTCATAGCGGGCTTGACGGTCATACCCTGAGATCTTCACCACGGTCAGGTCGCACTGCACACCGTTGGCCAGCCATTTCTCGCCGTTGATCATCCGGGCATACTCCCCTATCGTCATGCCATACACCACCGGCACGGGATGCATCCCCACAAACGACTGGTACTTGGGGTCCAACACAGGCCCGTCCACATAAAATCCATTGGGATTGGGGTTGTCGAGCACAATGACTTTGACGTGACTTTCGGCGGCGGCCTCCATCACATAGTGCAACGTGGAGATGTAGGTATAGAAACGGCAGCCCACATCCTGCAGATCGAAGAGAATCACCTCCACATCCTGCAATTGCCCGGCCGTCGGCTTCTTGTTCTTGCCGTAAAGCGAGACCACCGGCAGACCGGTCTGGGCATCTTTTCCCGAAGCGACCGTCGCACCCGCCTCCGCCTGTCCGCGGAAGCCGTGCTCAGGACAGAAGAGCTTCACCACGTTGACACGGAGGGAGAGCAGACTATCCACCAGATGTTTTTTCCCGACTATGGCTGTCTGGTTGCCGCAGAAGGCCACGCGCTTGCCGGCCAACAGAGGCAGGTACTCCTCCGTCTGAAAACGTCCGGGCGTCATCTTCATCGGCATCTTGGGGGGCTGCGCGCACGCCGCCAACGCCAGCATCAGGCACAAAACAGTCAATATTTGTCGCTTCATTTGTATTCTGCTTGGACAAAAAGAAAGCTACCCCCGTAGGAGTAGCTCCTTTCGTTAAGAAGAGGATTATTTTTCAACAACCATCTTCTTGGTTAATGTAATATCCTTATAATGAATGGTATAGTAGTAAATACCCACAGCGAGGTCAGACGTCTTCATCTCGAAGTAGTTGAGACCTTGCTCCGCCTCCTGGACATCGGTGTAGATCACCTGGCCAAGAGTCGTGGAGACCTCCAACGTCACCTTGCCAGCCTCAGGCAAAGAGTACGGGATACGCGTGGTCGTGATGGCCGGGTTAGGCTCGTTCTGACCCAGATAGACATTCGCCTCGTTCTCGTAATCCGGCAGACCGACATTGGTGCAGGAGAGGTTACGTTTGGTATTATTGTAGATGTTCTTGTCGTTGGGAATGATCACGGTGGCCTTCACCTCCCAGTTGGTAGTCAAGTTGGTGACCACGAAGTCATTCACACTGGTGTAGATCATAGTGTCGCCGGGCAGCATGTGGTGAGCCACGAACTGCGTGTCGGTCATGATATCGTTACCTGTACCGACATTGAACACCACGTAGAATTCCTGCACGGCGGAGTTACCGTTGTTGTAGAGTTCGATCACGGGATTGATCACGCTGTTCACCTGCAGACACTCGTCGGTGACGGATTTGTCCTCAGGATAGACGACGCGGTTCACCGCCATGTCGGGTTGACCGATGACAAGGTTGATATCGTCGATACTCGGATCGATCTTGTTGCGTTGGCCGGTGATCGTGAAACGAAGACGGGCCACCTCGTCAACAGAGTGCAGGACGATCAAGTGCGGGGTCCATACATCCGTGCTGCCGGTTTGGCCGCCGTCAGCCTTCGACAGGGTATCCACTGTCTGGAAATAAGCACCGGAACCCATCTCGACGCGCATCTCGAAATCCGCGTTGGCAGGACCTGCGAAATACTTGTAGAAGTTGAGCTCAGCCGGATAGATATCGCTGTAGTGCATGTTGATACAACCGCTGGTGAGGGAGGTCCACTTGTTCTGGTTGCCGTTGCCGTTGACACCGTTCACTGAAGCGTAACCGCCGAAGTCTTCCTGATAGGTACCTGCGTAGGTATGGTCATGGGCGGGACCGCCGCCGGTAGCGCTGTTCTGGGATGCACCCACCGTCTCGTGCCAGAAATAGTTGGCGGCAGATTGTGTCACCTCCCAATCGCCGGGCAGCTGCGGGTTGGAAGGATCGGTGCCCTGCGGCAGGAAGGACTCCACGAACGGCAGTTGCGACACCGTGTTGCTGCTAACCACAGCGTTGCTGCTTCGGGTATTGTTGGTGAGATATTGGTCGCTGGCGTACGTCAGCTGGAAGGAGACATTGTAGTTGCCCACCGCACTCAGGTCGATGTTCGGGATAACGACCGTCATCTCTGCATTCGGAGCGATGGAGCCGCTTTCCACGGTCTTCGTGTAAGTACCCGGCACTGCGCCGGTCACGGTGGCCGTGACGGTCATCGGGTTGTCCATGCCCAACGTCTGGGTCTGTGTACCGTAGTTACGCACATTGACGCGGATATTGGCGTTGGCGTCGGCACAGACATCACCCACAGGATGGAGGACGGAAGGAATACCCAAGTCGATCTCCATCGGAGAGTTCAAAAGCACGGAATAGTCCTCCGTTTCACCTTCGGCGTTATAGAACGAACAAGGTGTGAAGGAGTTTGTGGCGGCGCAAATCACACGCATACGGGTCATGCCCAGCGTGGCGTTCACCGGCACATTCACGTAAGTGGCAGTGGTGGCGTTGGTGTCGCCGGCCGGGATGGCGGCAGAGGCGAAAATGGCCTCCGTCTCCTGGAAGATACCATCGCGGTTGTAGTCGATATATGCACGTTTATAGACCGTCTTGGTGGCAGTGCCCGTGAAGGCGTGCGTGATAGAGAGGAAATACTCCTGACCGAGAATCAGTTCCACAGGAGCAACCGACTGTGTATAGTCAGAATACATGCCGTTGCCTGGAGCCACAGGATGGTTGAGATACGGAGCGGCGGTGCCGTTGTTCAAGGCAGCGAAAGTCACATTGGAGATGTGCGCGCCATCAGCGGTGGACAACGGACGAGACGGACACGGATCCTCTTTGCTCAGGTAGATCGTCGTGGTATCGTTGTTGTGGTAACCGTCGGAGGTCAAACCGGTGTAGGCTCTGAACGGAGTATTGAAGTAAACCGATGTCAGGTCGGCATTGTTGGTGAAGGTCTTCGTGGCCGTCGCACCCGGTGCGAGGGAACCGGTGTAGTTTTCAGTGACAGGCGCGCCGTTGTCCAACTGGTAGGAAACCGGGAAGTTGGAGGCAGCCTGAGCACCGAAGTTCTCAATCGTCACCGTAACCGTCTCGTTGGCAGAATAGGAGTTGCTCTGCGTCACAGGAGCGGAAATCGCCACAACGCCCACATCGTGCTGCGGGACAGTGGTGTTGAGGGTGATGGTGGCCTTCGGGGACTCACAAGTGTAGTTCACCTTGAACTTCGTATTCACACGATAACCGGAGAGCGAGAAGCTGGTGGCCGCGGTCAGCGGGGTGTTCTGCGCCTTGGTCAGCACCTTCTTGGCATTGTTGGCCATCTGGGTGTTGGTGAACTTCGGAGCCGGGTTGATACCGTAGTTGGTCACGCAGCTGGCGTCACCGCAATTGTGTTCGGCATAGAGGTAAAGGCCGCCACCGGTGTAGTCGAAACCACCGTTCACCGCGAAACCGATCCAACCGGTATGGTCCAGAACCATCTCGCCGTCGAACACCAACGTGGCGTTGGCCGTTTCATTCGCCCAGTTGATCTGCGTGGAGCCCGTGGCAATGGCCTGCGCGTCGTTCGTGTTGGCCAACCAGAACTTCATCGGGATGCCCACACCGTTGTTCTCTGCCGTGCAGACTTGGAGGTAGATGCTGTCGATACGACCCTCCGCATGGTTGAAATCATCGCTGTTGTAGAGAATCTTCGCGTAAGAGTGGCCATTGGTCAGCGTGAACGGCGCCGCATTGGACTGGCTGGTGTTGTTGCCCGTTCCGGCTATCACGTCGGCATTGAATCCGTTAGACTCGATACGGCCGCTGTAATAGTAGGTGGTCGGAGCATAGACAGGATCCGTGGTGAAGGAGTTGCCCTCGGCAAACGGCTCGCTGTCGCCGGCATTCTCATAGAAGTAGAAATGGTTCAGGACAGAAGCTCCCGGCGTCACCGTCTGGGTACCACCGTAAGGAACCGTGTAGCTCAACGGCTGCGGAGCGACCGGAAGTGCCGGGAAATACATGGATCCGTAGATGGTGTCGTTCAAGGTGTAAACCGGCATCGTGGGATCCACAGGCGTGGTGTAAATCATATATTGGTAGATGCGGTTCTGCGTAGTGGAACCCAAATCCATACCATTGTTGAACGTGATGGTGTCCTGAATCAATGAGGAGACCGGCTCGCTGATCAGGTTGACCCCGTTCACCGTCGCGGAACCCGTGAAGTGGGCGTTCAGATTGAACGTGCCTGCCGGGATCTGCGTGTTGGACGTGGTGTCCTGATTGGTGACGGAAACTCTCAGATTCGGACTCAATGAGGTCGCGCACTGATAGGAAACCGGATAGACCAATTCGTCGGTACTGAAATCATATTGAGGACTGAAAACATTGATAATCACAGGAATACGTTTTGTAACACAGTTACTCTGCTGCGTTTTGCCGGACACCCAATAGACGATCGTGTCATACAAAGCAGGAGTGGTGTAATAGGGAGCAGCTGTCGTAGTCGTATGGAACGGGTTGGCATCGTCCTCCTGATAGTAGAAATAGTATTGCGTAATGTCGGACGGTCTGTCCGCCTGTGCCAAAATGGTGTAGTTCTGAGTGAAATTACCCGTATAGACAATGCTGTCCGGCAGATAAGCGGTACGGGTGGAAACGAAGTTACCCGTGATGGTGTCGTTACCGGTATAGACAATCGTCTCGTTGTTCATGGTCGTGTAGATGACATAGTTGAACGTGATGTTCGCCGTCGGGGCGCTGAAGTCGAACGGGGTGGTGAACTCCACAATCTTGACTTCCTCGGAAGCGAAAGGCTCATCCACCGTATGGGTGACCTCGGTGCCGTTGAACAGCGCGTGAACCACCACTTTGTTGGCGGGAATCGGAGTGTTCAACATGTTCTTGACCTGCACTTGGATATGTTCGTTGTAGAGTGCGCAGTTCGTCGTCGGGTAGAGCAGTTCTTGCGTCTCCACGTCATAGTCCGGAATGTCGGGCACGTGGATGTACATCGGGACCTTCTCACTACCGCAATCCAGGTTGGCTAGCGTGAAGCGCGTATTGATGCGTTTGCTCACATTGGTGTAGGCACCTGTCATGGCAGCGGCGTTGTTGCCCGACTTCTTCTGACAGAGCGTGCCCGTGGTGTTGGTCACATTGAAAGAAGGATAGCTGGCTGCACCGGAGACATACTGGCCGCAGTTGTTGCACTGGTTGCCAGTGCCGGTACAGTAGTCGGCGCAAAGGGTCTCCAAATAGACCACCAGGTTGCCGCTGTTGAAGTCAAACGGCGTCAACAGGTCGAAATAGAACCAGCCGGTATGGTCGAAGAAGACGCGATCGTCCAACACCAAAGTGGCGCCATTGATCTCGTCGTCCCAGTTCACTGCCGTGGAGGAGAAGACGTTTTCGTTCGTGCACTTCATGTAAATTCTCATCGGGATACCTTCTGAAGCGTTGGCATTGGACGCCGTCTTCACGCTGAAGGCGAACGAGGAGATGGTACCGTGGGTGCCCAACTCCTGCTCCAGATAGAGCATACGGCCTCTGGAATAACCGTTGGTGAAGGTGAACGGATCGGTGCCGGAGCCCGTGCCTGTGCCCACGATCACGTCATCCACCGTGCCGGGATTGGCCGTGACATAGTAGGTGGTGTCGAAATAGATGAGCGGAGTGGTATAGGTGGGACTGTAGCCCAACAGATTCCATGACTCGTAGCCCGTGTTCGTGTACCAGCCGATAACACCTTGAGGGATGGATGCCGGAAGCTGTGCCGACAAAGTAGCGGCGGTATGGTAGTTCACGATCACCGTGTCCTGGACAATGGGCTGGTTGGCCTTGCCCTTGGAGACCACCGTCTCGCTCAACGTGTCGTTGAAGGTCAAACGGTCTAACGGCAGCTTGGTAGCCCAAACCTTCACGGCATAGTTGTCGTCCACATTGATCTGATGGTTCGTGAAATCGTAAATGCTGTTGAAGGTGAAGACCACGGTCTCGTGGCTGCGCAGCGTGTCGGTGAAGTTCTCCGAAACAGGAGTGCCGTTGTTGATGGTGTAATGCAGCTGGATGGGCGGCACAATGTCGGTGGTGCCGTTGTTGGTGATTCTCACTTGGAGATGTTCATGGCCCAAGTCGCAGTTGGAGACCGGGTTCACCAGTTCCAGCAGCGCGACATCGTGGATATAAGGCGTGTCCACCACGGCGCCGAGCATGAAGCGGCCGCTCAGCTGCGGCTCGTAGGTGCCGTTGTTCAGATAGTAGAACGTGGAATCGCGCAAGGGAGTCTCCACCTGGGCGCACAGATAGTTGCCGTGCGCGAGCATCTCAAGACCCACATAGACCTCACCCGTGCAGTTGGTCAGAGCGAAGTTGTGAATCGGGATGATGTTCCATTGACCCTGCTGCAGCGTGCTGAAATCCACCAACTCGGAGGTGGCGAGCACGGTGCCGTCGGCATCCGCCACAAAGGCCTTGAAGCCGTTCTCAGGATCCGCGATATAGGTCTGGTCATAGTAATATTTCACGGCTGTGACGGCCAGTTCCTCGTTGAGTTTGTAACGTACGCAAGGACGGATGATGCTGTTGTAGTCGCCGATCAGCACAATGTCCGTGGTAGTGTCGGCGATGGTGGCGGCATTCTGGGTGGTCACCATGCGCCAATGCTTGGCGTTGTTGATATTGTTCTGGTCGTTGGCGGCGCGCACCTCCACATCTTTCACTTCCGCCACGTTGTAGTGGTGGTCGGGGAAGGTGACCAACGTCTCGGTGTTATACGGCAGGCTGGCGATGGTGACGGAATCGTGCCATTGCTCAGCGGCTCCCGTCACGTTCAAATAGACCTTCACGTTGCTCTGGGCCTGCGCACCTTCGTTCTTCACCAAGGCACTCACCACACCGCGCATCTCATACTCGGTGGGCGTCTCGCCGGCACCGTAGATCTTCGACACCGCAATGTCGTTGTCGTAGAGGTTTCTCACACGGATACGGTCGATGTTGATGTTGTTACCCGCTTTGGACTGCGCTTCGAATGCGATGTAGATACAACCTGCGGAGACGTAGTTGGACAAATCAAAGGTGTACAGTTGCCATTCCGGGGTGGTGGCCGTCGCTTTGTAACGTTTGAGAGGAGCCTCGGACTGGCCCTGGGCGGTCAAAGCGGTATAGGTGGTGCCACCGTTGGTGGAGACCTTCACCGTCACCTGATCGTTCTTGTTGTTGACGGCATTGTCGTGTGCAAACCAAACCTCCAGAATAGGATTGAAAGCGTTCGTCAGGGAGACCGGCGGCATGATGGCGCGTGAAGTGGTTCCGTTGACGAAAGTCTTGGAGTTGAAGAAGAGACGGCCCGTGCCATAGACCGGAGTGATGGTCGGGTTCGTGCCCGTGCCGTTCTGGAACGTCCAGTTACCGGCACCGGTCGTACCCACCTGCTCAATCGTCCAGGCTTGCTGAGTACCGTTGCTGAAGTCTTCCACATAGTCCGGAATGACCGCTTCCAAGGTGAAGTTGACGGACAATGTGTCGTTCAGGTGGTTGTTGTCGCCAGGGGTCGTCATCACAATCAGGAAGTCGATCGGCTGGTTGACCGGAATGACCACATTCTGGGAGAGCACCTTGTCAATGCTGGCCAATGCAGACACTGAACCAGTGTTCACCGTCACCGTCTGGTCCAGATTCAACGCCGCGGAATGCAACGTGACCGTGGCCGGGGTGCTGGAGAAGTTGATGGTCTCGGAACCCTTGTTCGTGATTTCCACCGTGATATTGTAAGAGCTCTGCGGACATTCACCCAACGCGGGGCTGACCAGTGCGGTCAAAGCAGCGTCCGTAGTCGGAATCTGGTCGGCGTAAGCACCCATGTAGGTCACCGATGAACGGTTGAGGCCGCGGATATCGGTCATGGCATCGGTGTTGCGCCAGCACTCCAGGTCAGTGAAGAGCGTCGGCAGCAAGCTTTGCGTGATGTCGGCGAAAGGAGGCAGGATGCTGAAAGCGTCGGTGAGCGTGGTAATGGCTGTCAACAACTCCGGAATGGAGTTTCTGGCCACCGTCTTGAAGGCCACTACGCCGGAGAGAGAATTAAAGTCGTTATAACTACCTGTAACCGTGGAATTTGCATTCAAATACAACGGATAATCCGTATTGTCGGTGCAAACCACCTGGTTCATGAAAATATTATTGTATATATAAGTATTGTTATTACCATTGGAGATATACAACGCCGCGGTGTTGCTGTAGGGAGCGTCGGACTTGACCAGCAAGCTGTTGTTCACCAAACGCAGGTTGTTGCTGTTGTTGATCTGCATGGCGTAGCTGTTGTTGGACGTGGCCGGATAGAGAATCACCTCGTTGTTGTAAAGATAACCCGTCATCGCGGAGGAAGAGGAGCTGTTGGTCACATAGATACCAGCCAGACCGTTGCCCACCTTGACATGGTTGTTACGGATGAAGTAGTCGCTTGTCGTGCCGTTGGTGAGATAAATACCGTATTCCAACTTGGTCACGGAATCCACCGTGTTGCCGTCGATGGCACCGCCGTAGAGGTAGTTCGCATGAATACCGGTGAAGTTCTGCGGATTGGTGGAAGCCACCTGCTTGAGATGGTTGTTGGAGATCGTACCCGTCCAGTAGTTGGTATAAATAGCTCTGTAGCAGGAGGTGATGTCGCAGTTGTCGATCAACAGGTTGTTTTTGCGGGCGGAAGAACCCACATAATGGATACCGAAGTTACCACCGGTGATGGTACAGTTCCGGAACTCGATGGTGTCGGGAATGGCGTTGGCGGCGGTGGTACGGCTGACGGCCGCACTGGTCGCGGCCGTGGAGTGGGTGTTGTGAGCCGTGATCAGACAGTTGTCGAACTGGATGTCCGTGCTACCGTTGCCACGCACGACCACCGCACGGGATGCCGCGGCATTGTCCTTGCCCTGGATGGTCAGGTTCTTGAATCTGTAATTCTTGACATTCACCAACGTGACCGCGCCGAAGACGTTGGCGCCTGCGTCGGTGCTGTTGTTCGTCAAGATGACCGTGTTCTTGTTGTCACCCTCGAAGGTGATGGTGTTCACCGCCGACTGACCGATGTAGTTCTCGTCGAAGTTGAAACCGGTGTAGGTGCCGGGACGGAGATGGAAGGTGACCGGGCCGCCCAGACCGCAGTAGTTCAGCGACACCTTCGCGGCATCCAAATCCACAAAATCGGGATTGGCACCGCCGATGGTATAGTGGCCGCTCATCAAACTGTCACAAGCGTAGGGTGAAATTCGGACGGTGTCGTTAGCATGGTGCCCGTCGGCCTGTCCGTTACGCGTGGACACGCAAACCGTCACGTAGTTATAGCCATGTTGGGGCGTGAAGGTGCCCAACGGCAATGAATCCGGAATGTCGAAGCAGATGTCGCCGGTCCAAGTGTAGGTGGCGTCATGGAACATGACACCGCTTTCATTCTTGACCATTATCCGGAAAGTACCCGACACCATGCTGTTGGCGGTGGGTGAATGCTGTGCGTCGCTTCGGTTGGTGAAATAGACCGTGACCGGCTGCGGCTGACCTGTGATCAGACAGTGCGGCATCGGGTTGACCGTATCCACCCTGACGTCGTTCTGGTAGATGTTGGGATAGTTGTGGTGGGCCACCAGGAAGGTGTCGAACTGGTCGGGGCTTCCGTGCGTGTCCTCCATGTAAATGTGGTAGTAAATCGTATCCTGATAACAGACGGCAGGCAAAGTCCACTGCGCCTGGATAGTATGTCCGTTGGCGTTCAGCACATTGCTGGTGAAGGCGCCGTCATTGGAAAGGTGCACCGTGTCGCCGCTGTTGATCTTGTACCAGCAAAGCACAAGGTTTTCCGCGATGGTGTCGTTGTCGAAAAGTTTCGCTTTGATAGTATAAGGTCCCGGATTATTGGTGAAAGAGCTGTTGGTGTTGTAATAAAACGGGGGCTGCATGGTGATGGCGGGACGGATGAGCTCGCAGTTGGAAAGACGGACCGTCAGGTTGTCGAGATACCAACCTGCGCAGTTCTGGGTACCGGAAGTGGACGGAGAGAGCTTGTTCAAACGGAACTGAATACGGAAGTGGGTCGGGAAGTTGCCGTTGGCGAAGACCAGGGAGGTGATGTCGAACATCTCGTGTTTCCACCAGGCGTTGGTAGGGGTGGCCGTGGTGGAGTTGGACTGCCATGTGGAGTAGCCATTGTCGGCAAAGGCACCGCCGGTGTAGTTGCCCGAGCCGTAGTACCACGGGCTGCTGCTGTTGAAGTTCATCAGCGACCACGGGCTCCAGAGCAGGTTGCCGTCCTCGTCAACGCCAGAGCTGACGGAATAGTAGATATTGGCACCGTCCAGCACGTTCACTTTGCAAATGTGGTCGAAATCCAAGTAAACATGGTTCACATCCACACCCGGGGAGGTCAACGGGATGGCCGGCGAGGTACACTGAGAGGTGTTGGTCGCGGAATAGACCGGAGAGTGGTACGATTGCGGGGATGTCTGGAACAGCTGGAGGTTGTTCCAGTTATCGTAGGTGATGCCCGTACCGACAACACGCCAGTCGCCGCCTGCCCCGCCTAAGCTCGGGGAGTTCTGCGTAGTCATCTGTTGGGTGGCCCCATCGAAGTTCTCGCTGAAAATAGTGACATAATTCATGGGCTGCGCTTTCACCAAAAACGGCATCGCGGCAACCATCAAAAAGAGTAACAGCTTTTTCATATTTTTACTTTTTTTATCTTTCTAAATTATTAATAATCAAACTACTAAGCCGTCATTCCTCCGATTGGGAGGGTGTGGCGGCCCTATCTGCACACCATACGTGAAAAACCAGACCGAAGCTGATTAACACTAATATACAAATAAGGGGGCAAAGATATAAAAATATTTGGAATATTGCGGTGAAAAAAAACTTTTTTTAACCGCGCAAAATATCTTCGCATTCGGCGATGGTCTGGGCGGCCATCAGCCGGATTTTTTTCGGTTTGAAATTGGAAACGCCACGGAAGTAGCCGGAATAGAGCGTCCGCATCTCCAGCACAGCCGCACGCTCGCCCTTCACGCGCTCGTTTTCGCGCAAATGGCGCATCACCAGCGAGACCCGCTCTTCATAGGTGGGCGTCTCGCAAGGCTCATGGTTCAGCAAGCACTTGATCTGGCGGAAGATCCAGGGATTGCCGATGGCGGCACGACCGATCATGACGGCATCCACCCCGTACCGTTCCTTGTACTCGAAGGCTTTTTCCGCGCTGTTGATGTCACCGTTGCCGATCACGGGGATCCGCATCCGCGGATTGTCCTTCACCTCGCCGATCAACGTCCAGTCCGCCTCGCCGCCATATTGCTGCGCGCGAGTGCGCCCGTGTATGGCAATCGCTTGGATGCCGACATCCTGCAGGCGTTCCGCGACCTCCACAATGGGTTTGTCCGCACTCTCCCACCCCAGACGCGTCTTCACGGTCACGGGAAGGTCAACCGACTTGACCACCGCGGCGGTGAGGCGCACCATCTTGGGGATGTCCTGGAGGATAGCCGCCCCCGCGCCCTTGCTCACGATCTTCTTCACCGGGCAGCCCCAGTTGATGTCGATGAAGTCCGGCCTCTGCGCCGCGGCGAACTGCGCCGCCGACACCAGCGCCTCTTCGTGGCTGCCGAAAATCTGCACCCCGAAAGGCCGCTCGTCCTCCAAAAACTCCATCTTACGGATGCTTTTCTCCACCTCGCGCGACAACGCATCCGAAGAGATGAACTCCGAAATCACCACATCCGCGCCGTATTCCTTGCAAATACAACGGAACCCCCGGTCCGTCACCCCCTCCATCGGGGCCAAATAGACCGGAAAGTCGAATCGGTGCAGTATCTCGTGAATCTTTGTCATTTTTTGGGCGGCAAAAATAAATTTTTTATCTTTGCAGCCTCTTTTGAATCGAGTATAATTTTAAAAAAAAACAATAGCAATTATGATGAAAAAAATCTTAGTTTTAGTGGTTATGGCAAGCGCATTTTTCTCATTATCAGCGCAAAAAGTCAACGAGACCGTGGTTCTTTACGGCAAAGAACAGATCAAAGGCTTCACCATCAACATCTATGACAACTCTTCTGACATTGTGGAAGGAGCCCTGGCCGACAAGTTCGAAACCTATTACAAACTGAAAGGCTCCAAGAAAAAAGGCTACCACGTGTACGAAAACCAGACATGCGACGCCTTCGGAGACGCCCGCTACGACATCTATTTCACCACGACGGAAGTGGGAAAGAAGAAGGACAAAACCACCCAAGTGGTCCTGGTGGTATCCACGGGCAACCTCAACTGCATCACCTTCGCCAACGACCCCCGCTCCTCCCGCAACATCGTCGCCTTCCTGGAGAACCTGAACAAAGACATTGAGGCCTACAAAATCAAACTGCGCATCGAGGAACTGAGAAACAACCTCAACAGCCTCAACAAAGACCGCCAGTCCCTGCTCAAGGAACAGACCAAGCTGCAAGAGAAACGGAATGCCACCGACGAAGAGGTCAAAAGCCTGACCCAACAAATCGAGCAAGCCACCTCTCCAGAGGAGAAAGAACCCCTCCAGAAAAACCTCAAATCAGCGCAAAAATCCCTGCAGAACCTGGAAGAGAAACTCTATAAGATCGGCGTCAAATTGGAGACAAACCAGAAGGACACCGACTCCGCCCAAAAAGAGCTGGATTCACTCACCAAGTAATTCATTCACCTAATCGTCATTGAGATCATGGCTACCATCATCGACGGCAAAATGATTTCCGACACCATCAAAACGGAAATCGCCACATCTGTCAAAGAATTGTTGGACAAAGGCTTGCGCGCGCCGCATCTGGCCGCGATCATCGCAGGCGACGACGGTGCCGCGCTCAGCTACGTCAGCAGCATCGAAAAACAGTGCAAAGGGGTCGGCTTCATGTCGTCGGTTTACCACCTGTCGGCCAACATCCCCGAGGAGGAGTTCCTCGGCACCATCGACTTCCTCAACCAGGACGAGGAGATTGACGGCTACATCATCCAGATGCCGCTGCCGAAGCATATCTCCATCGACAAGGTGACCGCACACGTGAGTCCCGAGAAGGACATGGACTGTTTCCATCCCGAGAACATGGGCAACCTGCTGTTGGGCAAAGACTGCTATCTGCCCGCCACCCCCCACGGGGTCATGGAGCTGATCCAGCGCAGCAACATCGAGACGAAAGGCAAAAACTGCGTGATTGTGGGACGCAGCAACATCGTTGGCAAGCCCCTGGCCATGTTGATGCTACAGAAGAGCGTCAACGCCACGGTCACCGTGTGCCACAGCCACACCCAAAACCTGCCGCAGGTGTGCCGCCGCGCCGACATCCTCATCGTGGCCATCGGCCAGCCCGAGATGATCACCGCCGAGTATGTGAAGGAGGGCGCCACCGTCATCGACGTCGGCATCCACCGCCTCAACGCGCCCGACCAACCCAAAGGCTACCGCCTCTGCGGCGACGTGCTCTTCGACGAGGTCTCCAAAGTCTGCGGGGCCATCACCCCCACCCCCGGCGGCACCGGCGCCATGACCACCGCATGCCTCCTGCAGAACACCCTCAAGGCCCGAATGAAAAAACTGTAATCGAAAAATATCGCGTTATCCCGCGCAGGGGCGTATCGCATACGCCCCTGTTTTTATATCCGGTTTTCTGTAACTGTTTGACGGCCGCAAATATGCAAAAAATCGCACATCCGGCATTTATCCTCGTCGTCCGTCTGCGTGAAAGCGACGTCCCCGTCGAAAATCTCGCACAAAAGCAGATTCAGCCTTTCCGACAATAACGATTTGTACGTCAGTATGTCAGCGTCTCCGAAAAGCGTGCCGTCGAGGATATAATCCGCGTGGTTCATGTTGATTTCGCGGGTGCTGACTATGCCCACCTGCACGGAAGCGGGCTTCTCCTTCGCCCAATAATCGTACATCAACGCATAAACGGCTAATTGGAACAGCTTGTCGTACTTGCTGTCAGTGAAGATCTTGTCAATGGCCGCCCGCATCGCCTCCTCATTGCCCGCATCCTCCTTTTTGAGGGTCACTTTCAGGTTGGCGGTCTCCACCTTGCCGGTCTTGTAGTCCAATATCTTCACTTCACGCCCGTTGTTCTGCACCCGGTCCAGACTGCCCGTCATCTTCACCGACCAGTCTCGCCGGCCATCGGGACTTCGCACCGGATAAGCCGGAATATCCACCCTCAATTCGTTCGCATAGATCCTCCACGGCAACATGTCGGCCAACTCCTTCTTGGCCTTCTCCAAATAGTGATGCACCGTCTCCCGGACAATCTGCCGGTTGACAAGCCAGTGCCCCTGTTCCAAATCACTCTGTGTCAACGATTCACGACCTTTCAACTTCGTGATTTCACAACAGATGTCATGGTCGGAAGTCTCGATATGCTTTTGCAGAATCTGCCCAAAACGGCCCGGATCGGACTCACCGGCAATTTCATCGAGCGCCGACTTGAAAATCGCGTGAATGACGGTGCCCAGCTCGTAGGGCTCCAGATGGTCGGTCAGCGGACGGTCTTCCCGCACCTTCATCAGATGCTGGAAACAGAACTTCAGCGGACAGGCGATGTAGGTCTGCAACGAGGAGGCCGAGAAAACATACCGGTTGAGCCGCTCCATCACCTCTTGGCTTTTGGGCATGGAGAGCGGCTTACGCACAGGCAGTGACAAATTGAAATCGAGCTGCCGATGCTGGATATGAATCACCTCTTCCAGATGTTGCGACTTCACCTCATATTCCAACTGGTTGATGAAACGGCTCTTCTCCGCCATACTGACATCTGAAGCATCGTTGTATATAAGCATCACATTTTCAGCGCGTTGCAACAACCTGAAAAAGTGATAGGCATAGACTTGATCCTGATACAGATAATTGGGAAGCGCCTCCTGACCGTCGAACTTGAACTTGAAATCGAAGGGCAGGAGCGAGTTGTAGGTGATGCCTTTGGGGAGGATTCCTTCGTTCACGGAGAGCATGATCACGTTCCGGAAATCCATCATACGGGTCTCCAAGAGGCCCATCACTTGCAATCCGGTGTCGGGATCGCCCTGCATGGAGATGGCCACATCCCCCATCCGTTTGGTAACGGTGAACTTGGCAAATGCAAAATCCACAATCTGCTCATTATCAGCAAATACGGAATCAAAAAGAGCTTGCAATTCCTCTAATCGGCGGTTCACCTCCTGCCATAACTGCTGGTAAACCTCCTCAGTGGTCAGCGATGCGGCATAGGTGCAGAAGCGAAGCAGTACCGAAGGCAAACGGCGGGACAATGCGGTCTTCGGACAATTCTCAAACAACTGTTTGTCAGTTAGTTGACTGTATCTTATCACCGTAGGGAAATAGCTTTTCCCCTTGGGCTGCAAAAGTTCATGCTTCCACAGCTGTTCCATCAATTCGCCGCTGAAGAGCAACTCCTTGTCATCATCGGCAGTCAGGGCGAAAACCGACTCATAGACGGCCAGCAGTTGTTGAAACAGGGAATAGACCGGCGTGGCCTCAAACGGGAAACCCATAGTCGCGTTAACGGTCACATTGTCGGATTTATAGGAGAGCAGGAAAGGCAGCAGGAGGTTTTCATCGGCCAGTACCACTGCGGTGTCGGACATATCTACCACCCTGCCGTTCCGGCATTGTTCGGGGTTGGCTTCCAACTTTTGCCGCTTGATGCGCTCCACCGCCCGGATGGCGGCATAAATCTGCCGCATGTTCTTGGAAGTGGAGACCACATTCACCGTCTTCGCAATGGTGGCGAAATGGTTCTCGTTGAAAAGCAGCTTCTTGGGATCGAGGTTCAACTTGTCGCAATTGCGTTGGATAAAGAACGAGGTTTCGCGCTGTGCGTAGGGTTTTCCCGACTGTCGGGCTTCCCCTATATGACAGTAGAACGGATCGATATCGAAGTAAATCTCGGTGCGGAAGCGCTCTTTCTGCGACTCCTTCAGATAACGGACAATGGTCAGTTCCGAAGGCGAAAGGGCATAAAACCCGGCAAAAATCAGCCGTTTGAAGGGCAGTTTCCGTGCGTATTCGTCCATATTCTCGGCGCAATCCCGGTAAATCATCCCTTCGTATGCCTCGGAGGAGGCCGACAACGCGGACTTGTACTGCAGGTAAATACCCGCCAGCTGATGATAGAACTCCAGCTTTTCACGGTCCTCGGAAGAGATCTCCTCTTTTCCGAAGGGCACCTCGAAACGGGCCGCCGCGGCGAATTCCTTGAAGATGGCCGGTACGTCCTGCATCTGCATGTCCATGTCGCTGATGTCCTTCAGGAAGGCGTTGCCCCACGAAAGGAGGCTGTGCATCTCGAAATAGCCGCCGGAGCACTCCCGGGTCAACGTGTAGAGCCGCATGAGCTGGGTGACGGGATCCAGCACGCGAAGCGGGGAGAGCCAGGCCACGAACTCCTCCATCGGGAAGATCTGCGGCGCGAACATAGGCTGCCTCCCGTTGGCCACCGACAGCCCCTGCAACAACAGCCTTCTCGCACGTCGGTTCGGCAGAATCACGGCGACGTCATGCAACGGAATGGATTTGTCCGCAAGGATTATGTCTATTATTTTCTTCAGAAACGGCTCCATGTGGAACTATTATTATTCTATGAACTTCAAAACCTGTAAGCCTCTAAGCCCCTATAACTGCCAATCAATCGGGCTTTTCCCCATTGACACTAAAATCTCGTTCGTCTTGGAGAAGTGACGGCAGCCGAAGAAGCCTCGGGAGGCGGATAGTGGCGACGGATGAGGCGCGGTGAGGACGTGATGCTTGCTCGTGTCGATAAGCCGTTGTTTCTCGATGGCATAGTTGCCCCAAAGCAGAAAGACGATTCCTTCGCGCTGCTCCGACAGCCGCTGGATGGCGCAGTCGGTGAAGGTCTCCCAGCCGTGACGCTGGTGCGAACCCGCCTGATGCGCACGCACCGTGAGAGTCGCGTTGAGCAACAGCACCCCCTGGTCCGCCCACGATTGCAAGTTGCCACTCACCGGAATCCGGAACCCTACATCCGCACTCAACTCCTTGAAGATGTTCTGCAGCGACTTGGGAATCGGCACACCGTCCTGCACCGAAAAGCAGAGACCGTGCGCCTGCCCTTCGCCATGGTAGGGGTCCTGCCCGATAATCACCACCTTCACTTGGTCGAACGGCGTGGAATTGAATGCATTGAAGATCTTCGGTCCGGGCGGAAACACCTGATAGTGCTTCTTCTCCTCCACCAGAAACGCTTTCAACTCCGCAAAATACGGTGCTTGGAACTGATCCCAGAGCACGCGTTTCCAGGATTCCTCAATAATCGGATTAACGGTCATAAACCTGAAACTTGAAACTTGAAACCTGAAACCTGAAACTTAGTGCTTAAAATGCCGCACTCCGGTGAACACCATCGAAATCCCAAACTCGTTGCAGGCCTTGATGGAGTCTTCGTCGCGGACACTGCCGCCAGGTTGGATGATGGCGGTGACACCGTACTCTTTCGCCATTTTCACCACATCGTCGAAGGGGAAGAAGGCGTCACTGGCGAGGCAGAGATTCGACGTAAGTCCCTTTTCCTTAGCCTCTTCCAAGGCGATATGCGCGGCGCCCACACGATTCATCTGTCCGGCGCCGATGCCGGCGATGCGACCATCGCAGGCCACCGTGATGGCGTTGGAACGCACATGTTTGCAAATCGTCATCGCAAGCTTCAGGTTCTCCATCTCTTCGGCAGTTGGAGCCTTTTCGGTCACCACCTTGATCTCGTAATCCTCAAAGCGTTTGCGGTCGAGCGACTGGCAGAGCAGACCACCGGCCACGCTCACGAACATCTTCTCGTCGGCATTGGATTTGTCGGTGCTGAAGGTCATCAGCCGGATGTTCTTCTTGGTGGAAAGGTGGTCGAAGGCCTCCTGTGTGAACGACGGCGCGAGGATGATTTCGAGGAAGACGGGCTTCATCGCCTCGGCGGTCGGCAAGTCGATTTCGCGGTTCGAAGCCACGATGCCGCCGAAGATGGAGACGCTGTCGGCCTCGTACGCGCGGGTCCATGCCTCCAAGGCACTCTCGCCGATGCCCACGCCGCAGGGGTTCTTGTGCTTCACGGCCACCATCGTCGGGCGGTCGAACTCGCGCAAGATCTGCAAAGCGGCGTCCGCATCTTGTATGTTGTTGTAAGACAGCTCTTTACCATGCAATTGCTCGGCCCATGCCATCGAAAAGCCCTGCTTCTTGCCGGCATAGAAGGCAGCTTCCTGATGCGGGTTCTCTCCGTAACGCAGCGACTGCTTCTTGGTAAATGTAAGCGTCAGATTCTCAGGTTCTTTCTCTCCTACCTTCTCAGTCAGATAGGTAGAAATGTAAGTGTCGTAAGCGGCAGTGTGACGGAAAACCTTGGCGGCCAAACGACGGCGGGTCTCCAACGTGGTGTCGCCATGCGCTTTGAGTTCTTCGAGAACGGCGGCGTAGTCGGCATTATCGACCACCACGGTCACGAAAGCGTGGTTTTTGGCCGCGCTGCGCAGCATGGAAGGACCGCCGATGTCGATGTTCTCGATGGCATCCTCAAACGTGGTTCCCTCTTTCTCAATGGTTTGCTTGAAAGGATAGAGGTTCACCACCACCATGTCGATAGGGGAAATATGGTTGGTTTCCATCTCCTTCACATGCTCGGGATTGGTGCGCACGGAGAGCAGACCGCCATGCACCTTCGGGTGCAGGGTTTTCACACGGCCGTCCATGATTTCCGGAAAGCCGGTCACATCGCTGATACCGATAGTCTTCACGCCCGCGGCCTCTAACGCCTTGCGGGTGCCACCCGTGGAGATGATTTCAAAACCCAATTTGGTAAGTTCCTGAGCAAAAGGCACTACGCCTTCCTTGTTGCTCACACTGATAATCGCTCTTTTCATATTCTTAAATTTTATTGACTTGCATTCAAACAAAAGCGCAAAAATACAAAAATCCGTTTTCCCTAAGCCCCTATGCCCGTAAGCCTTCAATGCAGAACCGTTGACAAAATCTCCAGCGAATCAATCTTCCGTATCTGCTCGTTATGTATCTGGAAATAGGCGACCAGACTCTTCAAAAGGGCGGTGCGGACGCCGCGCGAGACCTGCACCGGCTCCTCCTGATTCAACAATTGGTGCAGATAGCGGCTCTGCTGCTCGGACAGAATGCCCGCGCCTTCCACAAAGAAAGGCTGGAAAAGGCACTCCTGCAAGGAGAAGAAGGGATTCTCCCCGGAAAAATTGTCTTCGGGATAGTAACCCATCACCATGCTGAGTCGCAGCAAAAACCGCAACGGCAGCTCCGCCATATTATCCTTGGCGTCGTGCACCTTGGCGATTTCCTCCTGCAAAAAGCGGAACAGCACCTCATCCTCCCCCGCATCCATCAGCAGCTTATACAATATCTCATTGTAAAACAGCAGGATGGAACTTTTTACGGGATCATAATAGAGGGTCGAAGGGCGCCGCGGCGCGATGTCTTTCAAATATTTCAGGGAGCTCCTGCTGTGGTCGTCATAGGAGATGTCCATCTCCGCCAAAGGGGAGAAGTAGGAGGCGGCGAAACGATTGTTTTTCCGGAAGGCATTTTTGATGATAAACGACTGGTTCCCTTGCTGTTGTGTGAATATCTTCACAATCAGCGAGGTGTCGCCGTATTTCGTGGCGTGCATCACTATCCCCGGAGTCGAAACGATCATATCCTTTTGCCTTTTGCCTATTCCCTGTTGCCTTTAATGAATAAACACGAATTTGGTGACCATTTTCTCCTTGCCCGTCTCGTCGGAAGCCATGACGTAATAGACGCCCGTGGCCGGACGGTTGCCGTAGTGGTCTTTGCAATGCCACACCAACTGGCCTCCGTCGCTGTAACCTTGCCAGACGAGCTTGCCGGAGCTGTCGGTAATCTTACACAACGAATTGTATTTCAACCCGTTTACCGCCACCACGCCCGTATAGTCGTGAGGCACGGGATTCGGATAGACGGGCAGATCCTCGTAGGTGTCGAAAGCACCTGTGGCGGTGCCTTTATAGCTGACAAGCCCCTTTTCGGTGGCAAAGAAAACCTCGCCGGTGAACTGGTTCACGCATATATCCACAATCTGGTTGGAGAAGAGCGGGTGGTCATCCGCCGTGAAATGGAGCAGCTGTTCCTGCCCGTTCTCGCTCATCAGGAAAACGCCGGCTTTGTTCGTGCCGATCCATTTCCGGTTGGCACCATCCACGGCAATCGCCGTAACTTCCTCATACTCAAAGAGCACCGACACATATCCATCCTGTTCCAAAAGGATGTTCCGCGGATAGACGTTGCCGTCGAAGACCTTGCTGGGATAGTAGATCACCTTCACGCCCTTATCGGTGCCTATCCAGATCTCGCCGTCCAGATCCTCGGCCATGCAATAGACCGTGGAGGAGCTGACTTCAGCCGCCGCATTCATGTCGATACGCATCAGCCTGTCGTCTCCCAAATTGTCGTAAGTACCATTGTCGGTGAAAGCTATCAAATGGTAATCAGAGGCGCCACGTGGGAAATTCACCCACTTGTAGCCGCGTGAATCGATAAGCAGATTCTCCGCCACCACCTCTTTCAAATCAGAGGCGCCGATGGTTGAGGTAATGTTGTAAGAATGCCATGTTCCGTCGGTGGCCAACATCTTCAGCATCGTGTTGCAATAGCTGTTGGTCATCCAGAGATTGCCCTTCTTGTCGTACTGCAGCCCCGACACAAAAGTCACGCTCCCCGTGCTGTCCAGGGGGGAGTTGGAGGCGTTGTAATGTTCGGTGACCCGGTGGTTTTTGCACTTGAAAACGCCATTGGTCCAAGAGGCCACGGCCCACTCATCCTCATGTTTGGGATTGATGGCCACCCGGGTCAAGTCTGTGGTGGCGTGTAGCGTGTCAAAGCTGGCGAAATCGTCAGCATTATACTGCCACTCCTGGCCCTCAAACCAGCTAAGCGCCGGATAGCGATACGCGGGCGCGTATGCCGTGGAGCCCCGGCGGGAACCGTGTACCGCCGCCACCACACCGTTGCGGGAGTCGAGATGCTCCACATAGTCGGTGTAGGGACCCGGCGCCGCATAATAAAGAGACGTATAATAGGGCATACTGTAACCGACCAATCCGTACGCCATGTCGGCCACCCAGATGAAGTCACCGTCGAGCACGCCCTCTCGAATGTCTGGATAGCGGCCGTCAACATACCAGTAAGCTACACGAAACTGCTCCAGATCAGGGTTACACAACTCGACATAGTCCCAATTGCAGATCATCATCGTATCGTGTTGCACCGACATGCAGCGCACCGACTCGTAAGTCCGGTCGGTGGCCATCCATTCATCCCCGAACGAGACACACAAGGTGTCCACACTCCCCTCTCCATCTCCGGCGCGAATCGCATAGATCCTGTCGGGGCAACCCGCCAAAAAGGAGACATTCCAGTTGTTTTCCTCATCCCACTGCGAAAAATCCGGAGCCAACGAGGAATTCTCCGGAATGCTGAACACCCCCTGTGTGGTGGAGAGATAGTATTTCTGGTTGCAGACCGCCACATCCGTCGGCGTGAGCTGCTCGCTGCCGCGCTTCGTGAACCAGGTGTCGGAGATGACCATATTCTCCAGATCAAAAAGCACCACCCCGAAGGGATAGACCAAAAAGGCGCGGCTGCCGATAATCCGGCAATTCTGCAGGCGCTTCGAGCCCGTGATAGTCTTGTCCTTCACATCGCGCACATTCAACAGCCGGTCGTCGCGAATCATGTCAATATTGCCATTTTCATAGCAGATTATCAACACGTTATGGTTTTTGTCATAGTGAATCCGGATAATGTCGATATCCGACAGCCCGTCCACTTTCGACCAAGAGGTGAGTTCCGGCTGACTCTGCGCCAAAGAGCTCTTGTCCAACAGCATCAGTCCATTCTCCGTTGCTGCATAGACGGTGTTGTCATCAGCAGCCACTGAAAAAAAGCGATTCAGGGAAATATGGGAACGGAATTGCCCGATAGGGGTCTGCGCCATCCCCGAAAAGAGGCATGACACCATGATTATCAAGACGATAAATTGTTTCATAAGGCAGTATTTCGATATAGGGCTGATTTTTTAAGGTTATAGGCTGGAATTAATGATGTCAACAGGCTGATTAGCAGTATAGTTGCCATTACCACAAGCAAGTCGGCAACCTGTATCTGCACGGGGTAGTAAGGGATGATGTAATGGGCGCCGCCGCCGCCTAATTTCACGATATGGAAGACCTGCTGCAGGAAACAGACAAATGCCCCCAACAGCGTGCCCGCCACGCCGCCCAAGGCGGAAACCAGCATCCCTTCATAGACAAAGACCCTTTGTATCAACGATTTGGAAGCGCCCATACTGAAGAGCACCGCGGTATCCATCTTCTTCTCCAGAATCAGCATGCCCAAAGCTCCGATGATGTTGAATGCCGCCAAAATCAGGATAAACGCCAGAATCAGGTAAATCATGAATTTTTCCGACTTCATGGTTTTATACAGGGAGTCCTCCTGCTCCTGTTGGTCCTTGATGATGTACTTATCACCCACGACACCGGCAATTTGCGAACGGGCACGGGATAAATTCGCCCCCTCGTTCAACTCCACCTCCACCGATGTCACCTCCCCGTCATAGTTCATCAGCTCACGAACAAACCCGATCGGACAGAAGATGTAGTTCTCGTCGTAATTGGTGTTGGTGCTAAGCACTCCGGACGGCATAAGATACTGGGTGTTAAAGGCATCGGCGGGATTGGCGAAGTTCTTTTTCGTCCGTTTGGGGTAATAGACCTTCATCAGCTCGTAGCTCAACAGGTTGACTTCCAGCCTGCCGGCTACACCCGAGCCCATCACGGCGCAAGGTTGGTCCATCTTGTACATGGTCGCGTCGCCGTCGATGATCATCTGTTCGAAATGGTTGTTCCGGAAATAGCCGGCAGGCACGCCTTTCAGGTAGAGGAGTTCCTGACGGTCGTCGTATTGGGCCAAGGCCATGTCACACACGATTTCGTTGACGGCCTGCACTTCGGGAAGCTGCCGCAGCCGGGCCATCGGGAAGCTGTCGGTGGAAAAGGACTTGCCCTCGCGCAGGGTTATTTCGTAGTCGGCGTGCAGCGCGTTGAACCACCCCCCGATGATGTCGGACATGCCGTTGAAAACGGAGAGCACCACGACGAGCGCGGCAGTGCTCACCATGATGCCGATCATGGAGACTCCGGAGATGACGTTGATGATATTGTGTTCTTTTTTGGAGAAAAGATAACGCCACGCCAGGAAAAAGGCCGTTTTATGCGCTTCGCGGGACACTATTTCTTCAAAAGTTCGTCGATATGCTCCAAGTAATCCAGCGTGTCGTCCAGAAAGAACTCAAGAGTGGGGACCACACGCATCTGGTTGCGGATCTGCTGTCCGAGGCGGTAGCGGATGTCTTTTGTATTTTCCTTTATCAGATTGATAATCACCTCTTTGTCCTGTGTATTGTAGATACTCAAGTAGGCACGCGCAATAGACAGGTCGGAGGTGATGGTCACCTTCGTCACCGTAATCATGCATTTGTAGATATTTCGGCTGTCCTGCAGGAAGATATTCGCCAATTCGCGTTGCAGCATGGCTGCGATTTTCTGTTGTCTTGTCGTATTCATCGTCTCGAATTTGAAACGGCAAAGGTACACAAAATTCAAATACACCAAGACAATTTATGTTTCACATATAGAGAGGCAAATAATCGTCCCTGCTATGAAGCGTTGTCGCGGATGTGCACGTCCATTTGGTTGAACGGGATCTCCAATCCTTCTTCGCAGAAGGCGTTGTATATCCCTTCGTTCAGCGAGTAGAGTGTGGCCCAATAATTCTCGGGAAGCGTCCAAGCGTAGAGTCGCATGTGGAGAGAACTGTCTTCGAAATTTTCCAACGTGGCGTACGGGGCTTTCGGCTCGTGCAGCACTAACGGATTCTCCGCAGCCACCCTGACCATCACCTCCTTGGCCTTCTCCACCGACATGCCGTAGGCCAACCCCACGTCGATGGCCACACGCCGCTGAGGCAGGTTGAAGTGGTTCACCAACGACTTGGTCGCCAGTTCAGTGTTCGGCACAATGATCTTGCGGGCGTCATAGGTGCGCAACGTGGTGTTGAAGATCTGGATGCTCTCCACAAAACCGGCATACGGGCCCTGCTCGACATAGTCTCCCACCTTGAACGGTTTGAGCAACAGGATGATAACACCGCCGGCGAAATTCTGCAACGTGCCTTGCAACCCCATGCCGATGGCCACACCCGCAGCTCCCAGGATGGCGATGAAAGAGGTCATCTGGATACCCATGATACCCATGGCCGTGACCACCAACAGCACCTTCAGGACGATGTCGATCAGTGAATGCAGGAACTCTTGCAGCGACGGGTCAACTTTGTGCCGGTCGTAAGCCCGCTTCATCACCTTGTTCAGCAGCTTGATGAGCTTCCAGCCCACAAAGAGCACAATACACGCCACGATGAGCTTCGGCACATACTGGAACACCACGTCGTTCAGAAACTGTTTCGCCCCTTCGGCGAAGGAACCCCAATGGGTATCTCCTGTTTTATCCATATCCGATGACTTTGAAAATGCAAAAATAAAAATTTTGCGTTTCCAACCCCCTTTTTCGTTTTCATAAAAAAAGTTTCCAACCCATTCAATAAATTCCGTATTTTTGCCGTTTGATTAAAAACGTAAAAAAATGAAAAAGATCATTGCATTAGTTGTCCTGTTTTTAGGCTCTGTTTTGGTATTCTCCGCTTGTGACACGCAAAAACGTTGCGCCGCTTACGGCCATTATACCTACTTTGCTCCGGCTGAAAATCCGGGCAACGCCGACTAACACGCCTGCTCATGCCATCCCGGGGCGCCACACGGAGACATCTGCACAAAGCGCTGCTAACCATGCTGTTGGCGGCTGCTTTTGTCATGTCTGACGCCCAGAATGTCGGAGAGTATCACCACGACGTGACCACCAAAGAGTGGAATTTCCAGATTTTCGCCAACACGGCCGGTTTCGGCGGCGGGTTCCAGCACGGCCGCACCCCCGACCTCTACAACAAGCACTTCTGGGAGCTGCAGTTCATGTCGAACCGGCACCCGAAGTCGGTGCGCTCCATCAACGCCCTGTACGAAAACGTGCGCCCCATCCGCTACGGACAGCTCTACTCGCTCTTTTTCCTGCAAGGCGGCTACGGCTATCAACGCACCCTGCACCTGAAGCCCTATTGGGGCGGCGTGCAGATCAGCTACTCATTGTCGGCGGGTCCTGCACTCGGCATCGGCATCCCCAACTATGTGGAGGTATTGAACTATAACACAGGTTTTTCCGAGATTGTTCGCTACGACCCCGACAAGCACAACCTCAACAACATCCTCGGCGGCGCCCGCTGGTACTCCGGGCTCTCCGAGACCATTTTCCGGCCCGGTTTCTACGCCAAAACCGGACTCACCTTCGATTTCGCGAAGAGCGACTACAAGCTCCGCGCACTCGAAATCGGACTGCAGGTCCAGATGGTCTTCCCCTTCATCCAGCAGATGGCCTTCAACCCTGCCAAAAAGTTCTACCTCACCGGCTACCTCAGCTTCAACTTCGGCAAAAAAGTGGGTGTCCACGGGTAACCGTAGAGACGTGCCAGGGCGCGTCCCTACCATCGTAAAACGAAAACATAAAATATGAAAAAACGCATTATAACCGCGATTATCATCGCCATCTCAGGATTTCTCACCGGCATCCACGCCCAAAACGACTTCGAGATCGTCAAAAACGTGGACATCTTCATCAGCGTGCTCAACGAGCTGAACGACAAATACGCCGATGAAATCTCGCCCGGCGAGCTCACCCAGACCGCCATCAAGGCCATGCTCAAAAGCCTCGACCCCTACACCGTCTATTACAACGAAGGGGAAATCGAGACCTACCGCATGCAGAACGCCGGCGAATCGGGCGATATCGACATCACGCTGAAATCCATTGACAAACAGCTGGTTATCACCGACATGGTGAAAGACGGCCCCTCCGCAAAGGCCGGTCTGCGCGTGGGCGACCGCATCCTCAGCGTCAACGGACAGTCGTCGGAGAGCCGGGGCATCGACGCCATCTACCTGGCCATGCACGGTCAACCCGGCAGCACCTACAACGTGGAGGTTTTCCGTCCCACCGACAGCAAGAACCTGACTTTCAAGGTGAAACGGGAGAAGGTGAAGCAGCCCAACATCCCCTACTCCGGCATCCTCGGCGACAAAGTGGGCTACATCAAGCTCAACCAGTTCCTCGAAAAGGCCGGCAGCGAAGTCTATGACGCCCTCAAGCAGCTGAAGGATGAAGGAATGCAGTATCTTATCATCGACCTGCGCGACAACGGCGGCGGTCTGCTCGGCGAGGCCGTCAACATCATCGACCTCTTTGTGGGCAAGGATGTGAAAGTCGTGGAAACCAAGGGTAAAATCGAGGAGATGAACCGCATTTACAGCACCCGCAACCCCGCCGCCGACCCTGACATCCCCATCGTCGTGCTGGTGAACGAACACAGCGCCTCCGCCTCCGAGATCGTCTCCGGCACGCTGCAGGACCTCGACCGCGCCGTCATCGTGGGGCACAAGTCCTTCGGTAAGGGACTGGTACAGAAAGTCTATCCAATGGACTACAACACCAGCATGAAAATCACCATATCGAAATACTATATCCCCAGCGGCCGTTGCGTGCAGAACATCGAGTATTTCGACCGCGACACCACCAAGGGGGGATACAAAATCCCAGATTCGCTGGCGGTTGCGTATAAGACCAAGAACGGCAGAACCGTCTATGACAAGGGCGGTGTGGAACCCGACGTGGCGGTTCCCGACGAGGTGCAGCCCGACATCCTGACAGCGCTCATCGAGGCGCAAGCCATCTTCGACTTCGCCAACGAATACCGCGCCAAGCACGAGACCATCGCCGAGGCGGCGACCTTTACCGTGGACGACGCCCTCTACAACGAGTTTCTGGCCTTCCTGAAAGCGAAAAAATACAACTATACAACCGCATTGGAAGAGGCATTGGAGGATCTGAAGACTACCGCGGTAGATGAAAAGGCCTTTGCAAGCATCCAAACGGCCTACAATCAGCTGAAAGCGCAGGTGGAGAACCTCAAAACGCAGGATTTGACCACCTACAAGCCCGAAATCGCCCGCGCGCTGACACAGGAGATCGTTTCACGCTACTACTACAGCACCGGCAAGCTCATCAACAGTCTGCACCATGACCGCTACATCGAAGCGGCCAAGTCGGTGCTGCTCAATCCGAGCCGCTACCAATCGATCCTCTCCCCGAAAAAATAGCGCATGACCCGGAAGAGCTTCCATCAGACGTTCTATCTGCTCGGCACCGTCGCAGCGGTCGTGGCGTTGCCGCTGTCGCATTTCCTGATGGGACTGTCCAGCTTCCTGCTCGTCCTCAACTGGCTGGCCGAATGGAACTGGCAGGAGAAAAAGCGGTATTGGCAGAGGAACCGCCAAGGGCTTCTGTTTCCCGCATTCTACCTTGTCTATGCCATCGGACTGGTGAATGTCACCGACTGGGGTGCGGCGGGCTCCGACATGCTTTCAAAGCTCCCGTTCTTGCTTTCACCGCTCATCATCATCTCCTCCAAACCATTCAACAAAAGGCAATTACAACTCATCTTCAGCTCTTTCGCCCTTGCCACCCTGATAGGTTGTATCTGCAATTTCACCTACGCCCAAACCCACGTCCTTGAGGATTACCGCCAGATGTCGCACTTCATCGACCACATCCGCTTCGGCCTCTGCGTGGTGATGTCCATCGTTTTCTGCATCCACTACCTGCTCCATCCCACCGGCAGCGGTTCCATTCTGAAGCTCATATACCTGTTTGTCAGCCTATTACTCCTTGTCTATCTGATCTATTCCCAAACCCTCTCCGGCATCCTCATTCTGATGGCGATTACCTTCTGTTTCATCATCCATCTTATTCTAAATCAGAAGAATACCCGTCTAAAATGGACCTTGGGCGGTTTGACGGGCGCGTTGCTGACTGCCGCCATCGTTTACATTCTGTACATCTCCTACGACTATTTCCACGTGAAGGATCCCGCACCCGACACAACCGAACTCACCGCATCCGGAAATCCGTACAGTTTCGACGACAATCCCATGGTGGAGAGCGGGCACTACCTCGAATATTGGGTTTGCGCGCCGGAGCTCGAGACCGCATGGGCCATGCGTTCCGATTCCGACTATAACGAACTGATTGCCTCCACCTTATGCAGATACCTCAATTCGCTCGGCTTGCGCAAGGACTCCGCCGCGGTGATGCAGCTCACCGACGAAGACATCCGCAACATCGAGCGGAAAACCGCCAACGTCTATTACGTGCGCAACGGGCATATTCGGCGGGCACTGTACGAGACCTACTTCGGACTTTCGCGCTACGAGAAGCATGGTGTCATCACCAAATCGTCGCTGTTGGAGCGCATGGAACTGTGGCGGGCATCGTGGCAGGTCATCCGCGAACACTGGCTGTTCGGGGTGGGCATCGGGCAGCAGCGTGCGGCCTTGGACCGTCAGTTAGAGCTTCAACACTCGCCTGTCATCGACAAGAGGAAGGGGCGCGGCAGTCACAACCAATTCCTCACCTTCTGGATCGCCGCCGGCATCATCCCCATGCTCTATTTCGGCTTCCTGCTGGTCTATCCTTTCGCCGCGATGCCGAAACGCATCACCTTCGTCTATTTCGCCTTCATCCTGCTCCTGTTCCTCTCCATGCTCGTCGAGGACACCCTCAACGCCCAAACCGGCCGCATGATGTTCACGGTTTTCGCGCCGATTCTGTTGTTTCATAACGACGAACTATAATCTGCCCTACCGAGCTTTTGTCCCTGTCGGGACGGCTCAAGGAATATTTTTTTTACGTTGTCACCTTTTGTCCCTGTCGGGACGGCTCAAGGAATATTTTTTTCACGTTGTCACCTTTTGTCCCTGTCGGGACGGCTCAAGGAATATTTTTTTTTCACGTTGTCACCTTTTGTCCCTGTCGGGACGGCTCAAGGAATATTTTTTTTCACGTTGTCACCTTTTGTCCCTGTCGGGACGGCTCAAGGAATATTTTTTTTCACGTTGTCACCTTTTGTCTCATTCGTTCGTTTAACAGTTGAATCGATTCGGTAATAAACGAAAATGTGTAACCTTAAAAATTAATAGTCATGGAAGAAATTTTTGAAGTATTAATGTTAGTCATCGTAGTAATCGGCTGTTGTGTAGTGCTGCCGCTGATGATTGTGTGGCTGACCAACAAACGCAAAAACCATGAAATCGACAAACAGACGGAAATTTTGATGGCGATGATGGAGAAACACCCCGATCTCGATCCTGCCGAGGTGATGAAGAAGCTGAATGTGTCGAGCAAATCGCATAAAACCATCAAACAGAAACTGTTAGATAACGTCCTCACCGGCGGTTTTATGACGTTGATGGGCCTTGCCGTCCTCATTCCTCACCTCTGCGGAATGGTCTTTTTCGGCAACAAAGAAAACGGCATCTTCTGCGGCGGAATCATGTTAGCCGTGGGCTTGGCGTTCCTCATCCACTACTTGGTGTCGAAAAAACAGCTGAGCGGTGAAATTGAGGCCGAAGAGAAACAATTGAAAGAACAGCAATAATCGCACTGATGGAGCGAGAACAATTCATAGCCTTAGTTTCGGAGGAGCAGGAGTCTTTGCGGAGATTCCTGCTTGCCCTGTGTGAGGGCGACCGGATGGAGGCGGAGGACATCGCGCAGGAGGC
>JAEEIG010000056.1 GCA_016281255.1 Bacteroidales bacterium
CAAAGTTCAAGGTTTCTTTCAAAGGACCGCTGATGATGGAGAAATTCTCTGACATAACTTTTTGGTGTAATTTTCTTGAGAAAAGACTGTTGTCTGGATTTTCCATCGCATGTCCAATGATGTTGTGTATCAACGTCGAAGCCACCAATCCAGATAGCAATACAGGGCAGTCCTTGTTCTCCATCAAAGGTGCGTCACAGATATGGGTCATATAATCCTCCATCAAAGAGAAATACGATTCCATCATATCCGCATCGGGCAATTGTTCGGGAAACGATGCGAAATAGGGGAAATCAAGGTGTTCTGTCGTGTTGTCTTTGGCGAGGCTCTCGATATGCAGGTTCAGCAGGGCTTCGGTATGGTTCTGCACTGCGAAACTACTCTCACTGTTAACCAAATAGTTGCGGTTGATTTTGTAGGTCACTTCGGCAGAGGCGTTCGTCACATTAGCGGACAGCGATGCGTCCGACGTGCAATGCCGCAACCGTGAGATCCAGTCGTCGGCATTCCAATGGTCATCCAAAACGGGCGGCTCGTAATACTGGTCCATGTCCATCGGCAGGAAGAGGAAAGCCTCCGCGCTGTCACTGCCATAAAGTGTCGCATTTACCAGATTTTCAGTGTATTTCAGAACAGATTCCCGATAGGCCCGTTCTGTTTCGCGTTGCAGGATCTTGCGCACCAAGGCCGGATTCTCATCCAACGGCAACGCCACCTGTTTCACCGAATAGCTTTGCTGGTCAAGATAGTGATAATTGTCTGTTTCATGCCCCCCGACGCGTAATTCTATAGTCAAAAATACCGTTATTGAGCTGGAATTATCGTAAATATGGCCAAAATTAGCGGCAATATGGTGCTCTTCTGCCTTGTTGACGCGATATGCCAAAAAGTAGGGCGGATATTTATTGTACTGGAGAGTGCCGTAGTTCCGCTGCAGTTCTGTGCGCAGCAGCTGCAGAAAATCATCGTCCTCCGGCCTGTTTTGCGCAAAAACAGACATGCCGCCCGCCAAAAGCAGAGCGCAGCAAAGAAGCCGCAATAGCCATTCTTTTGGGGATGAGTACATGAAACCTGAAACTTGAAACCTGAAACGGTGAGGCTACCTGAATATCGTTCCTTCTCTGTCAGGACTCACGGACACAATGGAAACTTTCGTATGGGTCTTATCCTCAATGAATTGGATATAATCCTTGAACGTCTGCGGAAGTTCCTCGTAGGTTTTGCAGTTCGAAATGGCGGTCTTCCAGCCAGGCAGGGTGGTATAAACGGGCTCAATCTCCACATCGGTGGCGGAGGGCATCCGGTCAGTGAGTTCGCCATTCACGCGGTAAGCGGTGCAGACCTTGATTTCGTCCAATTTATCCAGCACGTCGGCCTTGGTGAGCGCGATGTCGGTGACGCCGTTGATCATCAGGGCATACTGGAGCGCCACGAGGTCGAGCCATCCGCAACGTCTTGGTCTTCCAGTTGTTGCGCCGTATTCATTACCTTCCTTACGGAGAAATTCGCCCGTCTCGTCGAAGAGTTCGGTCGGGAATGGTCCGCTGCCCACGCGGGTGCAGTAGGCCTTCACGATGCCGAAGACACGCCCGGCGTAGTGTGGGGCCAGTCCCAAACCGGTGAACGCACCGGCAGCGATGGTATTGGAAGAGGTCACAAACGGATATGCACCGAACTCCACGTCCAACAGCGTGCCCTGCGCACCTTCGGCCAGCACGGATTTCTCTTCCGTAAGATATTGATGTACAATATATTCACTGTCAATAAACTGGAATTTGCGAATGGTCTCCAACGACTTGCGCCATTGAGCGTCCAACTCGGCGAGCTTCGCTTCATAGTCGAAGTGGAAATTCTGCAAAATCTCGATATGCTCGTCGATTTTCTGCCGGTATTTGGTCTCGAAATCAGGGGATTCGAGATCGCAGACCCGCAGACCCGTGCGGGCGATCTTGTCGGTATAGGTCGGTCCGATGCCCTTCAGCGTGGAGCCGATTTTCATATTGCCCTTATGAGCTTCCTGCGCGGCGTCGAGCAGCTTGTGCGTGGGCAGAATGAGGTGCGCCTTGCGGGAGATATAGAGGTTGTCGGTCGGTGTCAAGCCCATCTCTATCAAGGCGTTGATCTCTTCCTCGAAGATAATCGGGTCAATAACCACACCGTTACCGATGATGTTGATTTTGCTTTTGTGGAAAATGCCTGACGGGATGATGTGCAACACATGGCGATGTCCGTTGAATTCCAACGAGTGGCCCGCGTTGGGACCGCCCTGGAAACGCGCAATCACATCATACTTGGGTGTCAAAACATCCACTATTTTTCCTTTGCCTTCATCGCCCCATTGCAGGCCGAGCAGAATGTCCATTTTCATATTTTCAGTCTTTCGAAAAACGGGGCAAAGATACAATTTTTTGGCGAGATAGGTCAGCGGAGTTTGCATGTAGAATATTTGTACTTTTGCCGCCGATTTGCAATGAGAAAAAACTGCTACATATATATACTGTGGACGTTCCTGGTGCTTTGCTGCGGTAAGACACACGCGCAAAACCAACGCGACAGCGCTCGCACTCAGCGACTTGAAGAGGTGAGCATCAGCGCCGACGGTCCCCAAAAAGTGTTCACGGGGCCTGCTTCCGTGCAACAGATATCGGCTCAGCAAATCAAGGAGCTCCCCACTCTGCAACTCTCTGACGCTCTGAAATATATGTCCGGTGTGGTAGTCCGCGACTACGGCGGCACCGGCGGAATGAAAACCGTCTCCGTGCGCGGACTCGGCACCCAGCACACAGGCGTGGCCTACGACGATATCGCCATCACCGACTGCCAGACCGGTCAGATCGACCTCGGAAAACTCTCCCTCGAAAACGTCGCCTCGCTCTCGTTGATTGTCGGTTTGGACGACAAGCTTTTTGTTCCCGCACGACTTTTCTCTTACAGCAGTTTGCTGAAAATCAACACGATAAACATCATCCCTGAGAAACCGATTCATCTGCGTGTCGGCGGCACCGTGGGGATGTACGGACTTTACGAGCTTCAAGGTGGATTCACGCATTTGGTCCGATCGAAAAAGCGCGAAGACCGCCTGTTTTACTGGAGTCTGTCAGCCGATGCCCTGCGTTCGAAGGGCGACTACCCCTACGTCCTGCACTACGGAGGCGTGAACGACAGCATCTCGCACGAAACCCGCAAAAACGCCGAGACCCGGACTCTTAACGCTGAATTCAACGCCGTCTGGCAAATCGACCGCACACAGCGGCTAAACGTGAAACTCTACTATTACAACTCCGCACGGGAACTGCCATCCGCCACCATCTTCTACAACTCCGAATCGCATCAGAAACTGTGGAACCAAAACGCCTTCGGACAGGTGCATTATCACAAGTACTTCAACGACAAGTGGGCGTATCAGGCCAATGCGAAGTTCAACTACGACTACACCCGTTACCTCGACCCCGATTACCTGAACGCGGCAGGATTCCTGGACAACCGCTACCATCAGCACGAGAGCTATCTCTCTAACACTGTGATGTTTACACCTGTTGCCGAAAAAGATTCCCTGCAGAAAGTGAGACTGTTGCAATTTGCATTGGCGCAGGATGTCTTCTTCCAGCAGATGAAAGCCAACTCGTTAGAATACGCCCACCCCGAAAGGTTCACCTCTCTCACCTCCCTGTCTGCCATTCTCGCCGGAAACCGGTGGAAAGTCAACGCCAACCTGTTGCTCACTTACGTTGACAATATCATCATAGAAAACCCTGATATGCAAGATTATATACACCTCTCGCCCGCTATCGGCGGTTCATGGGAGCTCACCAGGATCCTGCATCTGCGCTTTTTCTACAAGAACATTTTCCGGATGCCGACATTCAATGACTTGTACTATCGCGAAGTCGGAAATATTAACCTCAACCCTGAAAAGACACACCAATGGGACCTCGGATTGGTGATGAAAGAGGCACATCTCGCAGCGGGGAGAATTACCGTTTCCAACACGTTGGACAGTTACTTCAACATCGTGAAGGACAAAATCGTGGCATTCCCGTGGCGCAACCTATTCTCGTGGACGATGCTGAACTACGGCAAAGTCTATGTGGCCGGCGTGGAACTCAACTCCTACTGGCAATACCGCATCACCCGGCAATACATCCTTCGACTGAACGGCAACGCCACCTATCAGAAGGCTGTCGATCGCACCGACCCGGACAGCAAGACCTTCAACCACCAGATTCCCTATACGCCGCTTTGGTCAGGTTCTGTCAGCTTGAGTTTACAAACACCTTGGATTACAGTTACTTACTCAATGTTTGGCTGTAGCGACCGTTACTCGCTTTCGCAGAATGTCCCCGCCAATTTGGTGAAAGGCTACACCGACCACAGCATCACTTTGGGACACGATTTCCACTTCAGCAAATCGATTCTCAGCCTCAAGCTGGAGCTCCTGAACATCACCAACGAGCAGTACGAAATCATCCGCAACTACCCGATGCAAGGCTTCGGACTGCGGTTCAAAGCGGTTTACGATTTGAACTTTTAAGATTTTTAAACACCTGATGATTTGAAAAAAGAGTATTTTTGCGCCACAATTATCAAAGGAATAAAATAAATTAAAAAAAGAAAAAAAATGAAGAAACTTATGATCCTGATGGCAGCTGCATGCTGTCTGACATTCACCGCTTGCAACAACAAACCCGCCGAGCAACCTGCTGAAAACACCGAAATGCAGGCCGAAGAGTCCTGCTGCAAGGAGATGACCGAAGAGCAGAAAGCCCAAATGGAAGCCTGCAAGAAGGCTGCCGAAGACTGGCAAAACTGGGAAAACATCACCGACGAGCGCAAGGCTGAGTTGCTTGACCAACGCAAGGCCAAATACGATGAGATGCAGGCCATGAAAAAAGCCCAGGAAGAAAAGAAAGCCGCTTTCGAAGCTGCTATGAACAACTGGGACAATCTCACCATCGATGAAAGAAAGGCTGCATTTGACAACATGGGCTGCTGCGGTGGCTGCAAGAAAGGCGAAGGCAAAGGTTGCTGCAAAGGCGACAAACAAGGTTGCCAAAAAGGCGAAGGCCACGGCTGCAAGAAAGAAGGCGGTTGTCCTAACAAAAAATAATCCATGAAGAAGATTGCCGTATTCGCCAGTGGTTTCGGCTCTAATTTTCAGGCCATTATCGAGGCTGTTGAGAATCGCAAGCTGAACGCTGAAATAGCCCTGCTGGTGTCCGACAAACCTTCATGCAAAGCAGTAGAACGCGCCAGTGCCCACGGCATTGACGCGTTCACTTTTTGTGCGAAGGAGTATGCCGACAAAACCGCCTACGAGCAGGCTGTCCTCACCGAACTGAAAAAACGCCAAGTCGATTACATCGTGCTGGCGGGCTACATGCGCATCATCGGAAAGACGCTCTTGGAAGCCTACCCCATGCACATCATCAACCTGCACCCCGCCCTGCTGCCCTCATTCCCGGGCGCGCACGGCATCGCCGACGCCTACCACTATGGCGTGAAAGTCTTCGGTATCACCATCCATTTCGTCGATGAAGGGGTCGATACCGGCAAAATCATCGACCAATTCTCCTTCCACATGGAAGAAAACGACACTTTGGAAACGGTCGAGACAAAAATCCACCAATTAGAACACCAATATTTCCCGCTGACCATCGGGTCGGTGATTGGGGAACAGTAATAATTTTGATTTATCTCCCTCTCAAAGAGGAGTTTCAGGTTTCAGGTTTCAAGTTTCAGGTCGTGTGGCTTACTTGAAACCTGAAACTTGAAACTTGAAACTAAAGATTTTACCAAAAAACAGCATAAACCACCACTAACAGCACCAATATGGCATACGCGGCGATGTGGAAGTCTGTTTTGGTCTTGAACATGCTGGAAGTCAACGCAATCCCCTTCACATCATCTTCGTTCTCACAAGTGCAAAGGCTCACCATTACGATGATGGCCATTGTGAGCAGACAGGTGTAGAACATCTGGTCGATGAACGGCATACCGATAGGTAAGAATTTGAGAGCCAATGCGATAGGGATCGAAAGCACCACGCCAACGATCGCGCCTTTGTTGGTGGTCTTCTTCCAGAAAAGTCCTAACAAGAAGAGCGCCAAAATGCCCGGACTTACCAAGCCCGTATATTCCTGAATGTACTGGAACATCTGTCCCACACTGCCGAGCAACGGGGCAATCAGACAGGCGATGATGAGGAAAAGTCCCGCAGAAATCTGTCCCACAAGCACCAAGCTGACATCTTTGCCCGTTTTTTCCTTCACCTTCGGGGCGATGTAGGGCTTGTAAATGTCCATGGTATAAATTGTGGAGGCGGAATTGAGCATGGAAGCCAGGGAGGAGATGATGGCGGCGGCCAAAGCCGCAACAACCAGCCCTTTAAGTCCTGTCGGGATGAAAGTGCTGATGAGCCATGGATAGGCGTTGTCGTTGTTGAGGGCGCCATTGGCCTTGGTAAGTGCCTCCACCGCGCCGAAACTGCCTTCCGAATACATCACGTACGCGGCGATGCCGGGGATGACCACAATAAACGGGATAAGCATCTTCAGGAAGGCCGCGAAAGCCAGACCTTTCTGCGCTTCTGGAAGTGACTTGGCCGCAAAAGCCCGCTGAATGATATATTGGTTGAACCCCCAGTAGTAGAGGTTGGCCACCCACAGCCCGCCGATGAGCATCGCAATGCCGGGCAGGTTGTGGTATTCGGGATTGTCTTTGGGCAATATCAGATGCATGCGGTCGCCCGCCGCGCTCGAGAGATGCCGGATGCCCTGCAGCATGGTGCCGTCGGGACTGATGATCTGTAACGCCACCACCGTGGTGATAAGGCCGCCTAACACGAGCAGAACAACCTGCAGGATGTCGGTCCAGGCCACAGAGGAGAGACCGCCCGTGATGGAGTAGAGGGCGGCTACCACACCTAACCCGATGATGGCGGGCATGATGAGCGATCCGTCACCAGTGCCGATGATAGTGTCGATGGCCTTGGCGCCGAGAAAGAGCACAGAGGTGAGGTTCACGAAGATAAAGAGGCCTAACCAAAAGACAGCAAGGATGGTCTTGAGGTTCCGGGAAAACCGTTTTTCGACAAATTCGGGAATGGTGTAGATGCCTTGCTTCACAAACACGGGCATGAAGAACTTGGCCACGATGATGAGGGTAAGCGCGGCCATGAACTCGTAGGAGGCCACCGCAAAACCACCCGCGAAGCCCGATCCCGACATCCCGATGAACTGCTCCGCCGAGATGTTGGCGGCAATCAGCGATGCACCTATCGTCCACCAAGGCAGCGACTTG
This sequence comes from Bacteroidales bacterium, assembly GCA_016281255.1. Taxonomy (GTDB): domain Bacteria; phylum Bacteroidota; class Bacteroidia; order Bacteroidales; family WCHB1-69; genus F23-D06. The sequence continues at coordinate 7,300 of JAEEIG010000056.1, forward strand.
CCCGCGAGAAAGTAATCCTCGGCGGTCTTGTCCTTGTTCTTCTTCCGATGGGAAATCCAGATGCCCAATCCAACAATAATCACCAGATAGGCGGCGAAGATAATAATGTCCAGAACATGAAAGGTAGGGTTCATTTTTTGGCGGTTTTAAGATGGGGGCAAAAGTACGATTTTTTTGTAAGGAGTGAATGGTGAATGGTGATGAGTGAATGTGAGAAGGGTGCGACACGAGGTGGTTTCCTGCGAGTGCTATTAAGAAAGTTCCAGATTGGGAAAATTATCAATACGTGGTAACGGGCTGTTGCTCACCGGGGATGTCGAAAGTGAGGGTGGCACCATCCTCGCGCACGTCCATGGTGACAGGCGCGCCCATCACAAGCGGCAGGTTCAGCTTTTCGTGACCGGCAGGGAAACCGCATAGCAACGGGATGTTGTACGGTTCAATGTATTGGCGCAGCATCGATTCCACACTTTCGTAACCGACATCGTTCTTGCAGTCGGTGAAATCGCCCAAGACGATGCCTTTGCAATGGGCAAGCACACCGCTCATTTTCAGCATGTTGAAGAGGCGGTCGATGTTATGGTGCGTCTCCTCCACCTCCTCCACAAAGAGGATGATGTCGGACTGGCCGATTTCGTTGACCTGGGAGCAGAGCAGCGGGGCGAAGGTGGCGAGATTGCCGCCCACGAGGGTGCCCGTGGCCCGACCGAGGATGTTCTCTTTATGGGCGGGCAGTTCATAGCGCGGCACCTGACCCTGGAGCAGGTCGCACAGCAACGGACAAGATTGTCCTGTGCTGTCTGGTTTGGCAATGTTGCAGCCCATCACGCCGTGGATGCCCATCACGCCGGCGCAGGCTTCCATGCTGAGGAGCGTGGTGATGTCGCTGTACCCAATGAGCCATTTCGGGGAGGCGGCAAGCTCTTTCAATGGCAAACCTTCCACCAAGTGCAGGGTACTGTAGCCGCCGCGCAGACAGAGGATGGCCTTGATGTCGGGGTCGTTGAGTGCCCAGCGGAGGTCGGCAAGCCGCTCTTCCACGGTTCCGGCGTAGTGTTCGAGATACTTTTTGCCGACATTCGGCCCGATGACCGGCACATACCCCCAACAGCACAATGTGTCTGCCGCTTGGAAAGCCGTCTCCATCGAACAGTAGTACGATGGGGAGATGAGCGCCACCTTGTCGCCCGGTTTCAGGTAAGCAGGCGCGACACACTTGAGTGGCTTTTTCGGTCCCGCAGCCCTCACGACGGGCATCAAGACAAAAAAGCACAGTATCATAAATACGATTCGATACGGAAATATGTTTCTGCTCATTTGTTTATCATTTAGACGGTAAAAACAAGATTTATTATGCAATAGGGAACAAACTGTAATGATGCACGTAGCAGTCTCCTCATGCGCTACCGGCCTTCCACAAACTTCAAGATATCCTCTTCGCCGTAAGCAGCCGAGGTGATGCGGCGTAGCTCCTTGCCGTCCTCGAAAAGAATGACGACCGGGATGGTCATGCAGTCGTATTCTTGGGCGATGGCGCGACAGCGGTCGATATCCACCTTAATGAAACGGTAACCTTTGCCAAGCTGTTTGGCCACGTTTTCCAACCGCGGGTACATCAGTCGGCAGGGACCGCACCAAACGGCGGTGAACATGCAGACAGTCTTGCCTTTCGCAATTGCCTTGCGGAAACCGGCGGAATCCACCTCTTCAATCCGTTCGGAATACACTGGGGCATAAAGTCCTGTGGTGTCGCCGCTAATCACGGGATTGCCGTCGGCATCGATACTCATCCATATAGAGCCCTCTTTACCAGGGACGGCAAACAGCGCGTCATCGACCTCACCCGCCACCACGGACACCAACTCGCTGACGGTCTCCATCATCCGCCCTTTCATCTCCATCCGCGTTTCGGTGCGCACGGGCAGACCGAGACCATATTGGGACGCAACATGATAGGAGGTGTCAAGCCAAATGGTGACCTTCCCCTCCATTGCCCCGTTGTCGCTATCAGTGGTGATGCGAAGACAATGATGACCCGCAATATCCTCAGTGGGAATCGATTCATCAAACATTTCACCTGACAGAATCTCTGCATCGAAATCGAAACTGCTTACAATGGGTTTGCCCATCATGCTCATGATACTATACATTTTCTTCTCTCCGGAGAGATAGAGCGTCCGAATTTTGTTGTGTGGCATGTCGGTCATCTGGTCGTGGCCGCGGTAATATACCGTATATGTCTGTGCCGCCGCACCATTCATTGACATTTTGTAGGTGACCACGCCGTTGAACAACTCCTGCGCCGAAATCTGATGCGTTGCAGCGGTCAGCAGCCAAATCGCCCCCACCAAGATAATGCTAATTATTATGTTATAATGTTTCATTGCATTAAAAAATTTATTCATAGATACTATTAACTTCCTTTGCTCCGTCGCCGATCTCCGCCACATAGAAATCCGCACGCAAGCCGAATCTTTTCTCGTATGCCTTGCCGAGGGTTTCGACAAACGCCTCCACCTGATTTTCCGCAATCAATGTCACGGTGCAGCCGCCGAAGCCCGCGCCGGTCATGCGGCTGCCGAGCACGCCGGGGAACTGCTGCGCCCGCTCGGCCAAGAAGTCCAGTTCGGGACAGGTGACCTCGTAGTCGTCGCGCAGGGTGGCGTGCCGCGTCTCGGATTTTCAGGGGGCAAAGGTACGATTTTTTAGGTTTTATTTTTCCAAAGTATCTGATATTCTTCTCTTTAACATAACATAGCGGTATTTTTCACGCGGCAAAAATACACTTTTTCAAACGAAAAAACACTCTGTCGCTACATTTTTTCCAACGAATAATTACTGTTGCGTCGCACTTTTTCCAACGATGGGAAGACACCCACATTGCGATCTACGGCATCACGTTCAGTCTTATGGGGACTTCTAATTATTTCTTTCTGATTAACAGCTTCTTATGAGCTAAAATCCGCTGAAAACGACACCCGAAATCCCCGTTTCGGTCAACTTGCGACAGATGAACTTTTTATGGTGAAAATTTCTCGCAACCCATTGTCCTCTTGTTTATATTATTTGTACCTTTTTTTCTTTCCATTTTAAAGTCAGTTTGATGTATCCTTTTTTTTGTTTATTTTTGCGGCTGCAAATCTAAGGTTTGCAGAGTCATATTTTCAGATTTTGTTCAACGGACCTCGCATGGTCTGGAGGTATGGCGCGAAAATGGTAAAAATAGAGATTCCCCATAAGAATGATGAAGATGATGCCATGACGTGGTGATAGAAGATAATTATGAACAAGAACGAATAATATGGAGAAACTGTATTTCTTTGATGAGACATTCTACTGGAGTCGTTCCGGCAAACGGGCCACGGTGATAGAGGTGGAATGTGAGTTGATGCAAGACGTGCGCCCCGATGATCTGCGGGCGGCAGTGCTAAGCGCTCTGAGGATACACCGGAATTTCAGGGTTCGCCCGGTCATCGTGAACCGGAGATTCTTCGTGGAGACCATCGAGGTGGAGCAGGTCGCGGTGGTAAAGGAGGATGGAAAGCCTCGGCGCCTTGGCACCAAAGAGACAGAGTCCCTTATGCTCTATGTGTCTTACGGCGAGAGGCACTTCACGCTCCATGTGTTCCACGGAATTGCCGACATGCGGTCTATCTGCGCCTTCCTCAATACCGTCCTGTCGTTCTATTGTGGCATGGATGGTGACAACCCGCCTGCTGCTGACAGCATTGACACTTTCCCATGCCACGAGCACATCCTGCAAGGAGGCGCACCTGGAGAACCTGAGGGTAAGTTCATCCCGCAGGAGCACGACATTTTCCATCTGCCAGAAAAACTGTTCAGCAGCAGAACCACACGGCAGCGCATCATCGACATCGACCTGCCACTCAAGCCGATTCTTGCCTTTGCCCGGGAGAACGGCAGCTCTGTGGTGCCAGCCCTGAACGCCGTTATATGCCGGGCCATCTGCCAGTGCTACGACGTGGGGCAGAAGGAGATAGTTTGCTACGTTCCCATCGACCTGCGTCCGGTGTTCCACTTCGAGTCCGGCGGCAATGCCGCAATCCCCTTTTCACTCCCTTATACAACAGAGACCGACCGTCTGTCTGTAGGTGAAAGGGCAAGGCGGCTGCGCATGGAGTTGAACGTGCAGACCAGACCGGAGAACCTATATGCAACGGTAGCCGGGCTGCGGTCCGACTTCGACCAGTTTTTCTCCGCGCCCATGCCCATTCGGCTGACGTCGCCCCAGGTCGTCAAGAGCAGAAGAAAGAAAGATTCAGCCAACAATACCTACGGCTTATCCTACGCAGGGCATCTCGACTTCGGCGAAGCCGCAGCGCAGCAGGTGAAGACCGTGGGCATCAGTGCCGGATCCTATTCCTATCCGCTGTGGATCCTGGCCAGCGAGTATAAGGGCGTCATCCGCATGAGGCTCGTGCAGCCGTTTAAGAGCGACAGGTTGGCCACCGCCATCCATCAGGAATTTGCCGCACTCTTCCCCGGCACCTCCTATACAGACCGTGGATGCCATGATTTCGACTCGTTCCCCTTGGTTAGCGTTCTGCGTAAAGGCAATAAACAAGTATAACTCTTTAAACAAAAAAAATGATGAGAAAAATCATGCAATGGGTGTTCGCCGCCACCATCGGCCGCAGCGCTTTCGCCGATTGCACCCACCGCAGCAATGCTGGCTTTTTATGTTAAAATGTTTCATTGTATGTCGATTATTTTCATTCATAATTCTGCATTCATAACCCCACCAGCTCCGTCCCCAATCTCCGCCACATAGAAATCCGCACGCAAGCCGAAACGCTCTTCGTACGCGCGGCCGAGACTTTCGATAAACGCATTTAGTTGATCGTCAGAGATTAACGTTACTGTGCAGCCGCCGAAGCCCGCGCCGGTCATGCGGCTGCCAAGCACGCCGGGGAACTGCTGCGCCCGTTCGGCCAAGAAGTCCAGTTCGGGACAAGTGACCTCGTAGTCGTCGCGCAGGGTGGCGTGCGAGGCGTTCATCAGCTGTCCGAAGCGGACCATGTCGCCGGCCTTGAGAACCGTGATTGCCTCGCGCACGTTCTCGTTCTCGCGCACCGCGTGCCGCGCCCGCTTGAGTACGTTGCCCGTAAGGGGTGTCGAAACCGTAGCAAACTGATCC
>JAEEIG010000057.1 GCA_016281255.1 Bacteroidales bacterium
AACAAGAAACTGGCGAAAAGATAGTAACCTTCTCCTTTTAAGCAATAAAAGCCCCTTGCCGGATGGTGAGGGGCTTTTATAGTTTCAGGTTTCAAGGCAATAGGCAATAGGCAATAGGCAATAGGCAAAAGTCTCAAGTCTTAAGTCTTAAGTCTCAAGTCTCAAGTCTCAAAAAAAGAATATGATATTTCGATAATTTTGCGTATTTTTGCCGCCGATATTTAAAATGGTAATACTTTTGGTAACTGTTTGCAAATCAATATGGACAGAAGTGAAATTGAAGAAAAAGTGAACGCTTTTTTAATAGAGGAGCTGGAGATTGAGGAGGAGAAGTTGAAGCCTGAGGCGCGCCTGAAGGAGGATGTCGGCATCGACAGCCTCGATTTTGTGGATATTGTGGTGATTGTGGAGAAGGTTTTCGGTTTCAAGATCAAGACCGAGGAGATGAAACAGCTGAAAACCCTCGAACAGTTTTACGATTATGTAGCCTCCAAGGTGGCTTAAACCCTCACGCATGGCGCAGGAAAGGGCTTGGCAAGGCGGGACCGACGGAACCTCGTGGATGCACAGGAACCTCGTGCGTATCGTCCGCCATGTACCCCTGCGACTGATGTACGGCTTCGCGGCCCTCTTCGTTGTGCCGTGCTACTTTGCATTCTCAAAAGGCTATAAGCCTATGTATCACTATTTTAACAGGAGGTTGGGGTGGCGTCCGTGGAGAGCGTTTTTCGGTGTCTATCGCAACTACTGCCGTTTCTCGCAAGTCATCCTCGACCGCTTCTACATGTTCAGCGGCGGGAAGTTCGACGTGGAGGTGGAAAATTACCATCTCTATCAGGAATTGGCGGACGATGAACCCGGTTTCATGATTCTCAGCGCGCATGTCGGCTGCTACGAGCTTGCCGGCTATTCGTTGGTGGCGACGAAGAAGCGCTTCAACGCCCTCGCGTTCGGTGAGGAGGCCGAGGCCATCGTGGAGAACCGCGAGCGGCTCTTCAAGGACACCAACATCCGCATTATCCCGGTGAAGGACGACCTGTCGCACCTGTTTGCCCTCAACGATGCGCTGGACAACGGCGAAAGTGTCAGCTTCCCGAGCGACCGTCTGTTGGGCAAACAACGTACGGTGACGTGCGAGTTCCTGGGGGCGCCGGCACAGTTCCCGATGGGAGCCTTCGCCCTTGCCGCGCAACGCGACCTGCCGGTGCTCACCGTGAATGTCATGAAGGCTTCGGCGAAACGCTACAAAGTCTATGTCAACCGGTTGCGGAAAGAGGGCGAAAAACGCGATGAGCGCATCAACGGCTATGTCCGTCAGTATGTCGGGCATTTGGAGGAGGTGCTGCGGAAGTATCCGGAGCAGTGGTTTAATTATTACGAGTTTTGGGATGGTGAATAGTGAATGGTGATTGGTGAATAGTGAATAGTGAATGGTGATTAGTGATTTGGACATACAGGGATTATTGCCGCAGCGGCCTCCGATGGTGATGGTCGGTCGTTTGCTGTTTGCCGACGAGAAGTCGGCGGAGACGGCTTTGGATGTTCGCGATGACACTATTTTCGTGGAAAACGGTGCCCTGATGGCCTATGCGATGATCGAGAACATGGCGCAGACCTGTGCCGCCCAGTTGGGCTATATCAACTCCCTTCGCGGAGATAACGATGTAAGGATCGGGTATGTGGGTGCAGTGAAAAGGATGCGTATTGACCAGGTGCCGAGGGTGGGGGAGACGTTGCTCACCCGTATGGAGGTGCTGGAGGATTTTGGGAATATGAAATTAGTGACCGCCGAATCGTTCGTGAATGAGCGTCGGATTGCGGTGGCTGAACTGACGATTGCCCTTGCGGAAGAAAGGATAACAGTATGATTGTAAAGAAGATAGGTGAAAGCATGATTACTCCGCTCGGCTTTACTGTGGAGGAGAATTTCGCGGCGGTCATGGCCGGCCGATCCGAGTTGCGCCGCTATGAATCGCTCTGGAATCTTCCGTTCCCTTGCTTCGTGTCGCTGATTCCCGATGAAAAATTGGAGGCGGAATCGGCACGTGAATTGAGTGCGGAAGTGCTGGTCTCATTACAAACAAAATTTGAAAAAATCGCTATGCTTTCTGCGGTTAAAGCTGTGAAACAGAGCGGTATAGATCCTGCCTCCGAGCGTGTCGTCTTTATCCTTTCCTCTACCAAAGGCAATGTAGGGCTGCTTGAGGATGAGAATTCTGACTTGGAGCGCGTTACGCCTGCGCATACGGCTCGGAAAGTAGCGAACTTCTTTGGAAATCCGAATATGCCGATAACGGTGTCAAATGCCTGTATATCAGGTTTGTGTGCCCAAATAGAGGCGTATCGTTGTCTGAAATCCGGACAATACGACACTGCTGTGGTGGTCGGGGCGGATGTGCTGTCGCCGTTCATCGTGGCGGGCTTCCAGTCGCTGAAAGCCTTGTCGGACGAACAGTGCCGACCGTTCAGCGCGAACCGCCGCGGACTGAACCTTGGGGAGGCCGCCGCCGCGGTGGTCTATACGCTCGCGGACGAGAGTGCCGACGGTTGGCGGATGCTGGCGGGGGCGGTGCGCAACGACGCGAACCATATCTCCGGACCGTCGCGAACGGGCGAGGGCAGCTACCGCGCTCTGATGTCGGTGCTCGCCGAAAGCGGACTGTCTGCAGATGATTTAGCCTGTCTGAACGTGCACGGAACGTCCACGATGTATAACGATGAGATGGAGTCTATTGCCATTACCCGCGCCGGGCTGGCGGCCGTCCCCGTGAACGCCATGAAGGGCTACTTTGGGCACACCTTGGGCGCGGCAGGCGTGCTGGAGACGCTGCTCTCGATGCGTGCTGTGGAGGCCGGGGAAGTGCCCGCCACCCGCGGTTTCGACGAATTGGGCGTTTCGATGCCGGTGCTTGTTTCATCGGAAGCTGTTGACACCCAAAAGAAGGCGTTTGTGAAGTTGTTGTCCGGCTTCGGAGGCTGCAATGCCGCTGCCGCATTTGTTAAGGTTTAAGGTATAAGGGGTGATGTTTTTCCTTGAGCAGTCCCAGTAGGGACAAGAGCTCGGTAGCATAAATAGAATATGATTGATCAATGAACGGAAAGAGATAGATGGAAACGATGGTGACACATAGGGTTAAATTGACGCCAGAATGTTTAGAGGTGGATGGCCAACGCGTGGCGAAGGCCGTTGCGGGCGAGTCGTTCCTGACGAAGCTGTACCGTATGTATAATATGGAGTATCCGAAGTTCTTCAAGATGGACGTGCTCTGCAAGGTTGGATTTGTTGCCTCGGAGGTCCTGTTGGCTTCAGAGGGTGTTGAACGGTTCGTGCCTCGTGCCGACCGTGCCGTCATTCTCTTCAACCGCAACTCCTCGCTCAACGCCGACCGCACCTTCCAGAAGACGATCGCCGACCCCGCAGACTTCTACCCGTCGCCCTCCGTGTTCGTCTATACGCTCCCCAACATCGTCACCGGCGAAATCGCCATCCGCAACAAATACCACGGCGAAAGCAGCTTCATCCTCCTGCCCGAAAAATCGCAAGAGGCGATGGAGCAAGCGATTGAACGCGCGTTCCTCGACTCGGAAACGACGAGTGTGCTTACCGGCTGGGTGGAAGCCATGTCGGAGACAGAGTATGAGGCGGAATTAGACTTGAAACTTGAAACCTGAAACTTGAAACCTGAAACTTGAAACTTGAAAAATATGGAATTAAAAGACGAATTAAAATCCAAAATGATCGAGGCGTTGAACCTCGAAGAGATGACACCGGCGGACATTGACGACAATGCGCCTTTGTTTGGCGATGCAGGTCTCGGACTCGACTCCATCGACGTGTTGGAGCTGATCGTGCTGTTGGAGCGTAACTACGGCATCAAGATTTCCGACCCGAAGCAGGGCAAGGAGATCTTCGCCTCTGTGAGCACCATGGCAGATTTTGTGGCCGCAAACCGCACGAAATAATGCGTGAACGTGTGGTCATAACCGGCTATGGTGTCGTTTCCGCACTCGGAATCGGGGCGGAGGCGAACTGTGCCGCCCTTCAGCGAGGCGAGTCCGGCGTGCACGCCGTGCGCTACCTGTCCACCGAACATCATGAGTTCCCTGTCGGGGAGGTGCCGATGAGCGGAGAGGAGTTGCAGGAGCGTTTAGGGTTGCCGGCGGGTGTATATTCGCGCACCCACCTATTGGGTGTGCTGGCACTGCAGGAAGCATTGGAGCATTCGAAACTGCTGAAACAGAGCGGATTGGCACTTATCTCCGGTACCACGGTCGGCGGTATGGATGTCACCGAACACTACTTCCCCGAACCTCAGCCCACGGGTCGCGACATCCACGATTGCGGTGCCTCCACCAACGAAATAGCCGACTACTTCGACTGTTTCGACTGCACGATGACCTCTTCCACGGCTTGCTCTTCCGCGATGAACGCGCTGATTATGGGCAAGTTGCTGATAGAGAGTGGTGAGCGTGACATTGTGGTGGCGGGCGGTGCGGAGGCGTTGTCGCTGTTCCACCTGAACGGCTTCAAGTCGCTGATGATTTTGGACACGCAGCGTTGTCGTCCGTTCGACAGAACCCGTGCGGGACTGAACCTCGGTGAAGGTGCGGGCTACCTCGTGCTGGAGCGCGAAAGTTCAGCGTTGAAGCGTGGGGTGGAGATTCTTGGAGTGCTCGGCGGCGTCGGAAACGGCTGCGATGCTTTCCACCAAACAGCCTCTTCCGAGAATGGAGAAGGTGCCTACTTGGCTATGACACAGGCTCTTGCAGATGCTGGGTTAACTCCGTCGGACATAAACTACGTGAATGCTCACGGCACAGGCACTCCAAACAACGATGCTTCGGAGAGTGCTGCTCTGCGGCGGGTGTTCGGCGGGAATGTGCCGCCGGTCTCCTCCACCAAATCCTATACTGGGCACACGACGAGTGTTTCGGGTTCCATTGAGGCAGTCTTCTGCCTCATGGCGATGCGCAACAGTTTCCTGCCCTGTCAAACTGAGTTTCAAACAGCTGACGAACAATGCATTATCCCGGTTTCAGGAAGTGCGCCGCCGCGTGGGAATCTGAGTCACGTGATGTGCAACGCTTTCGGATTCGGGGGCAACGATTCGTCCATAATATTGTCGCGTTATGAATAAGGTGTATGTGACGGCTGTCGTGAAGGATGTGCCGGCGGAGGAGTACAACCGCTACCTGCCGCCCATGAAGGCGCGCCGGATGGGGAAGTTGCAGAAGCGCGCCCTTGTGACGGCGTTGAAAGCGATGCAAATCGGCGGGATAACACGTCCCGATGCCATTTTGAACGGTACGGCGATGGGCTGCATGGAACATTCCGTGCAGTTGCTGAAGGGGCTGGAACAGGAGGGCGAGGCGGTGAACATGCCCACGGCCTTCATGCAATCGACGCACAACACCGTGGCGTCGCTGATCGCTATTTACACGGGCAACCACGGCTACAACAACACGTATGCCCACCGCACCGTCTCGTTCGAGTGCGCCCTGCAGGATGCGTGGCTGCAGCTGAAGATGGGCCGTTTGCGTACCGCCTTGGTCTGCGCTAACGACGAAGTCACGGAGTTTCAGCGGCAACACCCGCTCGTTTTCGGGCAGATGGAGTATGCGGACCGCTCCGAGGCATGGATGCTTTCCGTTGAACCAGGTGGAACTCCGCTGTATGAGCTTGAAAGCGTGCGAATTATTCACCAAAAAGGTGCGGGCGACCGTGCCGAAATCATCAAAAAAACATTATGAGACTAATCGTTTTGGCCATTATCCAGTCTGCGCTTTTATGTTCCGGGCAAGTGTTTCTGAAATTTGCGCTCCAGAAGATGGGCACTTTCGCGTGGAAAGGTTCGTTCTTTGTGGCGCAGCTGACCAACTGGTGGTGGCTCGGCTGTGGCGCGGCCTACGGTGCAGGCGCGGTGCTGTGGATGCACATCCTCAAAAACTACCCCTTTTCCCGCGCTTATCCGCTCATCTCGCTGAGCTATGTCTTCGGGATGATCGCCGCCGTGCTCATCTTTCACGAGACGGTGCCCGCCACCCGCTGGATCGGCGTGCTCCTGATCATGGCGGGATGCTATTTTGTGGCGCAATGATGATGATAGGATGATGAGATGATTTGATGATAAAACGATGAATATGACGATGAATATGACGATGAATAAATTCCTTAAGCAGCCTAGGAGAGGCAAGACGCGCGAAGCGCAATTAACCCCATACAAGCGAAGCGCAGTGTGGGGGCGAAGCGCAGTATGGGGCTTGGTGATGATACTCCTCATGTCCACCGCTTCCGCCCAAACGATGAAGAAAGCCACCCCTGAACAGTCGAAAAAGATGGTGGAGGCCGTCAACAAGGCCACGGCGGCGGTGAAGAGCATCCAGTGCGACTTCACGCAAGTGCGGCAGTCCGCCATGCTCAAGGAGAAGCAAGTCTCCAAGGGCAGAATGATCTTCTCGGGCAAAGACCTCAAGTGGGAATATACGACACCCAACAAGTTCGCGCTCACCGTGAAGGAGGAGAACGGCCAGCAACAGGTGTATATCCAGCAAGAGGGGAAGACCAGGAAGGCAGACGGACAGAACGGGCAGCTCTTCAAGGGCATCGCGCAGATCGTGATGGGCAGTGTCACCGGCGCCGCTTTGTCCGATAACGGCGACTTCACCGTCGAAATGTACACCCAAGGCGACATCTGGGTGGCGAAACTCACTCCGAAGCAGGCGAAATTGAAGAAATTGTTCACCTCTATCCATCTCTATTTCAACGAGAAACACAATGCCGTGACAAAGGTGGAGATGAAAGAGGCAAATGGAGATGGAACGGTGATTACGTTCGCTAATGTGAAATTGAATTGATTATGCTGGAACACGAACTATACACTATCGTTGGAATGGAAAACAACTCCGTTAAAATACGGTTGTTGCCGGAAAGCGCCATTTTCCGTGGGCATTTTCCGGGAAATCCGATCATGCCGGGCGTGTGCCAAGCGGGAGTGATAGGGGAGTTGGCCGGGCGGATTTTCGGGTGCGGCTTGGTGTTGCGTGAGGTGAAGGCATTGAAATTCATTGATATATTGCGACCGTCGGCGGGGGATGCCGAGGTGAAGTTCGACAAGCTCGAAGAGGAAGAGGGAACGGTTGTGGCGAAAGGCGTGGTTCTGTCTGACGGTCGGGTGTTTACGAAGTTTTCATTCCTATTCGGCAAGGAAGCATGAAGGATTGGCAGGCGGTTTTTGACGAGGAGCGCGTGTGCGTGATTGTGCCGACGTATAACAACGAGCGGACGATTGTCGATGTTTTGCGGCGAATCCGTGCCTACACGCGCAACATCATCGTGGTGAACGACGGCAGCACGCCTGCGACGATGGAGGCGGTTGCCGCTGCTTTTGAGGTTTCAGAACTTCCTGATATTGTGTATTATACACCAAACAGAGGCAAGGGGTACGCACTGATGCAGGGTTTCCGTAGGGCGTTGGAGGCAGGATACCGGTATGCGGTCACCATCGATTCCGACGGACAGCATTATCCGGAGGATATCCCCGTTGTAATGGACTGTCACTTGGCGGACAATGAGGCGCTCGTCGTGGGCTCCCGCAACCTCACCGCCGATAACATGCCTTCGAAGAACACCTTTGCCAACAAGTTTTCCAATTTCTGGTTCCATCTGCAGACGGGCATTCCGTTGGAGGACACGCAGAGCGGATACCGTCTGTATCCTTTGGAAACCATCAGCTTGCGGTGGCCCATCACGCCCCGTTACGAGGCGGAACTGGAGTTGTTGGTCTTTTCCGCGTGGCGTGGTGTGCCGGTGGTCTCCGTGCCGGTGCGCGTCTATTACCCGCCCGAAGGCGAGCGCGTGAGCCATTTCCGCCCATTCTGGGACTTTTTCCGCATCAGCGTCCTTAACAGCGTTCTTACTATAGCGGCGCTGCTCTTTTTCCGACCTCTGCTCTTTTTCCGTGATCGGTCCCGACATTCAAAATAGTTGAAACAATACCCAATGGTGCGGTCAGAACCGTTGTAGTGTGTCTTGATTGCAGTCGTCAATGGAAAAGATGTTTTCGCTGTTCGAGCGCACCACGATTAACCCTTTTTCGTGGGCGTAGTGGTCGGCATCATAGTCGTAGTTGATGGCGGCAATGGCCAAGAACACCGTTTTTCCCGCAAGGGCCGGGAACAATGTCCGGAACTTCTCCATTTGAAGTAGCAGGTGGTCGATGTCCTTCGGGTCGCAGTTCGCCTTGACTTCGATGACAATGGCGGTGGTGTCACCATCGAGAAGTACATCAACTTCCATCTCTTGTAAAGGGTTGGAAATCTTCCGTCGCACATTCTTGCATTTGTTCCATACCTCATAGCCTGCATTTTGGAACATTTCCATGGAGCTGGAACTCATCAGTCCCTCGATAATGTGCCCTGTAGTGGAGAAAAATTTGGTTTCGAGCTCTCTGATCTTCTTGTCGGCCTTTTTCATGCTTAGTTCGTGCTCTTCCCAGTCTTTTTTACGTTTTTTATCGGCCTCTTTCATTCTGCGATCATGCTCTTCCCAGTCTTTTTTACGCTTTTTGTCGGCTTTTTCCATTTTAAGAACGTGCGCATCCCAGTTCTGTTTGCGCTTTTCTTCGGCCTCTTCCATTCTGAGAACGTGCGCGTCCCATTCCTGTTTGCGCTTTTCATCAGCCTCTTTCATTCTGCGATCATGCTCTTCCCAGCCCTTTTTGAGCTTTTCTTCGGCCTCTTTCATGCTGCGATCATGCTCTTCCCAGTCTTTTTTACGCTTTTTATCGGCCTCTTCCATTTTAAGAACGTGCGCATCCCAGTTC
>JAEEIG010000058.1 GCA_016281255.1 Bacteroidales bacterium
TCACGCATCATCCGACCCGCAAGGACATCAACATCTACCAAGTCGCCGCCGCCGACAAGGCCAGCGAACTCGGTATCTCCAAGCTGTTCAACATGATCGTGCTGGGCGGTTTCCTGAAGGTAAAACCCCTCGTCACCCCCGAAATGTTGCACAAAGGTCTGGAGAAATCCCTGCCTGAACGCCACCACCACCTCATCCCCAAGAACGAGGAAGCTGTGGAAATCGGCAAGGGTCTGTTGACTCCGTACCACACGTTGTAATCGCCTGTAGAGACGCAGCGCGCTGCGTCTCTACAATAGTATATAAGGACGGTCGCGAGGCCGTCCTTGTTTTATATGACCATTAGCAATGAAAGATATTCTGATACGATAGCGCGCAAATCGGCGGAGGAACTTCGCCAGGCGATTGCGTAATAACAAAAAAAGCACGGCAGAAACCGTGCTTTTTTCTTTTCGATGTCGGGGTGAGAAGACTCGAACTTCCGACCCCTTGCACCCCATGCAAGTGCGCTAGCCAACTGCGCCACACCCCGAATCATTACGGCGGCAAAGATACTATTTTTTTTATTGTATCGGCCATTGTGAAAACTTTTTTTTGCATCGTCTTTTGTTCTGATTACTAAACAGATAGCGAATCAATGGATGAAAAATCCTCTGTCTATGCCGTATAATAAGAGACATTTTTCGGATAATTTTCTATTCCTGGTGTAATAATTGAAAGGCAACAGGCAACAGGTAACAGGCGATAACCAAAAAAAAATAAACCCCCGCTCATTATTTGTGAATAAAATGTACCTTTGCACCCTCAAAATTTTGTATTCACAAAAAATAAGATAACGATGAAGAAAATACTGGTCATTGGAGCATGCGGACAGATTGGTTCCGAGTTAACCCCCGCATTGCGTGCAGTTTATGGAACCGACAACGTGGTTGCCGCCGACATGATTTACCCCTTGAAGGGCGACTTGGCGGATGCTGGTCCGTCGTGCAAAATCGACGCCACCAACGCGCAAGACATCGCCGATGCGGTGAAAAAATACAATATCGATGCGATTTACAACCTCGCCGCCATCCTCTCCGCGAAGGCTGAGGCCAACCCGATGTTAGGCTGGAACGTAGGCGTGGGTGCGCTCATCAACTGTTTGGAAGTCTCCCGCGAGTTCGGCTGCTCCCTTTTCACTCCCAGTTCTATCGGCGCGTTCGGTCCTGACACGCCGCACGACATGACCCCGCAGGACACCATCCAGCGTCCGAAGACGATTTACGGTGTCACCAAGGTCACGGGCGAACTGCTCAGCGACTACTACTTCAAACGTTTCGGCGTGGATACCCGTTCGGTGCGTTTCCCGGGGCTCATCTCCAACGTGACGCTCCCCGGCGGCGGCACCACCGACTACGCCGTGGAGATTTACTACGCCGCAGTGAAGGGCGAGAAGTTCGTCTGCCCCATTGCGAAAGGCACCTTTATGGACATGATGTACATGCCCGACGCATTGAAAGCCGCTATGGACCTCATGGAAGCTGATCCTACCAAGCTGGTACACCGCAACTCCTTCAACATCACGGCGATGAGTTTCGAGCCGGAGATGATTTACAACGAAATCAAAAAACACATCCCTGATTTCCAGATGGAGTACAAATACGACGAGTTGCGTCAGAACATCGCCGACTCCTGGCCGAACCAGATGGACGACCACTGTGCCCGCGAGGAGTGGGGCTTCAAGCCGCAATACGACCTCGCCACCATGACCGTCGATATGATCAAGGTGCTCAAGGCGAAATACCAGAAATAGTTTTTTTTGCGGAAGTATTCGCAGAAAATGCGGAAAGGTGCGGAAATTTTAGGAGAGTCCGCACCTTTTTTTTATGTCACATTTTTGTGCTTTTGCCACGGAAATTGCCATGTCTCTGCTTTTCCACGTCATTAGATGTGATTAGTGAGCAGAATTGAACCGATATGGCGAAGGGAAGCCTCCCTACGCTTTCTTCGGAGGAAAGAGCACAGAAAGCAAAATACTCAACGTCAAAATCGAAACAATCACCACCAAGGAGGCCACAATGCCGACCTCTATCCCCACCAAAGGCAGGAACATCTTCACACCGATGAAGGTGAGCAGCGCCGACAGGCCGATGCGCAGGTAGGCGAACTTGTCCATGATGCTCTCCAGCATGAAGAACATGGAACGCAGCCCCAAAATGGCGAAAATATTGGAAAAAAAGACGATATGAGGGTCATGGGTGACCGAGAAAATAGCCGGAATCGAGTCGAAGGCGAAGATGATGTCCGAGAACTCGATGATCATCAGCACCACAAACAACGGCGTGCAAAGCCAACGGCCATCCACCTTCGTGAAGAAGTCGTGACCATGGAACTGCGACGTACTCAGATTCCGCTTCGTCAGGAATTTCACCACCGGATGATGCTCCACATCGATAGACTCCGTCTTGTTACGGTCTATGAACATCTTGACACCGGAATAGATCAAGAACGCGCCGAAAACCAGCAGCAGCCAGTGGAACTTCTGGATGAGCGCCCCCGCCGCGAAGATGAAGATGAACCGCAGCACAATCGCCCCGAGAATGCCGTAAAACAGCACCCTATGGTAGTACTGCTTCTCCACTCCGAACGAGAGGAAAATCATGATCATCACAAAAACGTTGTCGATGGAGAGCGACAGCTCAATCAGATAACCCGTGATATATTCTAACGAGAGCTGTTTTTTGTAATTCTTGATGTTGTCGTCCCACGAAAGCGTTTCGTCGTAGGTCACACCATGGTCGTAAAGCTTGTTCTGCTCCATGAACTGCCCTTGGTCGTGGACGTTCACCACCATGTCGCCCTGCAAACGGAGGAACAGGAAGAAAAGTAGCGACAGCGTCACCCACACCGCGGTCCATCCGGCGGATTCCTTGAAGGTGACTTCGTGGTCTTTCTTGTGCATAACACCGAGGTCGAAGAAGAGCAGCAGCGCGATGACCACGATGAAGATCAGCATAAATAGGTTTTCGGTCATTTTAAGTTTAATGTTTAAGGTTTAAGGTTTATGTTTTAAGGCTAATAGCCAATTCTAAGGTATTCGATATACGGTTCAATTTCATTGTAAAGCAAATCCTTCTTGATCACCTTTTTGTCCTTGTCGAGGAGGAACATATAAGGAATGGTCCGGGTGTCGAAGAGGTCGTTGTCGTCAATGGCCTGGTCGAAGTTCCAGCCCTGCAAGTATTTGGGATTGGCCTCGCTGGAGTTGATGTAGTTGCTCCAAACCTTCGGGTCGTCCTCGAAATAGACCATCACCACCTTCAACCGTCCGGATTCGATGGCTCGGTTTAGTTTCTCGAAATTTTTCATCATGTTGCGCACATTGTGGCAGGTCGGACAGGTCGGATGCTGGAGATAGAGGATGGTGTATTCGCTCTGGATGTCATAGATTGTAGTGGTGTCACCGTTGGCCAGAACCATCACAAAGTTGGGAATCGTGTCGCCGGCCAAGTTCTTGTTGATAAAACCCAACTCCCTTGTATGATGGCGTTTACGATCCTCGCTCAACTTCGGATAGGTCAGGGCATCCTTCAGCATGGCGATATAGGTGTGTTCCACTTTGTAAGGCGAAACAATGCGTCCCAACACATACTGCAGCGCATCGAAGAGGTACTCGTAAGAGGTCTGGTTGACCTTCGCCTTGTTGAGGGCAGCCACCACCAAAGTGTCGTAGTCAGGATTGTCGAGCTGGTAAATGAGATTGCAGTACTCTTTCAGCTTCTGCTCCACAACCGGCGTGTTGAAGATGCGCGGGTCGTTCCAAGCGAAATTGTCGAAGAAATGCTCGATGTAGTAACGCTGGAAGGCGCGGCGGTCGCTGACAACCTCCTGGGGAGGGTCCGGCAGGTAGGTGGACGTGGCCACCACGGAACCAAAGAGGTCGCCGGCATGCGATTTGGCAGTCCGCGTCTGGAAATCCCGCATCTCGTTATTGATGCGCCGAGCGGATGCCGACAGCGAATCCACGAAGACCTTCAGCATGTACTGCGGCATGCTCTTCTGCGCCTGCAAGAACTGTTCGTTGAGCGAATCCAGCTGTTTTGTATATTCCGAAAGACTTTTCAAATACTTTTGGTACAACGAGTTCTCTGAAAATGCAGCGTTCTCTTTTTCATTAGGAAACGTCATATTCTCACCATCAATCGTCAACGAGAGCTTTTGATTTTTCTCGGAAGGAATCAGGATCACCCCAAGGAATGTACTGTCTCCCAAGATGTCGTACATGCCTGGTTTCAGCGACTCTTTGTCCTTCAGCGTGACGGTGGTTTCAAAGGGTGCGCTCAAATACTTCTTGGTCTGCAATTTCGCCTCGCTTTTCACGAAAACGGAATCGAATTTCTGATCCGTCTTGACGGTTATTTTGATGTTCACCTGAGCCATGATGGTTGTCGTGAACATCAGCATTATCAGGGTTGTTATGTTTTTTTTAGTCATAATTACTACTTTTGTTCTGAGCTCCCACACTGCGCTCCTCCGTCGCTTATATGGGTTAATTGCACTGCGTGCGTTTTGTCTCTTCGAGAATGTTTAAGGAATACACTTTCAATAATTTCGTCTTTAATCAAACTTCTTAAGTCTTAAATCTTAAATCACTACTTGCAAAATCAAACGCTTCCGGGAAAAACTGCGGGAGATCCGATGCGATGAGCGTGCGCGGGTCGTTGTCGCGGGCGTAGGCGTCGCCAGCCGCACCATGCAGGAAAACACCGAGAAGCGCCGCATGTTCGGGAGGGTAGCCTTGTGCCAACAGCGACAGGATCAGTCCGGTGAGAACATCGCCACTTCCCGCCGTGGCCATTCCCGGATTGCCCGTGGTGTTGAAGAACTGCCGTCCGTCAGGCAAGGTCACCACCGTGTGACGTCCCTTCAGGACGAGGATCACCGAATAGCGTTGCGCGAACTGCTTCGCGCGATCCAAACGGTCGAAATCGTCGGAAGGTTTGCCTGCAAGCCGTTCGAACTCAGCGAAGTGCGGAGTCAGAATACTGAAGGGCGGCAAGAACGCGAGCCATGTCTTGTTATCTGCCAACATGTTCAAAGCATCGGCATCGATGACGATCGGAGATTTCACCGTGTCGAGAATCTCTTTCATCGCGGACACGGTCTGCTGGCGAGTGCCCAAACCCGGGCCAAGCGCCACCGCGTTGATATTCCCGGGCAGCGAGTTCCAATTGATGTGGCTGACATACTGCTCGTTATCATCAGGATGATGAATAGCTTCCGGGAGGGCAATCGCCAAGGTTTGGCAAACGGATTTCACCGTATGGACGGTGAGCTTGCCGATGCCGCCGCGCATAGCCGCTTTGGCCGCCAACACCGCCGCGCCGGGCATCTGCGCGCAGCCCGCCACCAAAAGTCCATGCCCGAACGTGCCTTTGTGGGCGAATTTGGGCAACGGCCGCAGA
Organism: Bacteroidales bacterium; assembly: GCA_016281255.1. Taxonomy (GTDB): domain Bacteria; phylum Bacteroidota; class Bacteroidia; order Bacteroidales; family WCHB1-69; genus F23-D06. The sequence goes on from JAEEIG010000058.1 coordinate 5,445, forward strand.
AGGGCACTCGCGTCCTCAGCGGCAAAGAGCCTCCTGCAGGGTTCCAGATGCTCAGGCGCCTCCATCCCGATATCCACCACCTCCACGTCTCCGCAGTACGGGGCGTTTTCGGGCAGAAGGAAAGCGGCCTTCTGGAACTGGATGCTCAGGGTTTTGTCGGCCACAACCACCGTGCAGTTGTCGGGTGTCGGCCGGTCCAAAAAAAGTCCGGAAGGCACGTCGATGGAGACCGTATAGGCATCGGAAGCGTTAATATGGTGAATGACATCAGCATAGAAACCAGAGACTGGCTTGTTGAGTCCAATTCCGAAAAGGGCATCGACAATCAAATCATCTTTCATCGGATTCGGCTGATTATCAGCTGAATAGTATATTGTATGAGCTGTACCGTTCTTTTTTTCAAGGTTTTGCCAACGTTTCAGCTGGTATTGCATCTCCTCGCTATAA
>JAEEIG010000059.1 GCA_016281255.1 Bacteroidales bacterium
AAACCGGCATACTGACGGATGGTCCACGGGCGGAACACGTACATCATCGAGTAGGGTCCGCGCAGATACGGCGGGATGCCCGACGCGTAGTTGAGGTGCTCCATACCGAGGAGGTCGTCCGCGCCATAGACCTGCTTGACAGGGATCTGTTCGGAGGTCATCCAATTGGAAATGATGTTGTTATCTTTCTCCCACTGACGGAAATCCGTAGGATTCTGGGGGAGCTTCTTGAAGTCGATATTGCTGAAATCAGGACGCATATTAACTTTTTTTCTTTTGATATTAATGAGGCTGCAAAAGTACAAAAATATTTTCGTATTTTTGCCATTTATTAAAATTGAAATTCAGAAAGTCTATGGTTACAACCCTTACTCTTATCGGATACCTCATCCTCCCCGTTCTCATCATTTTGATATTCAACAACTTCAAGTGGGGAAAGAGCATCGGAACCGTCATTATGGCGTATGCCGTCGGCATCGTTGCCGCCCTATTGGGCATCCTGCCGTCGGGAGCGGAGCCCGGCGCCGAGGAGCTCGAATCATTACAGAAAACATTGATGAACGTCGCGGTGCCTTTGGCTATCCCGCTGATGCTCTTCAACTCTGACTTCAAAATGTGGACCAAGTCGCTGCCGAAAACCATTGCGGTGCTCATCGGCGGACTGATTTCCGTCCTCCTGGCCATCGTGTCAGGCTACTTCCTCTTCCGCAACTCCGGCATTCCGCAGTTCGACCGCGTGGCGGCCATGATGACCGGCATCTACACCGGCGGCACCATGAACTTCTCCGCCTTGGGAAGCATGCTGGAGGTCGATCCGTCGCTCATCACCCTGACCCTCACCTTCGAGGAGATCGCCACCTTCCCGCTCATCGTCTTCATTGTGGCGGGCGGTTACAAATTCTTCCGCAAATTGCTGCCTGCCAAGCAATCGGAAAGCACCACAGAAGACGAGATGCAAGACGTCAAGGCCGAGAGTTTTGAAAACTACCACGGCATGCTTAAGCCCAAAACTTTCGGGAAGATGATGCTCGGATTCCTGCTCTCTCTCGGCATGTTGGCCATCGGCGCGGGGCTCTCCCTGCTCATCACGGGCAAGCTCAACGAGTTGGTCGTCATCCTGACCATCACCACCCTCGCCATCGCCGCCTCCTTCAGTCCGAAAGTCCGCAACCTGCCCAAAACTTTCGAGTTAGGCATGTTCTTCATCCTGATATTCAGCGTGGTGGTGGCCTCAAAGTTCGACATCCACCAAATTGACCGCAGCTCCCTGAAGATCCTCTGGTTCATCCTCTTCGTGATGATCACCTCCATCGTCCTGCACCTTATCTTCTGCAAGATTTTCAAGGTGGAAGGCGACCTCTTCACTGTCGGGCATATCAGTCTTTTGTGCTCCCCGCCGTTCGTACCACCCGTCGTGGAGGCCATCGGCAACCGCAAAGTGCTCCTCAGCGGCATCGTCATCGGCCTCGCCGGTTACGCTGCCGGCAACTACCTGGGTGTGCTTATCGCCTGGGCCTTGGGCGTTTTTTAATTCGGGATCCCGAATTAAATTTTCAAGAATTAAAAAAAAAACGAAGGTATTATCAAAATTTATGCTACCTTTGCCGCTTCGTTTCAAAAAACTCCCGAAACTCATAACTTACTAATTCTTAAACCTTAAGCCCACAACCTTAAACTAATAACATGTCAACCAAATACATCTTCGTCATGGGTGGTGTGGTTTCCGGACTCGGAAAGGGCATCACGGCAGCGTCATTGGGACGCCTTTTGAAATCGCGCGGCATCCGCGTCACGATGCAGAAACTGGATCCGTACCTCAACGTCGATCCCGGCACCATGAACCCTTACCAACACGGTGAGGTTTATGTGACGGAGGACGGCGGCGAGACCGACCTCGACATCGGCCACTACGAGCGTTTCATCGACGAGAACCTCAACAAGCACAGCAATGTGACCGCCGGGAAGGTCTATTACCAGGTCATCGAGAACGAGCGCAACGGTGTCTATGCCGGCAGCACAATCCAAATGATCCCGCACATCACCAACATGATCAAGGATCAGATACGGCTGAACGCGAAGACCAACAACGCGGAGGTCGCCATCGTGGAAATCGGCGGCACCGTGGGCGACTACGAGAGTCTGCCCTTCCTGGAGGCCATCCGCCAGTTCTCCAGCGAGGAGGGCGCCAAAAACTGCATGTACATCCACGTGGCGTTGGTCCCGTTCATCACCCCGAGCAACGAGATGAAGACCAAACCAGCGCAACACAGTGTGAAAGAACTGCTTAGCCTTGGCATCCATCCCGACATCCTGGTCTGCCGCTGTGACCATCCGCTCACCAAAGAGCTCAAGGAGAAACTGTCGCTCTTCTGCAACGTGCCTTACGACTGTGTGATCGAGAACAACAACATGCCGTCGCTCTATGACGTGCCGCTCGCCCTTGAAGAGGAGGGTCTGGCAGAGCAGGTCATCAAGCGCTTGAAGCTGCATTGCGGCGAGAAACGGTTGCAGGATTGGGAAGAGATGGTGGCACGGAGCCGCAAACTCGACCGCGAGGCCACGGTAGCCATCGTCGGCAAATACGTCGAGCTGCAAGACGCCTACCTCAGCGTGGTGGAGGCCCTGAAACATGCCGCCATCTTCCACAGATGCAAACTGCACCTGAAATGGATCGCCTCAGAGGAAATCACGGAGAAAAACGCCGGTGCGATGCTGCAAAACCTGGACGGCATCCTCATCCCTGGCGGCTTCGGCACACGCGGCATCGAAGGCAAGATCAACACCGCCCGCTACGCTCGCGAGAACAAGATCCCGTTCCTCGGACTCTGTCTGGGGATGCAGATCGCCATCATCGAATTCGCCCGCCACGTCTGCGGCCTCGAAGGCGCACACAGCAAGGAAATCGACGCGAAGACCCCCTACCCCGTCATCGACTTCCTGCCCGGCCAGAACGAATACAGCATGCTGGGCGGCACCCTGCGTCTGGGCAAATACCCATGCAAGCTGAAAACCGGCACCAAAGCCCACGAGGCGTATGGCACCGAGCTGATCGAAGAACGCCACCGCCATCGTTACGAGGTCAACAACGACTACCGCGAAGTGCTGGAGAAAAACGGCATGGTGCTCTGCGGCACCTCACCCAACGAAAGCATCGTGGAAATGGTAGAACTGCCCGACCACCCGTGGTATGTGGCCTGCCAGTTCCATCCCGAATTCAAATCGCGCCCCAACCGCCCGCATCCATTGTTCCTGGGATTTATGCAGGCGGCGATTGGATGTTAACAAGCAGGGACGTATGTGGACGTATGTGGACGTATGCGATACGTCCCTACTTGCCCTTACGGATAGGCTCGCACGTCAATCCAATTCCTAATTTCTTGAAAATCTTGTGATCCACCTCGCTCAACATGACGGTGGTATGCGCTTGACAACCATCTAATTGCGGCAGACAGGCCAACGCCTTGCGGCAGTTTTCGTCGTTGAGGCTGAGCATGGAGAGGGCCACTAACACCTCATCGGTGTGCAAACGCGGATTATGACCGTGCAAGAGGTTCACTTTGGTGCGCTGGATGGGCTCGATCATGGCCTGCGGGATCAGCCGCACTTCGTGGTCGATGCCCGCCAGATGCTTCGTGGCATTGAGCAACAGCGCGGCACTCGGTCCCAACAACGTGCTGGTATGGGCTGTGATAATGGTTCCGTCAGCCAGCTCGATGGCAGACGAAGCCACCCCGCTCTCCTCCTTCCGCTTGCGCGCCGCCGTGATGGTCTTGCGATCCTCCACCGTGATCTTTGCCCGCTTGATCAGCAATGATATCTTGTTGACTTCCTGCTCGGTAGCCTTTCCGTCCACCACATTGCACAGCGCGGTGAAATAACGACGGATGATCTCGTCTTTCGAGGCCTCGCAACAAGCCGCGTCGTCGGAAATGCAGTAGCCTGCCATGTTCACCCCCATGTCGGTGGGCGACTTATATGGGTTTTCGCCGTAAATGCCTTCGAAAATGGCATTCAAGACGGGGAAAATTTCAATGTCGCGGTTGTAATTGACCGCCATCTTGTTGTAAGCCTCCAAATGGAACGGGTCAATCATGTTGACATCGTCCAAATCCGCGGTGGCAGCTTCGTAGGCAATGTTCACGGGATGTTTCAATGAGAGATTCCAGATGGGGAAGGTCTCGAACTTGGCATAGCCGGCCTTCACCCCGCGCTCGTTCTCCTGGTAGAGCTGGCTCAGACAGACCGCCATCTTGCCGCTGCCGGGGCCAGGTGCCGTCACGACCACCAACGGACGGGTGGTTTCCACATACTCGTTGCGACCGAAGCCCTCGGGAGAATCGATGAGATCGACATTGGTGGGATAGCCCTCTATCAGATAGTGGTAATAGACCTTGATGCCCATGCGTTCGAGACGCTCGCGATAGGCCATCGCGCTGGCCTGGCCGTTGTAGTGCGTGATCACCACCCCGCTGACCAGGAAGCCACGGGCGATGAAGATGTCGCGCAAACGCAGCACATCCTCGTCGTAGGTGATGCCCAAGTCGCCGCGCACCTTGTTCTTCTCGATATCGACGGCACTGATAACGATCACTATCTCGGCATCGTCCTGCAACTGCGTGAGCATCCGCAACTTGCTGTCGGGCTGGAATCCCGGCAACACACGACTGGCATGGAAGTCGTCATACAACTTCCCGCCGAATTCCAAATAAAGCTTGTGTCCGAATTGCGCAATGCGCTCCTTAATGTGCTCAGACTGGATCTTGAGATATTTCCCGTTATCAAAACCGATTCTCATCATAATAATATGGCTTACAGTTAAATAATACGGGGTGCAAAAATAAGATTTTTTTCGAAACGGCGTCACGCTGAACAAAAAAAACATATTAATTTTGGCTGTTGACTATTCAGGCTACTTATTTTGGTTTCAGGTTTCAAGTTTCAGGTTTCAGGTGCTGTTTGAATCTTGAAACTTGAAACCAAAAAAATGTATTTTTGCCGACTTAAAAACACCATCGTTATGATTTTTTATTTCTCCGGATGCGGCAACAGCCGTTTTATTGCAGAAAGCATCGCGCAAACGATTAACGAGCCGCTCGTTTTCATCCCCGAGGCCGAGCGCGGAAACCGTTTCGAATACACTCTTGCGGAAGGCGAGCGAGTGGGTTTCGTTTTCCCGATTTATTCGTGGCAACCTCCACATCTCGTGACGGAGTTTGTGAGAAGACTGAAGTTCGCGCAACCGCCCGCCTACGTGTGGATGGCGGCCACTTGCGGCGACAACGGCGGGGTGGCCGAAAAGGTTTTCTGCAAACAATTGGAGGGAATCGGATTGACGCTGAACGCCGACTTTTGTTTCCAGATGCCCAACACCTACGTCAACATGGCGGGCATGGGCACCGACAAGCCCGAGGTGGCGCAACGCAAAATCGAGAAAGCCAAAGCGCATCTGCCGGAGGTCATCGCCAACATCACCAAACGGAAATCCGTGACGGAAATGCGAAGGGGCATCTTCCCGCGCTTCAAGACCAACGTCATCGGGAAAGGCTTCTACAAATGGGTTTCCGACGAGCCTTTCCGCAGCACCGACGACTGCATCTCATGCGGCAAATGCGTGAGTGTGTGTCCGTTGCAGAACATCACCTTGGAAGACGGTCGCCCGAAATGGCACGGCAACTGCACCAACTGCGACGCCTGTTTCCACCACTGCCCGAAAAACGCCATCCAGTTCGGCAAGGCGAGCGTCGGGAAAGGGCAGTATTATTTCGGGAAGTTTTAATCTCCGCGTATCGCACGGATCCGCACGGATTATTTCCTCGTGATACGTGAGATACGCGATAAAAAAAGCAAGTATCATGAACCTCGAAGAATTCCGTGAATATTGCCTCTCGTTGGGCGAGGTGGAGGAGAAGCTGCCCTTCGCGAAGATGCCCGGCGGCGACTCCGTGCTGGTGTTCTACGTCAGCGGGCACACCTTCTGCTACTGCGACCTCAACGACCTCAGAGTGGTGGTGAAATGCCAGCCCGAACGCATCCCCGAACTGCTCGACACCG
>JAEEIG010000060.1 GCA_016281255.1 Bacteroidales bacterium
AATCTGTCGTTACGGGTGTGGAAATGTTCCGCAAGATCCTTGACGATGGTGAAGCTGGTGATAACGTTGGTTTGTTGCTCCGTGGTATCGACAAAGACGAAATCCGTCGTGGTATGGTCATTGCAAAACCCGGTTCCATCCATCCTCACAAGAAATTCAAAGCTTCTGTGTATGTGCTGAAGAAAGAAGAAGGTGGCCGTCACACTCCGTTTGGCAACAACTACCGTCCTCAATTCTACTTCCGCACCACGGACGTGACCGGTGCCATCACCCTGCCTGCTGGCGTGGAAATGGTTATGCCTGGTGATAACGTCGAAATCACAGTTGACCTGCTCGCCGAAATCGCTTTGAACCAAAACCTCCGTTTCGCTATCCGCGAAGGTGGTCGTACGGTCGGCGCTGGTCAGGTTACTGAAATCTTAGACTAAGATTCCATCTAACATCCATAAAAATCGGGGTGTTATATAGCACCCCGATTTTACAGGGGAATAGTTTAAGGGCAGAATAGTGGTCTCCAAAACCATTGATGGGAGTTCGAATCTCTCTTCCCCTGCTAAAAAGTCAGGTCTTCAAAGCCTGACTTTTGCTTTATAAAGGTTGCTATGATTTTGATGTACCATAATGTTGACGAAAAGGCCGGTTTCAACACCGTTTCCGCCGATAATTTCGAGCGGCAGCTCCGTTTCGTACAACAACATTGGCAATTCACCGATATGGATACCTATGTGCGCGAATGCCACCACAATCCCCATCTCGCCACAGTCACCTTCGACGACGCCTACTACTGTCTTTACACTTTTGGCCAGGGCATCCTCGGCGAACTCAACATCCCCGTCACGGTGTTTGTTCCTGTTTACCACGTGGGAAGTGACAACTGCTGGGACGAGGAAGAACCCGATTACCAGAAGATTGACACCCTTTCCTGGTGGGCTATCGAACAACTGTCCCGAAACCCGCTCTTCACCTTCGGCTCTCACGGGATGACCCACGTCTCCCTGAGATACTTCACAAAGAAAGATACGGTGAAGGATTTGCGGGATTCCAAGGAAATTCTGGAAGAACATCTGCAAAAGAGCGTGGATTATTACGCCTATCCATTCGGCCAAGAGAAGGATTTCGGATGTGCAACTCCCGAACTGCTGCAGGAAATCGGTTTCAAAGCCGCTTTCACCACGCTATGGAAACTGAATAATTTGCACGAAAATCCCTATCGTCTCCGCCGAGTTGAGATCAAACCGACGGATTCCATGGAAGATTTCCAACGATATTTGAATCCGAAGGTGGATTTGCGTTTTGTCAAACAGGAAATCAAAAGCCTGCTGCGATAAATTCAAAATTACGCCGCAAGGATACCCGATTTTTTGTACTTTTGCACTCGAATGTAAAAATTGCAAGTGATGAATCCCATACAGATGGTCGATTTGGAAAGTCAATATCTGCGCATCAAGCCGGAGGTGGATGCGGCCATTCAGCATGTGTTGGATTCGACAGCGTTCATTCAAGGATTTCCCGTTCGCGAATTTGAGCAACAGCTTTCCCAATACGTTGGTTCTAAGTTTGTTGTAAGTTGCGGCAACGGTACTGACGCCCTTTTGGTCTCGCTGATGGCTCTTGAAATCGGGCCGGGAGACGAGGTGGTCACAGTGCCGTTTACCTTCGTTGCGTCTGTGGAGGCGATTGCGCTTTTGGGTGCAAAACCGGTGTTTGTTGACGTTTCCGAGGATACCTTTACGATGGATGCTTCCTTGTTGGAATCGGCTATCTCTCCGAAGACCAAAGCGATTATTCCCGTGCATTTGTATGGGCAATGCGCCGACATGGAGCCGATTTTGGATATAGCCAAGAGGCATAATATCAAAGTGATAGAGGATGCTTGTCAGGCAATAGGGACTCCCTATGTCTTCTCAGATGGCGCGACGGGAAAGGCGGGTGCCATGGGTGATGTCGGTTGCCTGTCGTTTTTCCCGTCCAAAAACTTGGGCTGCTATGGTGACGGAGGTGCGATGATGACGGATGACGAGGCGCTGGCAGAGCGTTTGCGTGCCATCTGCCGTCACGGTTCCGAGGTGAAGTATCATCATGATTATGTCGGTGTCAATTCGCGTCTGGACACGTTGCAGGCAGCTGTTCTGCAGGTGAAACTCCGTCATTTGGAGGAGTATGTTGCCAAGAGAAGGGCCGCCGCAGATTATTATTTCGAGTCTTTGAAAGAGGTTTCTTGGCTTCAACTTCCTGATATTAAGAATAATACCCATCATACGTTCCATCAGTTCACCGTCAAGGTGAAAAACGGCAAGCGTGATGGCTTGAAGCAGTATTTGTCTGAAAAAAGGATTCCTTCCATGATATATTATCCGGTACCCGTGCATTTGCAACCGGCATACGGTTCTTTGGATTGTCAAGAAGGGGATTTCCCGGTGTCAGAGCGTCTTTGTAACGAGGTTCTCTCTCTGCCGATGCATACAGAACTCTCGGAGGATCAGCTGCAATATATATGTGAAACCATCGTTAATTGTCCGCTATGAAAGAGTATTTCGCACACGAGACCGCCGTTTTGGATGAAGGATGTCAGATCGGGAAGAATACCAAAATCTGGCATTTCACGCATGTTATGCCGCAGGCCGTGGTTGGAGAAAATTGTGTCATTGGGCAGAATGTGATGATAGCGAATCGCGTGACGTTGGGCAACAATGTGAAAGTGCAGAATAATGTATCTGTCTATGAGGGGGTTACATGCGAGAATGACGTGTTTTTGGGACCCTCGATGGTTTTCACGAACGTCATCAATCCGCGGGCTTTCGTTGAACGGAAGCATGAGTTCCGACCCACTTTGGTGAGGCGCGGCGCTACTATCGGAGCCAACGCCACAGTTGTCTGCGGGCACATTGTCGGTTGTTATGCGATGATTGGAGCCGGGGCGGTCGTTACGCACGATGTGCCTGATTATGCGCTGATTACAGGCGTTCCCGCTCGACAAATAGGGTGGGTGAGCGAGTATGGTTGTCGTCTGGAGTTCGATCATGACGGATTGGCCGTATGCCCTGAAAGCGGTCAGAAGTATCAATTGTTTAACCATCAGGTCAAAAGAATAGGATAGTATGGGTAAGAAGTTTCTACATGTTCTTTTGATTGTATTTGCATTGGTGATGGTTTCGCCAACAGCCTTTGCCACACACCAGCGGGCCGGCGAGATCAGTTATACCTTCATTTCCGGTTTGACGTACGAGTTTACCATCGTGACCTACACTTACACCCCAAGTCCTGCCGATCGTCCTGAAATCGAGGTCTTTTGGGGTGACGGTACCTCTACGGTAATCAACCGTCAGATCAAGGTGAACATGGATAACAACATCAGCCAGAATGTCTATGTCACGCAGCATACTTTCCCCGCAGCAGGCACCTATCACGTCACTTTCGAGGATCCGAACCGTAACGCCGGCATCGTCAATATTCCGAGTTCGGTGGAGATTCCCTTTTTCATTGAAACTATTCTGGTGATCAATCCGTTCATTGGCGGAAATTCCTCCCCGCAGCTGCTGAATCCGCCATTGGACAACGGTTGCACAAACGTTCCCTATTACCATAATCCGGGAGCATACGATCCCGAAGGCGACAGTCTTGCATACAGTCTCATCAATTGCAGAGGTTACGATGGCGAGGATATTCCGGGTTACTCGTTGCCGGCGGCTTCCAATTTCATCGCCATCGACCCGTTAACAGGCGATTTGACCTGGGATTCGCCGCTGATGGCGGGAGAATACAACATTGCCATTCTGATAGAGGAGTGGCGAGACGGAGTGCTTATCGGCAGCATGGTGCGTGATATGCAGATCACTATAGCACCGTGCAATAACGAACCTCCTGTTGTGGAAGTGAACGATACATGTGTTGTTGCCGGTAGCCGCATAGACCAGCTGGTTCGCGTCTATGACTACACATCCTCCTACGTCAGATTGTCGGCCACAGGTGAACCGTTCTTGGTGGATGAGTCGCCCGCACAGTTTTCCGATATTTATGATAGTGTCCCCTATGCCACTCATTTTGTGTGGAATACGACGTGCAGTCATATCAAATTAAACCCTTACGATGTGATTTTCAAGGCGAAGGACAATGGTCCACAAGTGGAGTTGGTTTCATTTAAAACGCTTCGGATCCGGGTGATTGGTCCCGCTCCGAAAAACTTAAACGCGTTCCCGGAAGGCAATGTAATTCACTTGGATTGGCAGCCCGATTCCTGTCCGAATGCAATCGGATATGATATCTATCGTCGCAGTGGCGAGGATGATTTCGAACCGGATTCTTGTCAAACCGGATTGCCGCCCGAGGCCGGATACACGAAAATCGGAAGCACGGAAGGGTGGCATGACACGGCCTTCACCGATGATGGGTCTGTGATTCCGTTATATCACGGCAATGAGTATTGCTATCGTGTAGTTGCTTTGTTCCCAGATGGTTCCGAAAGTATTGTCTCTGAAAAAACCTGCGCTCACATCGCCAATGACGCACCCGTTCTTATCAATACGGATGTGGTGACGACCGATACGATGAATGGCAATGTCCTCGTTCGCTGGCTTTTCCCGCCCGAGGTTGATTCCGCAGCTTTTCCGCCGCCGTATCATTTCGAACTGTTCAGGAAAAACGGAAATAATGACGAGCTTTTGGTTTATACTGTTGAAGCTCCCGTAAATCCGACCGACACGCTTTCCTATTTGGATCATGATCTAAATACAATGGATGAGGATTTTACTTATCAAGTGAAAATTTTCAATTCCGACACTTTGATCGAGAATTCCGATCCTGCTACCTCTGTTTTCCTGACTTTGGCTTCTGCTGACAAGCGTCTGGAATTGTCGTGGACGAATATTCAACCCTGGAACAATATAAAATACAAGGTGTTCCGTCGCAATGATTTGACGATGGTCTGGGACTCTGTCGCGACCGTCACGGAGACCCATTACACGGATTGTAACCTTGAAAACGGCAATACCTACTGCTATTATGTCGAAGCGGAGGGTTATTACTGGCTTCCGGATACTACAGGCCCTTTGTTCAACCGTTCGCAGCGGATTTGCGGGATGCCTATTGACAACGAGCCGCCAGAGGTTCCTGACATCACGGTTGACACTGATTGCCAGAATGTCGAGTTCAGTTGGCTCTTCAGTTCCGACACGGCAGCGTTGGATGCGGTGCATTACTATATCTACTACAAGCCGACTTTGGAAGGAGTCTTTACCTGTATCGACTCTTTCGACCATGCGCAAATCTGTTATCCGGCTCCCTGTACCTACAACATTAGTGTGAGCGGTTCGGAAGTTCTGGTAGGTTGCTATGCCATGCGCGTGGCGGACAGCAACTATAATGTCACCCAACTCACCGATTCTGTTTGTATTGACGTATTCGAATGTCTGGAGTATCAACTCCCGAATGTCTTCACTCCAAATGGGGATGGGGTCAACGACATCTTCACGCCGTTCATGCCCTATTCCGGAGTTACGAAAATCGAGATGGAAATCTACAACCGCTGGGGCAAGCGCGTCTTCAGCACCCATGATCCTGACATCTTGTGGGATGGTGCCGACGAAACCACAAAACAACCCTCCTCCGATGGGGTTTATTATTATGGTTGTAAGCTGTATGTCAACACGTTGTCGGGTGAAATCTACTATCTGCTGAACGGATCAGTCACGTTGATACGGTAAAGATGGGTTCCCGTTTCGAAGATATTGCGAATTTGTTCCGAAAGACTCCGGTGAATGGGTCTGTGTTGCTCTACAACAAGTCCGATGCCGGTACCGCTTTGGGACAGTGTGTGGCACTTGGGATTGTGGCTATGTTTTTTGTCCCGTTTTTCACTTATTGGATTCAGGATTTCGGCCCGTGCACCGTTGAGGATATTTTAATGACGTTTGTAATTTTTGCTCTGCCATTTTGGATCATTTTCGTCCTTCTCATTGAAATCTACTGGGGTTTTCTCGGCAGTGAGATAGTATATTATTCGGATTCAGCGCTTTACATCCAGCAAAAGCAGTCGTTTCGGAAAGACATTATCATCCCGTGGGACAGCATCACGGGCATCGAGCCCTACGACGAGCCGATTCTCTATTACGCGCTCCCCACACACGACCCGACGATATGCGTCACCTATAAAAAAGCGGACGGTCGAATGAAAAAGTTCCGTTTCGGCTATCATTTGAGCCCGAAGAAGCGGGAACTCGTCATTGAGCGGATACAGGAGCTGTTGGTGAAGAATTTCGGGAAAAAATAACAGGCGATAGGTTTATTCCAATAAAGTGTACTTTTGCCGCTTGAAAAATTCAATGGTATGAAAGAATCCCACAAGTCAAATTCCGTGATCATCCGCAGAATTTTCGGCATCTCCGCGCTGGTGTGCTGGACCATCGTCATCGTGCCATGGATTATCCTGCCGGCTGGCGACAGATTGGCGTGGCAGCTGCAAAACTGGTCATTGATTCTGGCCTCTGTTTTCACAACGATGTATATTATCCTGTTAATCATTAGGGTTAACAAAGACGTTTGTCAGGATAAAAATAACATTCGATATGCAGTATTAATAAGGAATTGGTCGGTGTGCTGCATGGCAGTGATAATATGCGTAGCATTATTCCTCGTTGCCATACTTAAGGCCGACTATAAGGTGTGGAGCGATGGCAAGTATGTAATATATGGCTATAAGGTATCTGACGATGAAAACGGAGGCTTTCGCAGTCCATCGATATTTGTTTTTTACGAACGGAAAGGTATTGTGGATGACAGATTGGGTATGATCGGTGACATGCGGCAATATCGGTTCAACACTGGGGATATGAGTCGGGTACGTAAGATTGATTATACCATATACGAACCGCTTGATTTGATAAAGGAAGAGATGGATTATGTGCCATACGACAGCGACAGTGTGCGGCATCTCACCTCCTTTTACCGATTAAGCGACAGAGATTATTACGAACAATTTCAGAATGACTCGCTTTTATCGTTGATAAACCAATATAATCTGCTTCAATCTGCGAGTTCTGTGGGAAAAGAAAGTATGTAATCAAATGCAATCACATTCTTATGCGAAAAATAGGTGTAATAGTCCTGCTTTGTTTAAGCACCGTGCTGTGTGTCGGGTGCAAGTATTTCTGGGGGAAGGCGGTTGACAAGTTGTTGAATAGCAAGAAGATGGAACAACTCTACGGTAAACCTCGGACCACTTTCCTTACTTGTCCCGTTGGTCCGGACGACGCCCCTCGAATGCCAGTTGCAAAACCTGTGGAACTAATGAAGCTTGAAGATGGTTGGAATATTTGTTCCACTGACGCCCTGAAGGGGGATTCGACTGTGGCGAATTGCGGTCCCGTTGACCTGATCTATGGCGACAGTCTGTTTGTGTATTGCCATATACAAGAAAAACATGACACGATCCCATTCGATTACCATTACCCTGAAAACTGGATTGTGGTCGAAATCAGGAACTTGCAGACGAAACAATATGCTTCTAAAGCATTGTTCGCAAAGGCTGCCGGACAGGAAATTTTGAACAAAATGGTATCCCCAGACGAGTATTACGCTGCATTTAAAGAAGACGAAAATGCGTTGCCGTGGATTCCAAACGAGTAAATTGTGGCAGTGGTTGTCTTTGCCATCAAATACAATTTTATAGGACCGGATTTCAACACATTGAAGATCCTGGATAATAGATTGAGGCTGGAAGATTTATCAATTGACTGAAATTCGGTCTGCTGCTCAACGAAGACCAGCAGGAGATTGTCATAGAGCGCATTAAGGAGCTTTGTGTGGAAAAGTTCATCTGAGAAAGGCCGCGATTTTATCCCGTGCCGGAGGCACGATATTTCAATAACCCCACACGAAACGAACGAAGTGAGTGCCGTGTGGGGTGCATGACCGATGCGCGAGGTGGCGTGTTGGAAACACGCTACTATTATCAAACTGATAGTTGCGTGTTTCCAACACGCTGTAATACGTGAGGCTGCCGTCATACCCCACACTGCGGCTAGCGCCTTATGTGGGGTTACTAAGATGGCGTGCCTTCTGCACGCTTTCTGGATATTGTCTCGTCATTGCTTCGATGATGCGAAGCTGTGCGTAAGGGTGGACATGCGTTCGACTTCTTTGAACATGACAAAAATGAAAAAAATTCAAGACAAGGTGTAACCTTTTGACTTTTTTGCATCATAACATATCGATAAAGTTGCTATTTTTGCAACGGAAAAATCGCCCCGTATGAAAAAACGGTTATATATACTGACATTTATGCTTCTCGCGGCTGCTTTTGGGCTTCATGCGCAGTCCGACGGCCAGCGGGATCTCTTAGAGCGGGCTTACGATACAAAATCGTACGACCTTTTGGGAAAATTCTTCGACAACTGGCAGAAGGAATATGCTGACAATGAGGCGGAAGCACCCGACAAATGGGTCGCGGAGGCGCACAAGGTCTTCGCCGCGATGTTGCGTCCGGATATTTCCTCAGAGATTGGGATTGAGGTATCAGGTCCTATTCTCGTAGTGCAGGGCTCTCTTGGAAGAATCGGTTGTGTGAAAGGAAATATGAAAGCCTTCAGGGACGGGAATTTGGACTCGACAATCTATTTCATTGTGGATTCTGCAATAGATTTCAGGCCGAAATACCAACTTGAGAATTTGACAACCGTCTATCTGACAGAAGGCTATAAATTGATTGTTGATGACTTTTTTTCGACCTTTTTCCCTGACCCCACGCTTTCTGACAGTTTATTTGATGATTTGACAAAAACAGATAGTGTTTGGAGTATAACAGACAATGTGAAAATTCCCTATGATGAATTTGAGGCAAAATTGAATGAACAATTCGCTCGAGAATCTTTTTTGAAAAACTATGCAGGTTCGATATACTGTCCTCACATGTTTGGTCCAACTACTATTGTTCCTCTTTTTACCATTCACGAAATTGTATTTGACCGTTCGCTTCATTATGCTGTTGTGGTTTATAGTCAATGTATTTCAGGAGGAACTGTC
>JAEEIG010000061.1 GCA_016281255.1 Bacteroidales bacterium
AATCAACATCAGTTGGTCAATACCCCACGCAACTATTCCGAAATGATTTTGTTAATCGGACCGGAAGGGGACTTCAGTCCGGAAGAGATTTCCGCGGCCCGCGAGGCTGGATACATGGAGGTCAAATTAGGCGACCGCCGGCTGCGCACCGAAACCGCAGGATTATACGGGTGCCTGGCGGCATCAATAAACTTATGGCGGAAATAATGCGGAAATAATGGGAAAATGCAGAAAGGTGCGGAAATTCTTTTAGTTTCCGCACCTTTCTGCATTTCTTGAAACAGTTTCATAAAAATTATTGGAAGAACTGTCGTACTCGGCTAAAGACGCTCTTGTCGTTCTTGCCCGGCTTCGGCACGAAGTTCTCGTGCGTGCTCAATTGCTCTAACATCGCCTTTTCTTCCTTGGTCAGGGATTTCGGGGTCCAGACATTGACGTTGACGATGAGGTCGCCGACGATGCGCGAGTTGACCTGCGGCAGACCCTTTCCTTGCAGACGCAGGATCTGACCGCTTTGTGTGCCCGCGGCGATCTTGATCTTGGCTTTGCCTGTCAATGTCGGGATTTCCACAGATGCGCCCAACGCGGCCTGAGGAATGCTGATATAGTAGTTGAGGTACAAATTGTTACCATCGCGCTCGAAGATGTCGTGGTCGGCCACTTCGAAGACGACAAGCAGGTCGCCGTTCACGCCGCCGCGCTGCGCCGCGTGTCCCTTTTGGGGCACCGTCATCTGCATGCCGTTATCGACACCCGCCGGGATGTTGATGGTGATAATCTCCTCGCCCGATATCGTGCCGTTGCCGTGGCAGTGCGGACAAGGATCTTTGATGATCTCGCCGTTGCCGCCGCATTTCGGACAGACCGTGGCTTGTTGGATAATGCCGAACATGCTGCGCTGTTGGCGGACCACCTGACCGCTGCCGTGACAGTCGGGGCAGGTGGTGACGCTGCCCGGATCCTTGGCGCCGGTGCCATGACAATGCGGGCACTCCACCTGTTTGTTGATTTTCACCTTTTTCTCGACCGGTGCGGCCACCTCTTCCAAGGTAAGTTTTACTTTGATGCGGATATCGCCGCCACGACGCACGCGCCGTTGCTGTCCTTGTCCGCCACCGAAACCACCAAAGCCGCTGAATCCGCTGAATCCGCCGCCGAATCCGCCACCGAAAATGTCGGCGAAATGGCTGAAAATGTCGTTGAAGTTCATGCCTGAGAAGTCGCTGGCTTGGTTGCCCATGCCGGCGTGACCGAACTGGTCGTAACGCGCCTTCTTGTCGGGGTTGCTCAGCACATCATACGCTTCAGCCGCCTCCTTGAACTTCTCTTCCGCCTCTTTGTCGCCCGGGTTACGGTCGGGGTGGTACTTCATGGCCATCTTACGGTAGGCCTTTTTTATCTCGTCGGCCGATGCCTCTTTCGTGACACCCAGCACCTCGTAGTAATCTCTCTTTTCCATACTTCAGTCTCCTTTTTACTGTCCTACAACCACTTTTGCGTAACGGATAACTTTGTCTTTCAGCTTGTAGCCCTTTTCCGTCACGTCAATCACCTTGCCTTTGTCCTCCTCTTTTTGAGCCGGAAAATGGGTCACCGCTTCGTGGAAATCGGTATTGAACTCTTCGCCTTTGGCTTGGATTTCTTCCACGTCGAAACGTTTCATCATCTGAACCAACTTGTTGTAAATCAGATTGAACCCCTCTTTGATGGAATCGATATTATCCGCTTTTTCGTTGGCGGCAATGGCACGTTCGAAATCATCGATAACGGGTAAAAGGCTCACCAGCACCTTTTCGGAAGCGGTGGCAATCAAATCCAACTTTTCCTTGCTGACACGTTTTTTGTAGTTGTCGAATTCTGAGAAAAGACGCAGAAAACGATCGTTCAGTTCGGCCTTTTCGGCTTTCATTTGCTCGATTTCCTTTTCCAATTCCTGCACTTTCGACTTGTCTTTGTCTTTTTTTCTTGAAAAAATATTTTTTCTGTTTTTGTCAGTATTCTCTTCTTTTTCAGACAAATTGTCAGTATTTCCCTCTACCTGTTCATTCACTTCAGGATTATGCACTTGTTCCTCTTGAAGTTTTTCTTCTTGATTGTTTTCCATATTATACTTATTTTCAATTACTTACTTACACACTTAAAGAGCGGAAATGAACGTTTCATCCAATCCGCCGCATTCCCAATGCAAAAAATTTGCCAAAAATGAAGAGACGATGTGCATGCTGTCACTTCTTCCCAAAATATCACATCCCGTGTATTCTTTTTTTATGTACTTTTGCCGCCCAATTCAAGAATATATATAATTCAAAACGATATGGAAAGAATTTCAAAGAGAGTGCTGGATATGCCGGCTTCAGAAACGTTAGCCATGACCGCGTTGGCTCGTGAATTAAAGGAAAAAGGTCAAGATGTCATCAGTTTGAGCATCGGCGAACCCGATTTCAACACGCCTGAGACGGTGAAGGAATACGCCAAACAGGCCATCGACGACAATTTCACCCACTATCCTCCGGTGCCTGGTTACGCTGACTTGCTGAAGGCTGTCAGCAACAAGTTCAAAAGAGACAACCATTTGGACTACACCCCGCAACAGATTGTGGTTTCCACTGGTGGTAAACAAGCTATTTACCAAGCTGTTATGGCTTTGGTGAATCCTGGTGACGAGGTGATTATCCCCACTCCTTACTGGGTTTCCTACCGTGCCATCGCGCAAATGGCCGAAGGAACGCCTGTCTATGTTCCCTGCAAAATCGAGAACAACTTCAAAATCACGCCCGCTCAATTGGAGGCCGCCATCACCCCGAAAACCAAGCTGATGATGTTCAGCAGCCCTTCCAACCCTACAGGTATGATCTACTCCAAGGAGGAGCTCCGTGCCATCGCTGAAGTGGTCGCCAAGCATCCGCAGATGATGATTTTGTCGGATGAAATTTACGAGCATATCAACTTTGTGGGCGGTCATGAGAGCATTGCCCAATTCGACTTTATCAAGGATCAAGTCGTTACGGTAAACGGCGTGGCGAAAGGTTTCGCTATGACCGGCTGGCGTATCGGTTTCATTGGCGCTCCCGTTGAAGTGGCCAAAGCTTGCAACAAGTTGCAAGGACAAATCACGTCTGCTACGGGTTCCATCTCTCAACGTGCCGCTTTGCGTGCCATGGAGATGGATCCGAAAACCTCCGAAGACATCATCAATATGCGCGACATCTTCCTGAAACGCCGCGACTTGGTTTATGGTCTTCTGAAAGAGATCCCCGGTTTCGAAGTTTCCCTGCCGCAGGGCGCCTTCTACTTCTTCCCGAAGGTGAGCAGCCTTTTCGGCAAGCACGTTCCCGCCGACTCCAAGTTCGCCGCCCAATACAACAAGACGGTCATCGAAAACTCCACCGACCTCGCCTTCTACTTCCTGTTAGACGGCAGCGTCTCCACGGTACAAGGCACCGCCTTTGGCGACGACGACTGCATCCGCCTCTCCTACGCCACCTCCGAAGACAACCTCATCGAAGCCTGCAAACGAATCAGAACCGCAGTCGAAAACTTGAAATAATCATCCAAAAGGTCAGTAAGATTGAAGTATGTTTACCCAGGGTGAGCGAAAGCGGGCCCTGGGTTAAAATAAAAAGGAAAAAAATGAAAAAACTCATAACATTCATCATCATCGTCTTGGGATTGTTAGCAACTCAAGCCCAAAACATCCAATACACGCTACTGAGCTCCAACCATAACGAAGCTGTGGTGCGCGTGGATTTCGGCACTTACCAGACCGAAACGGTCTCCGTGAACGGTGTGGAGATGCAGAAACTGCACATGGCCGGCGCCTATCCCGTGCTGAAAGCGGGCAGTCCGGAGTTGTTGCAAACGGCTTTCTCCCTCATCGTGCCCGAAGGAAGCAGTCCCGAGGTAGAGTTTTTAGATGCGCAATACACCACTGTTCAGCATTTTGCGCTTGCCCCGTCCAAAGGAAAACTCTACCGTAATGTGAATCCTGCCTCCATCGCCTATACGACGAATCAGGATTACCAAGCCGACAGATATTTGTTCGGCAACAATGTTGTGCCAGGCGAAGAGTATCAACTGCGCGACTACCACGGTATGAATTTCAAGGTTTACCCCTTCGATTACAATCCCGCGGCGCAAACGCTGAAAATCTACTCTTCAGTGACGGTGAAAGTGACGTTCAATGGAACGAGAACGGTTTCCGCCCCCCAAAAGAACAACCGCACTTTCGATGCCGTATATGCCACCCAATTCCTGAACTACAAGGGTCTGCGTGGCACACCTGTGACCGAGGAAGGGGACATTCTCATCATCGCGCCTGAAGAATTCATGGCGGCCATGCAACCCTATGCCGATTGGAAAATCCGGAACGGTTTCAACACTGAAATCGTCTCTATGGCGGTCGCAGGCGACAATGCCTATGCCATAAAATCCTTCATCCAAGACTATTATAGCGAACATAACTTGGCCTTCGTCATTATCGTGGGCGACAACGCACAGTTCCCCACCCCGACGATAAGCGGCAACAAGACCGACAACTACTTCACTGAGCTGGAGGGCGGCGACTCCTATCCTGACATCATCTTGGGTAAGATTTCCGCTGAAAACGTGGCACAGGTGGAAACCCAAGTGCAGCGTTTTATCCAATATGAACAGGATCCGTCGGATAATTCCCATTTCACTTCCTTCATGGGTATCGCCTCCAGCGAGGGTCCTGGCGACAACAACGAATACGACTACGAGCATATCCGCAATATTGACAACAAGCTGTTGACTTACACCTATACCAATGGTTATGAACTGTTTGAGGGCAGCCAAGGAGGGTTGGACGCATCCGGCAACCCGACGGCAAATATGGTGGCTACGGGTGTGAACGATGGCGTGGGCATCATCACCTATTGTGGTCATGGCAGTTCAAACAGCTGGGGCACCACTGGATTTAATAATAACAATGTCAATGCTTTGACTAACGTTGGCAAACTGCCGTTCATTTTCTCTGTGGCTTGCGTGAATGGCGAGTACCATTCAGGCACCTGTTTTGCCGAGGCTTGGTTGCGTGCCACACACGATGGCGAGCCCACCGGTGCTGTCGGTTTCACCGGCTCCACCATCAACCAGCCGTGGAACTCCCCGATGTGCGCCCAAGATGCCATGATTGACCTGCTCGTCGGCACAGTTCCGGCAGACCAGAAATTCACCTACGGCGGCATTTTCTTCAACGGTATGATCCACATGTTAGATGTCTATAACGATGTCCAAGTCTTCCGTACATGGATTCTTTTCGGTGATCCCACCCTTTTGTTACGCACCGATGCACCTCAGGAATTAGTTGTCTCTTACAACGATATTCTTCCCGTTGGCATTCCTTCCGTAACCTTCTCTTCTGCAGTGGAAAATGCGAAAATCACGGTCACCAAAGATAATGAAATCATCGGTACCGGACGCATTCTCAACGGTGAATATAATTTCAACTTCAACGACACCTACATTCCAACCGACACGTTGCAGGTATTGGCCACCGCTACCAACTACCTGCCGTATGAAGGCATCCTTACTTTCATCCCCAACGAAGGGCCGTATGTTATTGTCAGCAACCTGGATTTGGCTGAACAGACCCTTCCGGAAAGCAATACCATCATTAACGGCTTGGCAGAATATGGCGAAACCCTTTTGGTTTTCCCAAAAATCATCAACATTGGCAACGCTGTCGCCAATAACGTGCAAGTGGCCATCACCTCCGATGACCCTTATGTGACATTGTCTAACAACAGCTTCACTGTCAGCGCCATCGCGGCGAACGACACGCTGGACAACCAGCATTTCACTCTTAAAGTGGCGGATATCGTGCCGGCTGACCACAATGCCGTTCTCCACCTCCGGATAATCTTCAACAACGACACGGTGGAACAGAACAAAGTCATTAAACTGTATGCTCCCATTCCGAGGATTTTATCTGGTTATGTGGATGACACTGCCGACGGAAACGGCAATCACCGGATCGATTACGGTGAATCTTTCACCTATAGTATCACGCTTACCAACAACGGTAATATGGATGCCCTTCCGGGAACCTTGCAAATCGGAAACCCGGCTGGCGAAATTTTCATTCCTGTCTTTTTAGTCGCTACTCCGATCATCGAAGTGAAAGGAAACAATACTTTCACGTTCCAGATGACAGTCAATGATACCGTTTCAGAACCTACTATCACCTATATCAAAGCAGTTTACACTGTTGACAGCTATCAAGATTCCTTCTATTTTCCAGTGAAAATCGGTGCTGTTTTGGAAGATTGGGAAACGGGCGGTTTTACGAACATGGAATGGCAGAACAACTCTTCCATCCCTTGGACAATCACCACTCAAACTCCATACGAAGGCACCTATTGCGCTAAATCCGGAAATATTTCCGACAATGGTACCACCACTTTGAGCATCTCTTATCATTCAGATGTCGCCGACACGCTCTCTTTCTATTACAAAGTCTCCAGCGAAGAACAATACGATAAACTGATTTTTAGAATCAATGGTTCCAAAAAGGATGAATGGAGCGGCAACAGTGGTTGGATCCGCGCCGCATATCCCATAAATCCCGGTTCCTACACGTTTACTTGGACCTATACCAAAGACAATTACATGTCTGCAGGCAAAGACTGCGCTTATATTGATTTGATCTCTTTCCCGTGCGGCAGACTGAATTCTGAAATGGGCATTGAGGATTATGTTCAGGAGGCATCCTGGTATTCCGTTTGGCCTAATCCTGCTACGGAAACGGTTCACATTCAAATGGATGCAACGGACAATAAGGGTAATTCTTACCAACTGTTCGACATGTCGGGCAAGCTTATCCAAGGCGGACGTCTGACGGACAACATTTCCGAAATAGACATCAGAAGCCTGGTGGCTGGCACCTATCTGTTAAAAGTGGAGAGCAGCAACCGTCAGGCGCAAACGACCAAAATCGTCAAGAAATAGTTCCTTTTTCGTGGATGGATATGGAAACGCCTTTGATATTGATTGTCAACGACGACGGCTTTGAAGCCAAGGGTTTGGCGGCTATGGTCACAGTGGCCAAGTCGTTGGGTGAAGTGGTGGTGGTCGTACCCGACAGAACACGTTCCGGTATGGGACACGCTATCACTATGAACGAGCCGCTGCGGCTGATCAATTACAAAAACGAAGAGGGCATTCCCTATTACCGAACCAACGGTACGCCTGTGGATTGCGTGAAATTGGGCGAAAAGGTGGTGCTTCGCGACCGGAAAATCGATCTGGTGCTGTCGGGCATCAACCACGGCTCCAACTCATCGGTGAGCCTGATCTACTCTGGCACGATGGCGGCGGCCATAGAGGCTACTTTCGACAATATTCCGGCCATAGGCCTGTCGTTGCTCGACTATTCGCCCAATGCTGATTTCACGGCCGCCATCCACTATGGCCGTCCCATTGTGGAACAGGTGCTGAAGAACGGTCTTCCCCCTTACACTTGCCTGAATGTCAACATCCCCAAGGTTCCTGTCGAAGAGATCAAAGGGGTGAAGGTGACCCGCCAGTGTCATGGTGTTTGGCACGAAGATTTGGAGGAGCGCATCGACCCGTTCGGCCGAAAATACTACTGGCTGTCCGGCTATCTCGACCGGCACGAGCTGGCGGAAGACACCTGCGAATGGGCGTTGCAAAACCATTATGTGTCGGTGCAGCCCGTGCAGTTCGACCTGACGGCACATCAATATATTCCTAACTTAAAGTATTTAGAGCAATGATGGACTTCCTTAGAAGAGATTCCTACGCCGTTGGCGTAGCGATGGGATTGATTATCCCCGTGGTGCTGTTTGGCATCATCTACGGCATATTTGCACTCATCGTGCATGCAAATCCGCAAATGTTGGTGAACAGTCCCAACCTGATCAAGATTCTGGTGCCGAAATTCATCCTGATCGCGATGATTCCGAACCTGTTCATTCTGCGTTACTATCTGTTGAAGCTGAAGTATGACATGACGGGACGCGGAATAGTGATTTCCACTTTCATCTGCGCCATCGGCTTTGTGGCGGCACAATTCCTGCTATAAACATTGGCGTTGTCACTAACACTTATTGCCCAGACAAAACAGAAGAGGCGCGGAATTCCGCGCCTCTTTTTGTTTGGTTAAACAAAGGGTTTAACTACTACTCTAAGCTGATAGCTTCGCAAGGACAAACGTCTGCGCATGCACCGCATTCGATGCAGAGATCAGGGTTGATAGAGTAAGCAGCGCCTTCAGAGATAGCCTCTTGAGGGCATTCGCCGATGCAGGTTCCGCAAGCGGCGCAAAGATCTTCACTAATTTTGTATGCCATAATACTTTTTTGGTTGTTGATTGAGCGGCAAAGATACACTTTTTATGAATCTCCACGCACTCGGTGAAAAATTTTATGAATAGGTTTTAGTTCATTATTTTGGGCGTTAGATGGACGGGGGAGGGTAAGGTTTAAAATACGAGAGGCATCAGGATTTTCCCGACGCCTCTCGTTTTTAAGTCTCAAGTCTTGAGTCTTACGTCTTACTTCGCAGCAATCACTTCGATTTCGACCATCACGCCTTTGGGGAGGTCGCGCACGGCGAAGGCGGCGCGGGCGGGCGGGTTGGAGGGGAAGCGGGTTGCATAGACCTCGTTCATGGCGGCGAAGTTGGCGATGTCGCTGAGCAGACAGGTGGTCTTCACCACATTGTCGAAGGTGTAGCCGGCCTCGTCGAGGATGGCGGCGATGTTCTTCATCACCTGCTCGGTCTGGGCGGTAATACCCTCAGGCACAGTGCCGTCGGCGGGATTCACAGGAATTTGACCGGAAATGAACAACATTCCGTTGGCTTCAATAGCTTGGCTGTACGGACCGATGGCGGCCGGTGCATTGTCGGTATGGATGACTTTCTTCATAATGGGTTAAAATTTTGAAACCGCAAAAATACAAAAATTGTAGAGACGTTGCGCGCAACGTCTCTACAATAGGTATATCGAAAAAAGATCTATTATTTCACGTAATAGGTCAACCGCATGTTAATGCTGGCGCGTTTCTCCTTGGAGGAGGTGTTGAAGGCGCCGCCCCAGGTGTAGTCCTCCTCGGAAGAGTTGGGCTTGGTGATCTGGAACACGCCCATGTTGGCGCTCTTGAGGTCGCCTAATTTCGCGCCAGCGCTTTTGGTAATGGTTTCGGCACGGCTTTTTGCATCTTGGGAGGCTTCAGCGAGCATTTGCAGCTTCAAATCGGCCAGTTTCGTGTAATAATATTCGGGATTATGGTTCTCAATCATAATGTTTTGGTCATAGAGTTCGGAAATGTCACGGGTAAGTGCCTCGACCTTGTCGATGTCGCGGGACTCGATGCGCACCACTTGTTCAGCGATGTAGCCGTCGAACTCTTCGCGCCAACGATTGTTCGCATCGTAGAAGGAACGATAGCTGGTACGGGTGGAAACCTTCTTGAAATCAATTTCTTTTTCAGGAATGTTCGCTTTTTTGAGGTAGGCCTTCACCACTTCACTCTGTTCTTTCAGGTTGGCGTAGGCTTCTTTCATGTCCGCGCCTTTGGCAGAAAATTCGAACTCCCAGACGATGAGGTCGGAGGTGAAGTCCTTTTCCGCCAAACCGACGATAGAAACCGTCTTCTGCGGCTTTTTGGTTTGATAAAAGGCCACGCCCACGGCTATAGCGGCCAAAAACAACCCGATGCTGGCGATAATCGCGATAGGAACCCATCTGTTTTTCATATTCGATGATTTTTAAGGTTTGAAATTTCCAGCAGAGATAACGTGGAAAAGCGGGAGATATTGTGTGTAAAACAAGGAATCATGATACCTATATTACTACCCCGCCCTTCGGGCACCCCTTCTAAAATAGAAGGGGAATTCGCCCGCCCGGCACAGTGTGCCGTGGCCGGAAATAGTGCGCGAACGAGAGTGTTGACATCGCCAACAACAAGGCATTGGCAGCAA
>JAEEIG010000062.1 GCA_016281255.1 Bacteroidales bacterium
ACATCGGCTACCTCATCGTGCGCCACGCCATGGCCCGCAAAGAGAGTAGGGGATTGCACTATTCGCTCGATTATCCGCACAAAATTCATAATGCATAATTTACAATTCACAATTCACAATTCACAATTCACAATTTACCAGCTTCAATAACCCATAACCCATAACCCATAACCATTAAAAAATGAACCTGGAAGGAAGAAGAAAAAGTTCAAACGTAGAAGACCGCCGCAGAGTGTCCGGCGGCACGATCGCCGGTGTCGGCGTCGGCGGCACGTTAATCGTGGTGTTGCTCTCCCTGTTCTTGGGCCGCAACCCGCAGGATGTGCTGCAACAGATTCAACAACAGAATGTGACCACAACGGAGAACCAGCGAGAGTTCACCCAGGAGGAACAGGAACTGGCGGAGTTCGCCAGCAAGATCCTGGCCAGCACCGAAGATGTCTGGTCCGAGGTGTTCAAGAAGATGGGCAAGACCTACCGCGCCCCCAAGATGGTGCTCTACACCGACGCGGTGCAGTCGGGCTGCGGCAACGCCACCTCGGCGGTCGGGCCGTTCTACTGCTCGGCCGACGAGTGCCTGTACATCGACCTCAGTTTCTTCAGCACGATGAAGAAGCAGCTGGGGGCGGATGGCGACTTCGCCTACGCCTACGTGATCGCGCATGAGGTGGGCCACCACGTGCAGCATCTTCTCGGCACCCTCGACCAGGCACACGCGCAGATGTCGCGCATGAGCAAGGCCGATGCCAACAAGGTCAGCGTGCGCATCGAGCTGCAGGCCGACTTCTACGCCGGCGTGTGGGGCTATTACGAGAACAAGACCTTCAAATCGCTGGACGACGGCGACCTGCGCGAGGCTATCGAGTGCGCGGCGGTCATCGGCGACGACTACCTCCAGAAGAAGGCCACGGGCGGCTTCAACCCCGAATCGTTCACCCATGGCACCAGCGACCAGCGCATGAAATGGCTCAAGCTCGGTCTCACCACCGGCGACATGAGCAAAGGCAATACCTTCAATGTGCCCGAGAGCCAATTGTAGATATTTTGTTAATAACCGCCGATGGCTTGAATCGCTGAAAAACCCTCTGTTTATAGAGGTTTTAACACTTCTAAATGTCTGTCAAATAATTGTTTGGCAGACATTTTTTTTACAATATTACGTTAATTTTTGTTCACAATATTAAAATATTTTATATTTTTGCAGCGTCCAATGTTATACTTTGGCAAAGAATGTGTGTAAAATAATAAAAATATAGTATATATAAAATATAAGATATTGATATGATTTCTTCAAGTGGATTTGGAAATCTTCCGCGGAAAATTTGCTTTTCTGTGGCAGTTTTGCTTGTTTGTCTGTGTATGCAACATCCAATGGTGACGTATGCTGCCCAAGACACGATTCACAAGCATTGGTCTGAAGTGCCTTCGCTCGCCAACTATTCCGTCAAGTTCGGTGTGAGGGACGCGACCTGCTTCAACAACGGACAAGTCGGATTTGTCTATGTGCAAAAAAGTAACGGGGCGCCGGTTACCCAAGCTCAATATACCAACTTGGGCTTTGGGGATATCCGTATCGGTTATCAGGGGACACATTCCATTGATACCACGACACGTTGGTACGGGGATATTGTGTATAACCTTCAAGATACCACGTGGGTGCAGATGGAGTCCGGCTCCTTCAACATCACCTTGGAGTTCACCGTCCCGTCCGATCATTCAAACGAATACTATATTGTGGATACCACAGTGAGCCTCACGGTGCTACAGAAGTACCGGGAACCTGTCGTCACGGCATTGATGACCATGTCGCATGACGGAAAGTCATTGGGCAATATCCCTACCTTGGAATGCTCCAATACCGGTCGTATCCAGGTGCGTGTCGATGGAGGCACCCTGCCGTATCATTTTGTGGTGAAAAACCATGATGACAACACGGTGTGGAAAGACACCGTCATCACTTCGGTGCCGACAACGGAGTCGGGAACAATAAACGATCACGATTCGACGCGTGCGGACTACTACCGCTATTATACGTTCGATAACATGCCCGAAGGCGTGTGGGATTTCTACTTTGTCGATCATTGTGACTATGGCTTCAACGGTCCTGCCACCATCCAGTCTGTGGAGACCGTGCAAAAACCTTATTTGAAGGATGTGGAAATATGGGCCTCCTCGGGTAACGTTTCAGATTACAATGTGGTGAGAATCAACGCGGTCATTGCACCCGCTGAATACCCCATATACATGAAGCAGTTTGCGGATTTCATGCAGTATCGTTTTGTCAACGGAACGGCCAACAATGCTCAGGTTCCCTTCAAGGCTTTGTTACCCAATGGGTTGCCGTCCAGTTACAACGGGTCCAGCGACCTGAAAGTGACCATCTATGACACAATCCGTACGGAAGGCTTGAGATATTGTGACTTTTGGGGATTGAGAGACACCCTGGAGTTGCGCATGAACGGAGGTCCTTGCGGTAACTATATGACACGGGATACCTTCTCTGTCTATAACACTAACAGAGAGTATTATACCCAAGGTGACGAACAAATCACAGACAGCATTATTCAAACGGATGCGTGTCACCAGTCTATCTACCAGCACAAAGACAACTTCTTCTTCGCCTACAAAGAAAACCATCCCGATCACCGGACGGCGGGTAAGGATCATCAATATTGGCGTTACCATTTCACCTATCCGATTGTGTGGGAATACAAAGATTACGGCACCCAAGCGGTGTATAAGAGAGACACTGTTTGGGGAGAGGGTGAGGACAATATTGCACGGCACTCGGTTTTGACGTCGCAAGACATATTGGCCCAGAATCCCGGTGCTTTCTCCAACGGGGCTCCGGTACAAGTTCTGTACTCTTTGGTGGATGCCAATGGTTGCGAATTGTATAACGGCTCCCGTCAAGTTGACATCAAAGAACTGGTATTGCCTTCTGCCTCTCCGTCATGGGAGATCGTTAAAAACGACCCGGTCTGTTGTAACAAAAGGCGCACCATCACTATTCGTGAGAAAAACGGTATAGAAGGAGCGAATTATGAGGGAACGATTATCCGAATGCTCTCAAGTCCTAACAATACGGTCTCGCTTTACGGTTTTATCGCAACATATGTTTCCGGTGTATGGGAAATCACCAAAAACGACCCGATCAACGGGCCGGATGTGACCCCCCTTTCCACAGGCATGGGTGTCGTTCTTTCCGAATATTGTCTCCCTCCGGGACGATACCAGTTTGAAGTTTTGCATGCTCCATGTGTCAACAGTCCATATCGTTTATCTGTGGATTTGAAAGAAATAGAATACACTGACATAGAGGACGGCGGGGCGCAACATGCAATCGTGAGCGATTGTATCCAGGATTTTGTCACTTACACGAGCGGCCGGATGGGCAAGAGGACGATAACGTCCAGCGGTGAAACGATGTCGTATGTGCCCACCCGCTTCAGAATGGTGAGCGGGCCCGTCGGCGGATACGACCCTCTTGACACCAGAACCTACCGTATCCCGGATCCCACCCACAACATTCCCGGGGACTCTGTCCGTATTACGGTCTTCACCGATTCGACCCATCCTTATATCTTCAAGATCTATCCTGAAGACAATTCCGGTCTGTGTGACGCGAAGGAGGTTCTCGATACGGTATGGTACAACGGCAACAGCCTTGCGTTTGACTTTGCCATGGCGCTGCTCTGTAACAAAGAGAGCACGTTAGGCCCTGTCTATGTGTTGGCCAAGCAGGGCACCCCTCCATACACTTACACGTTATATGATCACCAAGACCAGATTTTAGCCGGTCCCCTTCAGGCGGAAACGGACACGTTAAAACTCTCGGATGTCCCGATGGATAATAATCATCAGCTGCATTGCAAAATCGAGGATGTGTGCGGGGCGTACTACACGGTCTATTTCTACCCGCAGATCCTGGCGGAGCTGCAGAAAACATGGTTCGACAACGGTGCCAAGGTGCTTTCCACCTGTGAGGGTACAGAGGTGCATTTGCATTCCCTTCAATTGGGCTCTATATTTACATATAAATGGTATAAGGTGGTGCCCGGCGGGGATGATGTCCCGATCGCGGAAACCTCAAACCCGGCTCTTTTCCTGCCCCGTGAAGCCGATACTGCAATTTACAGGGTGGAGATTGGTGTGGAGTCATGTTCCGCCCCTCTGCAAGACTCGCTATGGATCAATCCGATGCCGGCTCCCTATTTGATTATGTCGTCGGATACGACCGTGTGTGCTACCGAGACCGCGGAATTCTGGTTCTCCCCTGTTTCACGTCAAAAAGATGAAAACGGAAAATGGACGGATGTCTCCTTCAAGGTGGTGGTTCAAAACCCACTCGGCAAAGACACCTTGGAGTTTGACCATATCCGGAGTGGGGACACGGTCCGTCACACGATCAATCCGTTGTTGGAGACGATTATCTATCCGGTGTCGATTGACGATGGCCGGTGTGACTATGAGGTGCCCGACGACACGTTGTTCGTTCACATCAGCAACAATGTCGTCAGTCCATGTATCATCCCCACGTGGCACGATACTGTCTGTTACAATTCCGACGCTTTGTTGAAAGCTTCGTGCCTGGCCCCGGCCAGTCATGCCAATCCCAATGTGTTAAGTTGGTATGGGAACTTCGAACTTTCCCAATTCTTGAAGTCGGATGCGTTAACCCAGAGTGGCGACACCTCGTATTATTCCATCCCTGAGTTGAAGGAGAGGACCTACCGATATATCACGGTGGCGAAGGAGGGGTATTGTCCTCCGAGCAACCTCACCGCTAACGGCGGGGTGGTGACCATGTCGGGCGAGGGGGGCACCACCACGATGTCATGCATCTCCGGTGTCCTTTTCTACGATGACGGCGGCGCTGATGGAAACTACAAGGCCAATGTCGGCGGCGGCAGCGGCAATAACCAGACCCACCTGTTTGTCAGTGAGGACAACCGTCAGGTGGTGATCCATTTCGACACCTTGTCGCTGGCCGACGGCTCAAGTTTGTCGATCTTCAGCGGGGGATCCATCAATGCGGATTCGCTGTTGATCCAGTTCACCGGCAATGAAGAAAACGCCATACATAATATTCCCGATATCATCATGTCGAAGGGGAACAAGCTGCTGGTCTATTTCAAACCGGGTCCGATAGCGGGATTGGGTTGGACGGCCTACGTGCGGTCTGCCCCCGCCATAGCCATTGCCGACGTGATCATTCCTTCCATGACGCAGTTCTCCGACAGGGTTTGCCAAAGCCAAACCAAGGGTTATTACAATCCTGCCATGTTCGCTTTGGAAATACCCGGTGTCGATCAAGCCAATCTTAGCGAAAAGGTCAAGAAGGCGGGTTCCTATTACTATACCAAGACCATTACCTCTTCCAAAGGCTGTGACTCCACCGTCTCCTTCATCCTGACAGTGGATGCGGCCCCTTACGTGGACACGATGGTGGTCACCACCAGCGTGACAGGTTTCACGTGGCACACCAAACAGGGCGACAGCACTTACTACAAACCGGGAATACATGTTGTCAACACCCCGGACGCAGACGGCTGCGACAATCTCGAGGTGCTCAAACTCGTCGTCATCGAGGTGAGTAATCCGGATGTCGAGTCCTGTTATGGAGACTCTGCCGTTGTCGGTATATTTGTGGATACCTATGACTCTGTGAAAACAGCCACCGAGTTGATCGATAATGAGCTTCATACAGTGGGAGATATCATCTGTCAGGATGCTTTCGGTGCGAGAAAAATCCTCAATCCCGATTCCTTCCTGCTATATACGGGTCTGACACCGCTCGGAGTGGTGGTTTACATGAATCCGGACAACACAACCGGCATAGCCCTCTCCCTGACCGATGCGAACGACACCGTCTGTTTCCCATGGGCTTATAAGAAAGACATAGGGGGAACCACCACATATACCAACTCATGGGATGCCATAATGGACACGAGTGGATACACCAACACTCAAAACATCCTTGCTACGGTGGGTATGACGGGCGATCCCACGGAGGATTTGTTCAAGCTCAAAGCTAATGTTCCGGCCACCTACTATTGTTACTATTACAATCCGTACACCAGCAGGCTGGATGTGACCCCGCACGGGTGTTATCTGCCTTCGACAGGGGAGATGTATCTCTACTTTGCATACCGTACTGTTATCAACAAATCCCTGGAGAAGTTGGCGGATTTCGGCGCGGAGTTGCCCCGGTCAGGAATGGAGGTTCACTATTGGACCTCAACGGGAGGCAATAAAGCTGAAAATGCCACTTGTATCAACGGAAAGGGACAATTGTGTATGCACCATGAGAAATCCCGCGTGTGTTACTCGTATGACGGAAATTACGTCACGCGTGCCGTGCGTGCGTTTTTCAAGTTCTAAGCTGATTGAGGATGGAAATCCGGTAATTAATGAAAAGACAAGGAAGATAACCATAATAGAAGATAACCATAATAATAGATTATGAGAATCAAAAATATATATTTGTTGTTGACACTATTCTTCTCTTGGGCAGTTGCGATGACGGCGACAGCCCAGCAGATAGAATTCCACATCGGAGACCGTTACCAGTTCCCGGATGGCACCGTAGGTATTGTCTGTTATGTGAATCCCAACAACCCGAAAGAGGGTTGGGTGGTGGATCTCATAGATGTGCCCGTCAAAGAGAATCAACCCAATAAGGCGGGAACCTTTAAATTGGTTGACAACACTCCGGTCCCCATGGAGAATTATGTCCCCGAGGTCCGGATGTGGGATATGAGTGGCTGGAGTTTCCGAGGGAAGGAGGACACTCGTAAACTATACGACAATATCATCAACTCCCCGATTTTGAACAACGATTATGTGGAGAAACGCTGTTTCAACGGCTGGTATATTCCGGACATACAGCAACTCTCCCAGTTCATCGCCCTTCTCCCTTACATCAAGAATTCCATTCTTGACTATGGAGGTTATGTGGATATGACGATGAATTACAGCTACTGGTCTTCCACACCGGCCAGCAGTACTCACGTATGGCTCATCCCCAACAGTAAGGACTATTTTAAAACGGAAGCTTTTTCGGCTTCAACCACCAATGCGCGTGTCCGTTTGGTGCGTGAATTCAAGGTGGATGCGGCTTACGCCTATTGGGTGGCGGATACTCCGAGAATCAGCAACAGTATGACGGTTTTCCCCACAGCGGACACCAACTATTATGATGCCAATGTGGTGTATGACGATTCCACCTACACCGGTTTCCAAACCGTGGTCTATCGGCATCCTGTGTACAGGTTCAAGAATGGCGACAACCGCCCTTATATTTATGACACGACCTGCGTCTCTACCACAAAATACACGTCTAAAAAAGACAGTCATTTCACCAATTTAGATGTATCCAAGCCAATTGCAAGCAAGCAGTACGAAGTGAAGCTCGGAACCGTGAAGTACGGTTGTGACAGTTTGGTCAGATTGATGTTGACGGTCAACCCCGTGTATGATTATTACGACACAGCCGTCATCTGCCGCGGGGAAACTTTCGTCTGGGAACGCGACCACAAGTCGTATTCGGCGGAAGGGGACTATGAGGCGGCTTTCAAGACCGCAAACGGTTGTAACTGCGACAGTATCTGGCATCTGCACTTGATGGTGCTGATGGACGAGATAGAGGTGAATCCTGTGGAACCCTGGGTGTGCAAAGGCGGAACCCTGGAGTTGGCGGCCACCACCTACAACTGCGGTGATGTCAGCCAAAATACCTATTACGATGGGTTCGATAAGGCAAAAGGAGTCGGCGACGGCACCCAGATTACCGATTTTTCCTCTAAAACGGCCCTGTTTGCTTCCGGAGAGAATGTTTATGGAACCAATCAACCCATAGTCAGATTGGGCCAATTTAAGAACAACGTGGCCTATTGGGGGAAAATCGTTTCAAAACCCCTTGCGCTCACCCCACAACAGCCGTTCATCGTGAAAGTGGCGATGAAAGGGTGGGGTAAGAATAACGGAGTCAACGAAAATCCTACTCGCGTCAGGGTTTCTTGTGATGGAGTCCCGGTGGATACGGTTACCCTTGAAGGATACCAATACGGAGACCCCGACGACCGTTTCCTGACATTCAGTTTCTATTGTCAGTCGAGCACGCAGAATCCTGTCATCACCATCGAGTCCATCGATGATGCGAGCTGTCCGAAGCCTTCAGGAATCGATTATTGGGAAGAGAGATTCTATATCGAATACTTCGCGGTTGTTGAAGACAGCCCCTGCAAGGTTGTCTGGGAATACCCCGACCACACTACCCATAACGGGGCCGTCCAAACCATTGTCAATGCGGATTTGGACGACGCGGGGGTCTATACGGTGACCGCCACGGATACCGTGTTGATGCCGTTCTACAAGAAGGCGGAGGGAGCTTATTTGCCGGCAGGCGACTACTGTTCTGTCAGCAAACAGGTGACGGTGACGGTGAGCGAGAGTTTCACGGAAGA
>JAEEIG010000063.1 GCA_016281255.1 Bacteroidales bacterium
AAAAGCCGTCGTGGAGGTCGATGGTGTCAGTGTCTTCGGGCCGTAGGCGGTGCCTTGCGTTATCGTCGTTGTTGGAGGCTATAATCGCGAAGGCGGCTTCGCGGAGTGCAACCTGCTGGCTATCAAGCAGCCGTCGCCCGACCGGGTGACACCTCCGTGCGGGCATTTCGGCCACTGCGGCGGATGCAAATGGCAGATGCTGACATACGAGAAACAGCTGGAATTCAAGCAGAAACAGGTCGAGGACAACTTCAAGCACCTTGGCAAATTCGAGTTCCCACCGCTGATGCCCATCCTCGGGTCGGAGAAGATCTACTACTACCGCAACAAGCTGGAATACACCTTCTCCACGATGCTGTGGCTGACCTACGAGGACATGAAAAAACAAGCGGAAGGCGAGTTCTTCGAGAACCGCTGCCTTGGCTTCCACGTGCCCGGTATGTTCGATAAGATCCTGGATATCAAGCACTGTTGGTTGCAGGCGGCCCCGAGCAACGACATTCGTCTCTTCTGCAAGCAGTACGCCATCGAACACAACCTCGACTTTTACGACCCGCGTCAACAGGTGGGTCTGCTGCGCAACATCATCATCCGCACCGCCTCCACCGGCGACCTGATGGTAGTGCTCATCGTCACCAAATACAACCAGGAGGTGAAGGATATGCTCGCCGCCTTGATGGAGCGATTCCCCGAAATCACCTCGCTGACTTTCGTCATCAACACCAAGCTCAACGACGCCATCTTCGATCTGCCGTTCCACCTCTATGCCGGTAAGGACTACATCACCGAAAAGATGGAGAACCTGCAGTTCAAGGTCGGGCCGAAATCCTTCTATCAAACCAATAGCGAACAGGCCTACAACCTTTACAAGGTAGTGCGTGAATTTGCTGACATCCAGAAAGATGAGGTTGTTTATGACCTCTTCACCGGCACTGGCACGATTGCCAATTTCGTGGCGCACCAGGCCAAGCGGGTGGTCGGCATCGAGTACGTGGATACCGCCGTGGAGGACGCGAAAATCAACTCCGCACAGAACAATATCACGAACACGGAGTTCGTGGTGGGCGACATGGCGAAGATTTTCACCGACCAGTTCATCGCACAGCACGGGAAGCCGGATGTCATCATCTCCGACCCTCCACGGGCCGGCATGCACCCGAATGTCATCGAACAGCTGTTGAAGCTGGAAGTACCACGCATCGTCTATGTGAGCTGCAATCCTGCCACGCAAGCCCGCGACCTCACCTTGCTCGACCCGAAGTACCGTGTGGAGAAGGTGCAGCCCGTGGACATGTTCCCGCACACGCAGCATGTGGAAAATGTTGTACTTCTAAAGTTGAAAAAACAATAAACTTTTCCGCATATTAATACGCAAATTATCTACTTTTGCCATTATCCATTAAACCTGTGTATGAAAAAGTTTATTCGATATAACGTCTTCATCTTCGCCATGTTACTGCTAATGATATCGTCGGCTGTGCAGAAACCAGACCCGACGATGAGCATCGTGAACAATATGACGTTAGAGGAAAAAATCGCCCAGCTGATCATCATCCGCGTGAGTTCCACGGAAAACGAACAATACAACAAGGAGTTGATAGAGAAGATCGCGCGCATTCAGCCTGGAGGTGTCTGCTTTTTCAAAGGGAATCCGACGAAGCAGGCGCTGCTTACCAACCGTATGCAGGCGGTCAGCAAGATCCCGATGTTCATCTCTATCGACGGCGAATGGGGCCCTGCCATGCGCCTCGACAGCTGCGTGGCCTTCCCGCGACAGATGACCCTCGGAGCCATCTCCGAAGAGAACGATTCTCTCATCTACCAAATGGGACTCGAAATCGCCGAACAGTGCAAGGCAGTGGGCATCAATCTCAACTTCGCACCCTGCGTCGATATCAACAACAACAGTCGTAACCCTGTGATTAACAGCCGTTCCTTCGGGGAAAACCGCGACAAAGTGAGTCGCAAAGCTGCTCTTTACATGCACGGCATGCAGGATGGCGGCATCGCCACCTCCATCAAACACTATCCCGGTCACGGCGACACCGAAACCGACTCCCACGTGGGCCTGCCCACCATCCGAAAAAACCGCATCGAACTGGACGAGATGGAACTCTACCCTTACCGTTACCTCATCAACGAGAATCCCGACATGGTGATGGTCGGCCACCTCAACATCCCCGCCTTAGACCCCGAACCCAACTCTGTCTCTTCCATGTCATACACCATCGTCTCCGACCTCCTGAAAAAGGAATTAGGCTACAATGGCCTGATTATCACCGATGGTATGGAGATGAAAGGGGTTCGCAACCAAAACCGTTTCGAAGGAGACGTGGAGATTCGCGCACTGTTGGCTGGTGTGGATATTTTGCTGCTGCCTGGTGAAACCGATTCCGTCATCGCCGCTATCAAACAGGCTGTGGAACAAGACATTATCCCCGAAGAACTCATCAACGAACGGTGTCTTCGAGTACTTCAATTCAAAGAAAGCCGCGGAATTCTTGCATCCAAACCTGCCCGTATTGCTGACATTCCATCCAAAATGAACAGCGCAAAAGCGATATGGCTTAACCGTCAATTAGAAGAAAAAGCGATCACTTTGCTGAAAAACGACGGCAACATCCTGCCTTTGAACGCCAAAACTGCCGAAAACACAGCGTTTCTGTGTGTGGATCGAAAAAAATACGCAAACGAATACGAGCAAATTGTGGGTGAGTGTCACCTTCCTTTCTACTATATCGACAAGAAGATTTCCGCCAAAGAGCAGTCGAGCATCATGGCAAAATTGGCATCTTACGATCAGGTGATTGTGGCATTCGGTGGTTCCAACCAGTTAGGAGGCTCTGGCTACGGCATTGACATGTCATCCGTACGGCTGCTCAACTGCCTCGCCAAGGAGAAGTCTGTGATTTTGCTTCATTTAGGCAACCCCTACGCTCTCAACGCTTTCGACTCCCTCAGCAGCTATCGAGCGATCATCTGCGCCTACCAATTCTCCCCCACTACCGTCGCAGCGGCCATCAACGCCTGCTTCGGAAAAACTGCCTTTGAGGGCACTTTGCCGGTCAGCATCAACGACTACCCGGCGGGCAGCGGCATCCTTCCTTCGGTCACCTCGGAAAACATCTCCGCATTGCCCGACAATATCACCCAAGAGATCGACAGAATCCTGCAAAACGGCATCAATGACCACATCTACCCGGGGTGCGCCGTCATTGCGCTGCACCACGGACAGCCTGTCTATCAGAAAGTGTTCGGCTATCTGGACTATAACCGTCAGGACAGGGTGACTCATCAGACGCTTTACGATGTGGCCTCCATCACGAAAGTGGCGGCTACCACACTGGCTGTCATGAAGTTATACGACAACCACGAAATCCAGCTCTCCGACAGAATCGGCAAATACCTGCCCTACTTAGCCGGCACCGACAAGGCCAACCTCACGTTGGAGGAGCTGCTGACCCACACTTCCGGAATGCCGTCGTTCATTCCATTCTACAAGTCCATCATGGGCAACGAACGCTATTTACGCGCATATAAGACCGAAAACTACAACATTCAAGTGGCCGATCACCTCTATTTGCGCAAAGACTATCCCGATAGCATCCGATACAAGATTGCGCATTGCAAGTTGAAAGAGAAAAAGTACGAATACAGCGATTTGAACTTTTTCCTGCTGAAGGATATGGTGGAAACCATCACGATGCAGCCGATGGAAGAGTTTCTGTCGGTGAATTTCTACCAACCGATGGGCCTTTCGCACACCACTTTCCGTCCGTTGTCGCATGGTTTCCAGC
Source organism: Bacteroidales bacterium (assembly GCA_016281255.1). Taxonomy (GTDB): domain Bacteria; phylum Bacteroidota; class Bacteroidia; order Bacteroidales; family WCHB1-69; genus F23-D06. The sequence goes on from JAEEIG010000063.1 coordinate 3,798, forward strand.
AGAATGAAATCGCCCCGACGGAAGAGGACAAATTGTTCCGTAAACAGCTGGTACACGGCTATGTACACGACCAAACGGCTGCTTTGATGAACGGCAACGCCGGCAACGCCGGACTCTTCACCACAGCGGAAGAGCTTGCTGCCATCTTCCTCATGATCCAAAACGGAGGTATCCTCAACGCCCAACGGTATCTGTCGGAAGCCACCGTGGAGGAGTTCACAAGAATGCACTCGCTGCACGGCTGCCATGTGCGCGGTTTGGGCTTCCACACCCCGAAAGCACCTGGCGAATCCTCCATTGTACCCACCGCTTCCGACACACAAATATTTGGTCACCAAGGATTTACCGGTACAGTCGTCTGGTGCGACCCGAAAGAGGAACTCATCTTCGTCTTCCTCTCCAACCGTGTCTGCCCCGATGCTGAACCCAACAAATTGTCAAAGAGCGGAATCCGCCTGAAGGTGCATGATTTGATTTATAAAGGGTTGGGAATTAGGCAATAGGCAACAGGCAATAGGCAATAGATAACGATCGAAGAAACATATATAAATATCTTCCTTAAGCAGCCCCGTTAGGGGCAAGAGCTAGGTAAAAAAAAATACAATATGAAGCCCATCATTCTATATATCGAAACCGCCACCGACGTATGTTCCGTGGCATTGTCGAGAGGCACGGAAATCATCGGATTGAAAGAGGAGGCCGGTGGCAACAACCACGCCAAAAACCTCCTGCCATTCGTGGATGAAGTGTTGAAACAATCGGGAGTGAACATGACCGAAATCAACGGGGTGGCCGTGAGCATCGGACCCGGCTCCTACACGGGCTTGCGCATCGGGGTCTCCACCGCCAAAGGCATCGCTTACACCGCCGGCATTCCCGTAATGGCCATCAGTACGTTGGAAAGCATCGCACAAGGAGCCAAAACGTTATGGTCTGGGACCTCAACGGAAACCGTGCAAATCGTCCCGATGATCGACGCCCGCCGCATGGAGGTCTTCACCACCCGCTACGACTTCGACATGAATTCGTTAGAGGAAGTTTCCGCCAAAATCATCGACCAAAACACCTTTACAGAGCTGCTTTCGGAACAAAAAGTGCTCTTCTGCGGCAACGGAATGCCCAAATGCCACGAATTACTGTCCGCTTTCCCCAACGCCTGCTTCATCAACGCACACGTCTCCGCGAAAAACATGCTCCCCTCCGCCCTTCGCAAGTGGCAAAAACAGGAGTTTGAGAACGTTGCCTACTTCGAACCGTTCTACCTGAAGGAGTATGTGGCCGCCAAACCTGTCGTAAAGGGACTGCACTAATTGATAATTGATAATTATAGTGGATAGTACGATTAATCTCCTTGATATGTTATAAAAACACTATTGACTTTGACTTTAACATTGACTTAACTCCCGCCAACTATTGCCTGTTGCCTATTGCCTTTTGCCTAATAAACAATGGATATACACGAACCGATAAAACGCGACCGAAACCTCAACATCACGGTCATCGCCGACGATTCCCAACGCGGATCGGCAGCGGTGTCTCAAGGTGTGGTGTTGGCTGAGGTGTTCCAAGCCTCGCTGACGGTCATGGCAAACTTCGGATTCGGGTTCGGACCAACAGAATTCCGCCATATCCCAGACGACAGTCCCTATTTACAGGAAATTCGAAAAACAGTCTCGGAAGTGGCTAATTGTCAAATTATTACCGATTATGTTTTCCCTGAAACACTCTTCCGTTACGCCGAAGAGCACAACACCGCCATGTTCGTCATCGGGGTTCCTGATGGACTTAGTTCTGATGGAGGGTGTTTCTTTACCGCTAAGAAAGCCATCAAGTTTATCCGTCAGTCGCGGTTCCCCGTGATGACGGTCACGTTTGCTTATCCAGATGCCACCTACTACAAGCACATTCTGTTGCCGTTGGACATTGAACGGCAGAACAAGGAAAAGGCGTTGTGGGCAGGCTATTTCAGCCGGTTTTATGGTTCTGTTATCCATATTCTCTATCCGAAATACAAAGACGAAGGGTTAGCCAAGTTAGTCTATGACAATATGGCTTTTGTAGAGAAACTGTATGAGAATCTGGAAGTTACTTACGAAAAACACGAAACGCAGCCACAGGATTATTTAGATGCCTATGCTCTGAAATTCCCTCTGATAGAGCATGTCAGCGAACATGCGGGCGCATCCGTGATCATGATGACCCGCTATTACACCCTCGGCGATGTGCTGATGGGCCCCCGCGAGCGCAAAATCATCGGCAAAACGCCAATGTCCATCCTTTGCATCAACCAGCGAGATGACCTTTACGTGCTCTGCACCTGATTTCCCTTCATTCCCCCCTTATCGCCGACATCAGAACACAAAAACCCGCGCTCCGGGGATTAGTGGCTATGATTGGGAGCGCGGGACGTTCAATATTGAAACTTTTCGTGCTTATATTATCGACTTTAATTTTGACGTTAGGCTTTTAGATTCACAAGTCTTAAGTCTTAAATCCCAAGTCTCATTCGTCATCAGAACAATTGTATGCCGATTTCCCATTTCGGGAAGTCGGAAGTGGTTGTGCCTTTCACCTTCAGCAAGTTGGAAATACGGTATTGTCCATAGATGGCGAATCTTCTTGTGATACCTACACGCAAACGCACGCCATAGTCGAGACGGTTCATCATAAGGCCATATTGTCCATCATTGAGATATTTTCTAATGATATGCGTGTTGATTGCATCGCCTCTTTGGGTCTCGGTTTTATGGCGACTTCCTGTATTCCATTCACCGAAAATACCAGCGTCTATGTACCACCACTCTTTACCGGCATAGCCCAAAATGAACCGGTTAACCAATTCCAAATCAAATTTTGTGACTTTGATGTTGTTTTTGATCACTTTAATATCCATCATTTCATAAGGCAATCCAGTAGCAGGATTGACGAATATCGGACTCTCCTCCGCATACCAAGAAGAACCGAAGCCGAGGCGAAAACCTATCGCATAGGGTTTTGAAACACGCCAGCTGTTGTCGAAGGCGAAGGTAAGACCGTGGGAAATTCTGTCGCAGGTCCAGATATTGCCGCTCGGACTCCACATAGAAGGAAGCATAAAGGAGAAATTTAGCACTGTACTGAATTTGTATGTGGTATTGAATTTACGGGTGTATATGTCGTTGGCGGGAATGGAGATTGTCTTCGCACAGCTGTAGTAGTTGGCATTTTTTGCGGTAAGGCTATCTACTTTCGGTAACGTTTTCTGTCCCACGGCATATTTCAGAATCTGTCCGTTGCTCCATATCTCTAACGTTTGCCCGCTTTGCAGCCGGTCTTTGGAGAAACGGATAGCACAGCTGTTCTCATTAATATCCTTCTGATTGTAAAAGTCAATCGAACCGTCACCATTGGTGATTTTGTAGAAAACGGTGGAAGGTTCCTTACCTGTGACATACACCGCATTGTCATCTTCCGAAAAAGAGATGTTGTTTTTGACTTCGGGCTTTTCACCGAAGAAATAACCAGCTTGCGGCACACCATAACCGTACGCATAGTCGAAGTAGGGATAGTGGTTGCCGGATTTCTCGATTTCGGTTTTCAGCTGCCAAGCGGTGTATTCGGGATGCAATTGCTTGACACAGGCGGCGAAACCGGCCGTCATCGGGGAGGAGAAAGAAGTGCCGTAAGCTTGGGTGAAGTTGCCTTTTTCACCGGCCACCCAGCAGTGAGCCATGGCTACCACGTTGGGTTTCATGCGACCGTCGGCTGTCGGACCGAACGAACTGAAATCCGTGAGTTGGTTGATAGAATAGACACCTCCCACGGAGAGGATGCTGTCGGCATCGGCGGGCGTGATGAGCATCTTCCACTCTTTGTCGTCGCCCTCGTTGCCCATGGCGTTGCAGACCAAAATGCCCTTGCGGGCGGCGGTATTGGCAGCCTTTGCGACCATCGAAGTACCGTTCATCTGTTTCACTTGGTAACGCTGTTTGCCGTAGCCGAGGGAGCTGTTCACGATGTCGGCACCGTTTTGGTCGGCCCATTCAAGGGCCTGCACCCACCAAACCTCCTCTTTCAACGGCTCGGTGTTTATCTCGGTACGTGCCAGCAGAAATTGCGCGTCAGGAGCCATGCCTAACCAAACGCTATCGCTGATTCTACCACCGATACAGCTCAGCACCATGCGACCGTGCGAGTTGGCCAAATAGACGTTCTCTTTCTTTTGCGCGAAGTTCCAGGTCTTGATAATCTGGTTGTTATCCCGCATTTGTTGAAATGCAGGGTGCGTGTTCACTTCCGGGAAACCGGCGTCAAACACGGCAATGCGCACGCCCTTGCCCGTGATGTTGTGCTCCTTGAACATCTTACCCTGATGGATGTCGATTTGGTCACTGTAGTTTTTGGCACTTTTCGCCGCATTCTCCAATTCAGACTCCGAAACGACTTCCATATCGCTGGCAATCAGCTGGATGCCCGCCACGAAGGGAAATTGCCGAATAACGGTAATCTGCTCCTCCGTGGCCATCACGCCGGCCGCGTTGAGCCACCTCGAAGTGCCGATCAGCTCCTCCGAAGCATTCTCCACCGCTGAAGTGTATTCGCCGTTCACAGGATAGTTGGTGATGTCATAAAGGTCCGCGCCGTTCAGGGCGTAACGCTCGATGGCCTTCGCATCAAAGTACTGATACGGATCGAACGTGGTGTTCTGCTTGTCGGTGAAGAACACCCAGTAGCTGTTCTGCGCGATTAGCTGACTTGCCAATGCACAGAAGAATAAGGTAATGATTGTTACTTTTTTCATATTGTTTGGTTTTTTAGTGAATTGTGATTAGTGACTAGTGATTAGTGACTAGTGAATTGTGAGTGGTGATTTGTGAATTGTGAGTGGTGGTTTATTTTGGGGATCTGATTTTTAATCGAAGATGACGGATGTAACCGGATAGTAGTTTTTGAACTGTGGTGATTTGTTTAAAGAGAGGATGATCTGGCTTGAGATAGTTTAAATCTGCAGATAAAAGCAATTGTGTTTCCAACTCTGACAAAGAGCCTTGCGCTATATAACAAAACCGTAAGTTTTCTTTGTCATTATTACGACCTGCTCCTTCTGCAATATTCGATGGAATAGAAACAGAAGATCTTTTCATCTGAGAACATAATCCAAAAAGTTCATCAGTAGGAAACTTTTTTAGTACAACATACACTTCTTTCACAAGTTTCATACTCTCTTTCCAAACATTTAAGTCTTTATGGTTCATGTTTTCTTTTCCTTTCTATTCACAAATCACTATTCACAATTCACAATTTCATTAAAATCAATTCCCAGCAACCGCATGTTTTTCAGAAACTCCGGCACCTCCTCCTCCATGAATTCCTTCTTCCGGATGGCATGGATTTTCTCGGGGGCATCCTCGTTGACGAAGAAGCCGATTCCGCGTTTGTTGGTGATAATCTCCTGGTTCTGAAGGCGTTCGTAGGAGCGCATGACGGTGTTGGGGTTCACCTCGAAGGCGACGGCCAACTCGCGCACCGACTTGGCCCGCTCGCCCGGCTTCCACGCGCCCGACAAAATCTGTTCGAACACCCAGTTCTCGATCTGCCGATATATGGTTTGTGTGCTCTTGAAATCCATACTATGCCTCCGTTTCTCTCATTCTCAAAAAACTCATTGCGTAGAAATAGACAATGGTCACGCTGTAAACCACATACATGAACCAATCACTGGAAGTGGCAATGTTATGCTCTACTTTATAGTAGTGACCATTGCGGATTTCTGCGGGCACCGTCAATACCACATTCAACCATTCAGTACCTGCCATGATGGCTCCAAAAACCAATGAAATGACGAAACCTGCCAATAGCAGTTTCCAAAACGGGCTCTTCTTAAAATAGATAGCAGCGAAAAACATAATAGAAATACCAGCGAAAAACATCAGCACAGCCTCTCCATCGATGGGAAGAACTTGCCATTTTAAGAATTCACCTAAATTGTGGATTCCGTATGGTATGGCGAAAATGTCAGGTTTATACATATTCACTATGCCATATCCCAAAATCTGCCCAATCAGCACAGACAAAACAATGCCTGCCACGAAATAGATGTTGGTCAAAAACATACCTGACATCACTTTTTCGGCGTTGGTCACGGGGGTCATCAAGAAGTGTATCCTGCTTGAAGGCTGGTGCAGCTTTGAAAAGAAACGGCATGGATAATAAACCATAAACACAACGGCTGCTATTTTTATCCCTGTCAAATCGGGATTGCCAGACATGATCGTCATGAACAAAGACAATGCTGCCATGATGCCGAATGAATAGATGAGATCATTCCGCCAATTTTCGTAAAAATAGGCCTTGACTAATTTGATTATATTGTTGATATTCATAATATTACGGTTTTATTGGTGAGACAATTCGGGTTAATTTTCAGTGGATGTTTCGTCTTGCTGAGACGCACCTTGGCTCGTCTCTACGGAATCGGCGTATGCTTCTATTTCATCCAGACCATTAAAATGAAGCACTTGCGTCGAGTCCTTTTCGATTTTTTCATATTTGATTCTGCCGCTGCGGTAGCCGGTCTGGAAGTCGATGGTGTAGCCGATGACCAGGCCCAACACCAAAACAATGGCGGTGATGATTAATATCTTATTCGTGTATTTTTTCATAATCTTCAGATTTTAAGGTTATTTGAACATTTCCGTGAACTCTTGCTTGTTTAAGACGGCGGCGTTGAAGAGCAGTTCCAAATCCAAGGGGGTATCAATGTGATTGACGTTTTCCTTCACTTGCTGGATGCCGCGCGGAGTCTCTTCGCTGTAGTACAGCTTGCCCTCCTTCGACTTTTCGTCATTTGTATCGAAGACTAACTTGTCGGTGATGACATCGCCGGAGGCGTTGAGAATCATACGGCCGTTGTCGATGATGGAGACCGCATCGATGAGGCTGTGCAGGTCACGCACCTGATGCGTGGAGATGAGCACGGTTTTCTGCTCGTCGGCGTAGGCGGCCATGAATTTGCGAAAGATGCTCTTGGAAGGGATGTCGAGGCCGTTGGTGGGCTCGTCCATGATGAGCAGCGGCACATTGGCGGCCAAAGCGAAAGCTATCATCACTTTCTTCTTCTGCCCGTGCGAGAACTTGTCGATGAAGCCAAGCATGTTGTCCATCTCGAACTCCGTCAAATAATACATGAACTGTTCATGGCTGAAGTTCGGGTAAAACGGTGCGAAAGCTTCCTCGTACTGCTTGATTTTCAGGTGAGGGACATAGATCTCCTCTTGGAGGAAATAGATGTCGCTCAGCTGTTGTGCGGTGCGTTTGTAGGCGGGTTCGCCGTCGATGAGGGCTTCGCCCGCCTGCGGGAAGAGAAGTCCCGTCATGATTTTCAGCAGGGTGGTTTTGCCCGCGCCGTTGCGACCGAGCAATCCGTAAAAGTGACCGGGCTCCAACTGCAAGTCCACCCCGTTGAATAACTTGCGGTTCTTGTCATACCCGAATTCTACATTTTTCAATTGTATCATACCGTTTGTTTTTTAATTGTTACTGTATTAGTGAACTAAGACACTGCAAAGGTAATACACTTTTTGAAAAATTGTACACTTTTTGAAAAATTTTTTCTTGCTGATAATCAGCGTGTTATATTTCCATCGATTTTTTTGTCACAAAAGATGGCGTATTTTTCGCAGAAAATGGGAAGTTGGGGCGCAAAAACGTTTTCCATATATTCTCAATTTTTGCTCAATATATATTAATGTAATTCGTATTTTTGCACCCAATTTGGAAAACTATGGGCGCATTTAAAGCATACGACTTTCGCGGAATCTATGGCAAGGATTTCGATTTGGAGACAATCTACAGGTTCGGCTTCTTTCTTCCATCGCTATTGAAAGCCGATAAAGTATTGATTGGCAGGGATATGCGGGTGACTTCGGAGGAAATGTCCGAAGCTCTGTCACGGGGAATCACCGATGCCGGCGCGGATGTCTATGACATGGGGCTGACCACCACGCCGATGGTCTATTACTTCACCGCCAAACATCATTTCGACGCTTCGGTGATGATTACGGCATCCCATAACCCTAAGGAATACAATGGGTTAAAGGTTTCCCGAACGGATGCGCTCCCCGTAGGTTTCGACACAGGACTGGGCGAATTGGAACAGAAAGTGCTGCACGAAGAGGTGGTCATCACGGCACCGAAAGGGAAAGTCATTGACTATCCGGTGCGCGAAGAGTATCTCCAATTCCAGTCGCAGTACCACTATTCGCCTGATAATCTGAATATTGTGATAGACTGCTCCAATGGAATGGCCTCCATTCTGGTGAAGGAAATTTTCGGGGACAAACCTTGCTATCTCTTTGATACACTGGATGGTACGTTCCCCAACCACGAAGCGAACCCTTTAGAGGCAGAAAACATCGTTGAACTTCAGCAAAAAGTGCGCGAAACCCATGCCGACGTCGGTGTGATTTTCGATGGCGACGCTGACCGGGTGATGTTTGTCGATGAGCACGGCGATTTTATCTCCCCGGATTTGATGATCGCCGTGTTAGGTCACTACTTTATTGAGGAAAAAGATATTCAAGGACTTGTCATTCAAGATATCAGGACTTCCAAATCGGTGGCGGAATATTTAGGGAAGATGGGTCGCGAGATGTACATCTGGCGTGTGGGTCGTGCCTATGCCGCCATGAAGCTGCGGGAAATCGACGGCGCTTTCGGAGGAGAATATGCCGGACACTACTACTTCCGCGACTTTTTCTACTCCGATTCCGCCATGATTGCCGCACAGGTGGCTCTGCGTGTCTTTTCCCAAATGAAAGAGCGCGGAGTGTCTGTGTCCCAACTGATTGCACGCATCAAACGGTATGCCAACTCCGGTGAAATCAACTTCACCATCGAGGAGAAGAAAGCAGCCATGGAGGCGGTTAAGGCGGCCTGCATCGCGCAGGAAACGCCAGAAACAGTTCTCGACTTCGACGGCTACCGCGTGGAATTCGCCGACTGGTGGTTCAATATCCGCCCTTCGAATACCGAACCCTACCTGCGTCTCATCATGGAGGCTCGCACGGAAGACCTGTTGAAGGAGAAAAGGGCTTTCATCGGACAAATTTTGGAACCCTACATAAAATGATGAACTGGTAACATCACAGAGACGCAAACATTGAGACGCAATGTGCGTCTCTACAGACCGAGAAAGAAAATGATACAAGGAACGAAACATAGAAACCATATGGCATCGTTGCTGCTGAAAACGGCGGCGGTGTGGGTGTTCCTGTGTATGTTTTTGTCTTCGGCGCACGCACAATTCTACAACGGGTCGCAGCTCACGTTCGGAAAGAACCGCGTTCAGCATCAGAACTTTAACTGGCAATACTTGCGGGCGGAACAGTACGATGTCTATTATTACCCTACCGGCCGCGCCTTGGCGCAGTATGTCTTTTACCGCACTCCGGAAATCGTGTCGGAAATCGAGCAGTTGCTGAATTACACCTCCAAGAAAAAGCTGCAAATCATCGTCTATAACACCCAATCCGACTTCCGTGAGTCCAATTTCGCCTACGATTACGAAGATTTCTACAACCAAGGCGGTGTGACGAACATATACGGCACGAAAATCTACATCTATTTCGACGGAAACCGCGCGCATCTTGACCGCATGATCCGTGGCGGCATCATGAACGTCTATGCCCACTGGATGGTGCAGGGCGCAACGGTCGGGTCAAACATATCCGCCGACTATCTGATGAATGTGCCGAGTTGGTTCTACAGCGGATTATCCTCCTATTTCGGCGAACACTGGAACAGCGATATAGAATCGCACGTCAAAAACGGCATTCTCACAAACAGTTATACCCGCTTGGATGAACTTTCCCCCGTGGAAGCCACCTATGCCGGACACTCGTTTTGGAAATACATTGTGGACATTTACGGCGAAGAAATCATCCCGAAGGTGCTCTATTACACCCGCTCCAGCAAAACCATCAAAGGCGGTTTGGAACGTGCCACTATGACACCGTTCAAAACACTGGCCTCACGATGGTACAAATATTATGTCGTCATGTTCCACCCCGACATGTCGAAACAGATGCCAGACGGCGAGGAAATTCTCCGGAAACCCAATAAAAAGCGCGATTATGCCCGCTTCTGCTTCTCACCGGACGGCGAAAAATACGCTTACGTGACGAACGAGGCCGGGCAGGTGCGGGTTTGGCTGAAGCTTGCCGAATGGAAGCAACCCAAGTGCATCCTCAAAAAATACCAAAAGACGGAAGACAATCCCGACCTCAGTTTCCCGCTCATCGCATGGCACCCTTCCAGCGAGATTTTGGGTATAACTTACGAATACAAAGGCGATTGCCTCTATCAACCCTACGATTTGGAAAAACGTCGCTGGGGCAAAAAATTCCTCGTGGATGTGGAAAAAATCACCTCTTGGTGCTATGCTCCCGACGGCAAGATGATGCTCCTGTCCGGATTCAAAAACGGACAATCCGATATTTTCCTCTACAGTTTTGCCGCGAAATCGTACCAAAACATCACCAATGACTTCTACGACGACTACAATCCTGTCTATATGAATCCGCAGCAGATTGCCTTTGCCTCCAATCGTCCTGTGGATTCCATCTTGCTGAAAGACAACTTCTTGGATGCCTCCCGCGATCGAAAATACAATCTGTTTCAATATAATCTCAAAGCCAAGGACTCCACATTGCTGCGCGTCACCGATTCTCCATACGCCAATGAGTTCGACCTGCAACCCGCTGGTAATCAACGACTGCTCTACCTGAGCGATGAAGGCGGCGTGATTAATCGCTACGAAGCCGTTTTCGACAGCTCCATCAGCCGCATCGACACGGCAGTGCATTACATGTACTATGCTACCCATCATCCGCTGACCGACCGCGCGTACAATATTCTGGAACAGGCTTACAATCCCGTCTCCAACACTATCGCCGACATTTCACTGATGGAGAAGTACAAGCACATTTGGCTCACAGAATTCCAAAACCAGTACCATCCCACCATACTACCCTCCGACTTCCATAAGAAAGTGATGGAGGACTTGATGCAACAGACTGAAAAACAAGGTATCAAAGATAGTATAAAAGCAGATGCCGGAGAACAAGAGCACGGATTTGTCGTCTCCGGGGCAGCGAAAGCCAAAGAAGTGGAAACGGACGATTTCGACAGCGACACCACCTACACATCTGATAAAACCAAACAGAGTTTCCCCATTCCGGTGGGTTTGCCGTATCGGGTGCAATACTCTATCGATCAGGTGATTACGCAAGCCGACTTCAGCTTCTTGAACACGTCCTACCAGCAATTTGAAGGCGGAACGAATCCCATCTATCTCAACACCGGATTCAATGCCCTGTTTATGTTGGGCATCAATGACTTGTTTGAGGACTACCGAATTACAGGGGGTTTCAGAATCGGCTTGAATTTAGGTAGTTATGAGTTTTTATTCAGCTATGAGAATCTCTCGCGGCGACTCGACCGGCAGATTACCTTACACAGGCAGTCCATCACCTCACAGGTGGGAAGTTACGTGTACAGGCAAAGTTCCAACAACCTCTTCTATACTTTGAAACTCCCGTTTAACAAAACCAACAGCATCAGGCTGACTTTGAAAGGGCGCTACGAGACCAACGTAGTGACAGCGCTGAACGACCAGACGTTACAGCAACCCGATGCACATCATGTGTGGGCGGGCGCGAAACTGGAGTACATTTTCGATTCCTCGAAGGAGCTGTACACCAACCTGTGGCGCGGAACCAAGCTGAAACTCTTTGCCGAATACGAGCAACGTCTTGAGAGAGAAACTCTCAGCTTGTTGGTCATCGGATTTGATGCACGGCACTCCTTCAAGCTTTTCCGCAATATGACCTTGGCGCTTCGTCTGGCCGGAAGCACCAATACCGGTTCGGCACGACTGGTCTATTACATGGGCGGTGTCGATTCCTGGATTGGTGCCAAATTCAACCGCGACATTATGGTGGATCCTACCAAAAACTATGCCTATCAGACTCTTGCCACTAACATGCGAGGATTCACGCAAAATATCCGCAACGGCACATCGTTCCTCGTTTTCAACGGGGAATTGCGAATACCCATCGTGCAACTGATTGTCGGACATAGAGTCGGATGGAACCTGCTCAACTCCCTACAGTTGAATCTGTTCGGTGATGTCGGGACGGCATGGACGGGCTTCACCCCCTATTCCAAAGACAACTGCCTCTACACGCGCTACATCGACAGCGGTCCCATCCATGCGGAAGTGAAGCGGCAGGTAGATCCGTTCGTCGGCGGCTTTGGCATCGGTGCCCGTATCTCCGTTTTCGGCTATTTCCTGCGTTTCGACTACGCATGGGGCGTCGAAGACTGGAAAATTGCCAACAAAAAGGGCGTTTTCATGTTCTCCATCTGCACTGACTTCTAATCGTTTGCAAAGGGATTTAGACGACTATAGCATAAAAAAAGACGGAATCATTCAGTATGATTCCGTCTTTTCCGTCGGGAAGAGGTTACATGAAACCACTCTCCGTGTTATTTCTTGAAATAACGGTTGAAAAGACCCTCGAAACCTTGTCCGTGGCGGGCTTCATCCTTGGCCATTTCGTGAACGGTGTCGTGGATGGCGTCCCAGTTCATCTCTTTAGCGCGCTTGGCGATGCGCATTTTGTCTGCACAAGCGCCGCTTTCGGCCATCATTCGCTTTTCCAGGTTGGTCTTGGTATCCCAGACCACCTCACCGAGTAACTCGGCGAATTTGGCGCAATGCTCGGCCTCCTCGAAGGCATAGCGTTTGAAAGCTTCGGCCACTTCAGGATAACCTTCGCGGTCGGCCTGACGGCTCATAGCCAAATACATGCCCACTTCGGTGGCTTCGCCCATGAAGTGCGCGTTGAGGTCTTTGATCATCTCCTCGTCGCTATCCTTGGCAACACCAAGGACATGCTCGGTGACAAAAGACAATGCACCGTCCTCGACCAGTTCTTTGAACTTGGAGGCAGGTTGCTTGCATTGAGGACATCTTTCCGGAGGGGTATCTCCTTCGTGTACATAACCGCACACGGTACAAACGAATTTTTTCTTCATAATTTTGATTGTTAGTTGTTGATTATTGATAAATTGCAGATTAAAAATTATCGGGCATAATTTGGAAATAAGACTGCGGGTGGTCGCAAACAGGACACACATCCGGCGCTTTTTTGCCCACAACGATATGTCCGCAGTTGCTGCATTGCCAGATCATGTCGTTGTCGCGGGAGAAAACAATGCCGCCTTCGATGTTGGCTAACAGCTTTTTGTAACGTTCTTCGTGGTGCTTTTCGATTTCGCCAACCATAGCGAACAACTTAGCGATGCGGTCGAAACCCTCTTCTTTGGCTGTTTTGGCAAAACCCGCGTACATATCGGTCCATTCGTAGTTTTCACCGGCAGCGGCGTCTTTCAGATTGGTGACCGTATCCGGAACCTTGCCCTCGTGTAACAGTTTGAACCAAATCTTAGCATGCTCTTTCTCATTGGCGGCTGTCTCCTCGAAGATAGCGGCGATTTGGTTGTAACCATCTTTTTTCGCTTTGGAAGCGTAGTATGAATACTTGTTGCGCGCTTGAGACTCGCCGGCGAAAGCGGTCTGCAGATTTTTTTCAGTTTGTGATCCTTTTAATTCCATAATGCACTTTTGTATTGATTATTGTTGAAATTCTTTTGCCTCTTTTTCGATAAAGACGAAGTGCAAAATTACGCATTTTTTAATTAAAAGAAGAATTCCCTGAAAAAAAAATCTTTTTCTTAAAAAAAGGAAAAATGTAAGTATTTGATTATCAGTGTCTGTTTTTGAAATATCGGCAAATCGCCGCTAAAATAACAAAAAAGACCTGATTATCCAATTTTAATAATGGTGGTCAAAAAAGACTAATTTAAAAATAAATGATTGGTTATCAAGTAATTGGAAATCAACATAGATACCCAATAGCCCAATCTCCCCTAACCCTTAAACTCTAAACCCTAAACTAAGCTCTGAGGACAATCATCAGCGCGGTAATGTCCGCAGGGCTCACTCCGCTTATCCGCGATGCCTGGCCCAGATTCACGGGACGCAATTTCGAAAGTTTTTCGCGGGCCTCTTTCGAAAGCGATTGGATGTTTTGATAATCCATATCCTCCGGCAGTTTTATTGTGTCGAGATTGGAGAGATGTTTCACCAGCTCTTCCTCTTTTTGGATATAGCTACTGTATTTGATTTCCGTTTCCGCATTGGTGATCTGTTCCGAATCGGCCCCGATCTGTTGCAAGAAACGGGCAAAATCAAGATCGTAGTCTATCAGGTCCTGGATGGAGATTTGCGGTCGAAGCAGCACGGTTTCCATCTTCACATTTTGTGTCAAAGGCGAAGTTTCCCGCTTTTCCAGCATCTCGTTGAGTGTTTGGTAACAGGTGGTATGCTGGCGCAAGTAATCCGTTATTTGGTGTTGGATTTCATATTTGTTCAAGTATTCAACGTAGTGTTCCTGATCGATCAAACCGAGTTCGCGACCGATTGGGGTGAGGCGTCGATCGGCGTTGTCCTGACGAAGCAGGATACGGTATTCGGCGCGTGAAGTGAACATCCTATAGGGGTCCTGGACGCCTTTCGAAACCAAGTCATCGATCAGCACACCGATATAGGCTTGGGATCGGGAGAGAATCAGGGGCTCTTTCTGAGAAAGCGCCAGATGCGCGTTGATACCTGCCATCAATCCTTGACAGGCGGCCTCTTCGTATCCGGTGGTCCCGTTGACCTGTCCTGCCAGATAAAGATTCCGGACCACTCTCGACTCCAGCGTATAGTGCAGTTGCATCGGATCGAAATAGTCGTATTCAATGGCATAGCCAGGGCGGTAAATCTCCGCCTTTTCCAAACCGGGAATCAGATGGAGAGCTTCCTCCTGAATCTCTTCCGGAAGCGAAGAGGAGAAACCGTTCAGATAATACTCGTTGGTATGACGGCCTTCGGGTTCAAGAAATAGCTGGTGACGGGTGCGGTCTGAAAAACGTACTATCTTGTCCTCAATAGAGGGGCAATACCGAGGACCGACACCTTGGATGCGCCCTTGGAACATGGGCGACTTTTCGAAACCTTTTTCCAAAACACGATGCACCTTTTCGTTGGTATAGGTGATCCAACAGCTGAGCTGCTGATGCAGCGGCGGAGTGTTGGTAAACGAAAAACGCCCGGGATTCTCTTCACCGGGTTGCTCCTCCATTTTGGAAAAATCGACAGTGCGGCCGTCAATACGGACAGGGGTTCCGGTTTTTAACTTCTGGGTCCGGATTCCAAGCGATTTCAGTTGGTCGGACAAAACAAAGGAGGCACCCTCCCCTATCCTGCCACCTGAGAAGTTCACCTCCCCGACATGGATTTTGCCGTTCAGGAAAGTACCGTTGGTCAGGATGACCTTCTTGGCATATATGGTCTTCCCGAGTTGTGTCTTGACACCAACCACTGCATCATGATCCAACACCAGTTCGGTCACGGTGTCTTGTCGCAGATGCAGGTTCGGGGTGTTTTCAAGTACACGACGCCAATAGAAGGAGAACGCGGATTTGTCGCATTGGGCACGTGGACTCCACATGGCCGGACCCTTCGAACGGTTCAGCATACGGAACTGTATCATGGTATGATCGGTCACCACGCCTGTCATTCCGCCCAAGGCGTCAATCTCACGAACAATCTGTCCCTTCGCAATGCCCCCGATGGCGGGGTTGCAAGACATCTGGGCCACGAGTGCAAGGTTCATGGTGACAAGTAACACCTGATTACCCATCCGGGCGGGAGCCACGGCGGCTTCACATCCGGCATGACCCGCACCTACCACAATTATATCGTAATTATTCTCCATCTTTTCACGTGAAAACCTTATGTAAAATTTTGATTCAAAAATGGTTACAGATTTTATACTGTCAACAACGCCAATGATTCATCCTCTTTCCGCCGCATCGTCTTGGCCTCTTCGTCCGTCTTGTCTTTGTACCCGCAGAGGTGCAAAGTGCCGTGTACCAACACGCGCAGGAACTCGTTCTCGAAAGATTTGCTGAAGAGCCCGGCATTCTCCTCCACGCGGTCGAGACTGATCAAAATACTGCCGGCCACTACATTTCCCACACACTCGTCAAAAGTGATGATGTCGGTATATGTGTCATGGTTCAGAAAGGCGACATTCTGCTCAATCATATAGGCGTCGTCGCAGAAAATGTAAGAAATGTCACCCGGGATTCTGCCCTCGCGACGGATCACCTGATGCAACCACACCTTATGCTGCGCGGTAGGCTTGAAAGAGGAATCTGCAATGTATTCGAAAGTGATCATATTTAATGAATAACCGAAAAACGCGTCTGATAACTGAAATGGGCTGCGCGGATCTTCAAAAGATAGAGACCGTTTTCCAAGGAAGTAACATCAAAAGAGTCTCCATTGAAATGGTCATGAAAGACAATCCGCCTTCCCTGCAAATCGAAAACTTCTACCACAACATCTTCAAGAGGGATGTCAGATTTGATATGGATGCAGTTGGAAACAGGATTGGGGTAAATCCCGAAAGAAGGGGAAAAATAGTTTGTGACAGAGGTGGAATCATCCACGACAGGAGCCCCATCAAAACACCACTTGGACAAAGAGTCGAAAACAACCGTTTTCACGGCCATTTTCGCGATATCCGCCTGTGAACCGGACAGAGTGCCGTTCCAGTGAATATCGAGCGGATTTTGGCCGGTTAAGGAGGTATAGAAGCAACATGCGGCCACGTATGAACCGAAGTAGGAAGGATGGCTCTCGTCCGACTGGTAAAGTTCCAAATCAGGATAGTGGTCGCGGATATAATGCCACACCGCACCCACAGGGGAAACACATGCCTGATTATCTTGCGCCATCATCATATAACGCGCATACAGCAGGCTGTCCATGCCCTCATACGTACATAAAGGAGGAAAATAGGGACAGTTCTGGGCATCACCGTTCTTGCGACCCCAGGTCATATAAAAGAAAATTTTCGCATTGGGATTATACTGACGTATGAGATCACACAATTGCATTGCATAGGGATACGACTCCTGCATGAACTGTTGTTCCGGAAAAGAGGGCAACTGGCTTTGCTCCTGCAAAACCACCACATCGTAATCACCCGATTGAATGGGCCCCAAAGAATAACTGCAATGACGGCGGAAATCATAGCCACCAGGAGCAGACATGGTAAATTCAAAATCGACACCGGCAGATGTGTAACAATGCTGAACCATCTCCGGCAGATTATTTACATAAATGTAACTGTTCCCTATGAATAGCACCCTACCCGATTGAGCAGTGAGCGCAAGGCACCACAAAAGGGAACAGCAAAAAAGAAACAGTCTCCTCATTTAGGAATTGAAGATATGAGTACGAACTTGTTGTTGCACGAAACGGCGTTGAATGTCCGTTTTGGTTTTCACGTGGAAAGTGGTGATAAGTGTATCATATCCAGTCGAAAAGGAAACCTCATCAGTTAATGACTGCAACACAAAGAGCCCAGTGTTTTCACCACTCTCATTTTGAGACAAAGACTCGAAAGCACCTTTCCGCATGGCATATTGGAACGTGACACTGTCACTTTCGATTTGACAGTAAAAATCCACCGTGAAAGGTCCTTGTGAATTGTCGAGATAATCACAAACCATCTGATTGGCCATCGAAAGAGTTCCGAATTCTTTCTCAATGGAATAATCATCACAGATCTGCTCAATCATCTGAAGCGTTCTCTCATAAAAATTGCTTCTGTTTAATTCTGTAAGTGATACTTCAATCATAGCCCTGGGTTTAATCGATGTTATAAAAATAGTTGTTCGCTTTAGACTTATAATAATAATTCAGATTCGCAGGTACCGAACGCAACATCTCATTCTGCTGTTTCTGTTCCTTGTCAAAATTCCACTCTTTGGGAGGGTTCAGATTAGGCATTTGACGAGCTTCGTTGGATTTGCGTTGGTCGTCTTTCTCACGCGCCATGTCCGCACGTTCGCTCTGCAACAAACGTGTGGTGATATCTTTCTGTCTGTTGATAGTCTGCTGGGTAATCTGACGATTCACCAGCTCTTTCTCCGTCTTTTGCATGTCTTCGATAATCTTTTCCAAAGACTTATCCCCCACCCCGTTCTGGGATTTCAATTCGGATTGGTAATCCTGAAGCATTTTACGGATAGCTTCCTGTTGTGCCGCCATCTTGGCAAATTGCTCACTCATGTTCTGGGGTTTTCCGGATTGACCTTGCTTGGCCTGCTGGTCCATCGATTTCTTCATCGCTTCCATCTGACGGTTCAGTTGCTGTTGAAGTTCTCGTGCGGAGGTCTTCTTGGGTTTGCCCTTTCCACCGGGTTTATTGCAAGACCCGTTGCCCGCTTTGTTACATTTGGACTGACATTTCTGCTGCTCCTTCTGCATATCCTTCATGGATTCCATCAACATCAGGGCCAGATTGTTCATAGAAGTAAGTGAAAATTGCTGGTTCTTGGAAGCATTGGTGACTCTACGGTTCTGTAATTCGGATTGCGTGGACTCAATATTGTTCTGGATTTTGGAAACCTCCTTTTGGATGAAGGGTTTCACGGCAGTTTGACGACGGGCTAAAGCGTTCAGTGAATCCTCTATATGCTTCATGTTTTGTTTCACTTCGAATTGCTTTTTCATCACATCGGAAAGCATAGGGGAATTCGGTGACATCTTCTGGGCTTTTTTCAGGATATCTTCCTGATCAAAGGAAACTTTCACCAAATTATCCAAAATCTGTCGCAAGGTGGCAATATCTTCGGTGATACTCTCCAATTCGCTCTGATTGAAATCCTGCTCCATCTGCTCCGCCATCTGATCCAAATCATCGGCTGCCTTCTTCTGGTTGTCTGCGGATTTCGAACGGTTGTTCTTGTCCAGATTCTGTTTGCTTTGCTGCATTTGCTGGTCAGCGTCCTTCTGCAGCTCCTGATTGTCTTTGAATTCGGTAGGATCTTCCAGCTCCTTGTTGAGCTTTTTCATATCTTTAATATCCTTCTTCAAATCATCATATTTCTTCTGCAAATCTTGCTGATTCTTTTGCAAAGATTCTTTCGAAGTTTGTCTGTTTTCGGTCTTTTCGGCGTTCTTTCTGAGCTCATCAGCCAAATTACGCATGTTCTGAACCGCCTCATTCAGCTTTTTCTCCACTTCCAATTGCTTGTAAAGCTGCAATTGCTGATCCAAAGACTCATTGATATCCTTAGTGGAGAGCTTCATCTTCTCCATCTGTTGCTGAAGTTGGTCTTTGTTCATATTCTGCTGCATCATCTGCTGAAGCTCCTGCATCATTTTCTTCATTTCATCCGAAAGGATCTCATCCATCCGTTTCTCCAGTTCTTGCTGCTTTTTCAAAATATCCTCATCGTAATTTTTGTACTGATTTTCGACCTGGTTGTGGTTTTCCTGCTTTTGTTTAAGTTCGTTGATCTGATCTTGCAGCTTCTGGTAATCTTTCATCAGTTTCTCCAAATTCTTCTTGTCTTGCCATGAAAGATCCTTTTCTTGACGCATTTTTTGCTGCATCTTCTCGATTTCCTTAGCCAAATCACTCGATTCCTTCAACAAATCGGAATAATCGGAACGGGTTTGCTCCTCCGATTTCGAAAGGTCTTTTTCAATCTCGTCCATAGTGCGGACTCGATACGTTTGAACAGATGATTTCGTGGATTTGGCACCATTAACGCCGTCATTGTCAAAGACTTGGAAATAATATTCCAACTGTTCACCCGGATTAAGCTGGAACATATTCTGATCGAAATAGTAGTAGAAATCCTGTATCGTGACATTGTTTTGAATCTTGATAGGGACAGTCGTATGGGAGGTCAACACCTTTCCATCCTTGTCCAGCTTGCTATAGACAAACTGCAGTTTCGTAAAGCCGTAATCATCCTTGATATTTCCTTTGAAATAGATACGGTCATGATAGGCGGAATCCTGTTGTGACTGCACATAAATATCAGGATACAGGTCTTTTATGACGGTGACTTCGTCTGTTAGAGTGTCCTTGCCCGTCATGTACTTGTTCTGGTTCAAAATAGAGTAGGTGAAGGAGTTTCTGGCGGTCACATTGACCAGATAATTGTCCTTGTCCGAAGAAATCACCTTTTTGTTATCATCCACCATCAGGATCAGATTCTCGGAATTCCGGGTGATGAAATTCCACGTAATCACCGTGCCTTCAGGAACAGTGACATTGCTCACATTCTCCAAAACCTCATCGGGTTTATTGAGATAGGAAGGATAGTGAAGGGAGATGTTGAATCCCAGCATCACCGGTTTCGGCAAGACATCAATCTGGTAAACCGTAGAGGTGACTTCATCTGTATTAATCTGGAATTCAGTGTTTTGCTGAAGATTCGTAAAAGTATAGGAGAATTCAGAATTAGCATTCTTCTGACATTTGTAATTGCGGTTTTTGTACTTGATATAGACTTCATCGGGGACCTCACTGCCTTCCACCTTCACATTCACGGTGAAATCCTCATATTGGAAAGCCTGCAGCGACTTGTTTGTCACCACAAAACTGTAAGGGGCCGGTTTTTCATACACTTCGGAATAATGGACGATACGCTTGGCAGGTTCCGTGAAAAGCTCTTTCTTGATGGAGAACAACAACAGGAAGATGGCAACAGGCAGCAGCATCCACAAAGCAAAACGTTTGGTTTTCTGCACCGGGATGGCTTGCACGAAAGAGTAAGCCTTGAAAGAGTCAATTTTACTGTCGATGGCAGCGGAAAGAAGGTCATAGCTCACATAGTCGCCGCGTTCCATCTGCTTTTGCAGCTCGAAAAGATTCAACAGTTTGTCATCAATCTGCTCAAAGTGGTCGCCGATGATTTTCGCAATCTCTTCATTGGTGAGTTGTTTGCCCAAGCCCGCGATTTTCATCGCAGGGATGATCAAGTACACCACACTCACAACAGCGGCAAGGGCGATAAAAGAGTAAAAGAGAACGGATCTGACCACGGTGTTTGAATAGGAAAAGTACTCAAACAGCGAAAACGCGATGAAGGTGGCCAAAAGGATGATGACAAAGAAAACGATTCCTTTGTAGAGTTTGTTCAGGTAGTACTTTTTTAGGAATTGCCTGATCTTATCATTCAAAATCTGAATCTTTGATGAGCTCATTGGGATTGTCTTCGTAAGGGGGTTGGTAAGTAATATTGAAAAAATCGGCTGTTTGGTTAGAGAAATAACGGTTCAGGCACTTATTACGACCGAAAAATCGTTTCAAAAAGAAAAAACGGAAGAAAGCGTTGTTAGCCTTGTTCAATTTGCTACGTTTCGAGAAGAGGGAATAGAGATGCTTGGATCGGGAAGGTTTCACCACCATGTTGGAGGCTTGCATTTCCGAAAGCATAAGCTTTATCAAAGGGATGTTCACAGGACACACGGATTCACATGCGCCGCAGAGGGTGGTGTGCGAAAAGAGGTGCTGTGATTGATTGTATTTGTCCAGACTGTTCATTTTCACCAAATCGATGGGCGATATGCCATCTTGGCCGGAAGCCACCGGACAGACCTCCATACAGCGTCCGCATTGGATGCAATAGAGTGACTCTTTCAGCAAATCTGACGATATAATATCTTCAATATCATTAAGATACAGAATCACGGTTACATTCATCTCCTCTTGTGAGAACATCTGTTCCGAAAGATAAGAGAGGTTGGAAGGCAGCACATAGTTCAGCTTGCTTTGGACCACTTTCACATCATGGGGCATTTTGGGCTCTTTCGCCCAATACTTGAGGGCAATAAAGAAAGAGAGATCCTGCTGATGGGCAATCATCTGGTCTATATCCACAATGACGGCCAAGTTCTTCATTTTGTTGAAGCAGCAACCGGACCTCCTGTCCATGAAAACAAGGGATCCGCTGTCACAAATCGCGAAATCGGCATCCACCACAAGAAGATCCATATCGTCGGATGAGTTTTCCGCTTGTTCGGGCGGAACCAGCTCCACCCGGTTCTGGAAGAAAGGTTCGAAAGCCGTTTTGGTGTCGAAACAGAGACGGCGGACGGAATAGTTTTCCACCAGTCCCTTCACCGATTCGACAAGCGAGCTTTTATCCTTAATCCACAGAACATCAAGACCTTTCCTTGTCAAAGCAGCCTCAAAATTGAGCAAATGCTTATCCATATCGTCAAAATAGTTGTGACGAAGGGCATACGCTTTTTTCCTGATGCTTTCGAAATTCTGGTCTAAAAACGGCGGGTTCATCTCAAATATTGATTTTATCGATTCTTCTCTGGTGTCTTCCTCCTTCAAAAGTGGCATCGAAGAAGGACTGCAAAGTGGCGAAAGCGGCTTCGGGCTCTATAAATCTGGCTGGCAGCACAATGATATTGGCATTGTTATGCTGCTTAGCCAGAGCGGCGATTTCCGGAGCCCAGCAGAGTGCGGCACGGATGCCGGCATGCTTGTTGGCGGTGATGGCCATTCCATTGCCGGTTCCGCAAATCAGGATTCCGAGCGACTGGCTGTCTTTCAACACATTTTTCGCCACCACATGGGCGAAGTCGGGATAATCCACGCTTTCCGTCGAAAAAGTCCCGGCGTCTTCAAAATCAAAACAATCGCTGAAATGCTCTTTTACAAGCGTTTTCAGCTCAACTCCGGCATGATCTGAGCCAATGTATATCTTCATTTTTTCATTTTCCATAATGGCTGCAAAAATACAAAAAAGATGAATGTATAAGACGCTTTTCAAAACTCATTTTTCGTCAGGTTATTTCTCATAAAAGAATAAAAAATGTTTTTCTCTATGATTATTAAGCGTGTTGAAAAGTTGATAGTTTTTCCCCGAAAAATTTGGAAAAGTGAGTTATTAAAAGTAATCAACAGCAAAACCTTAAAAATGTTAATTCTAACTTGCGGATTTATAGGAGGGAAATATCCCCGACATTTTCTTTTCAATTTTTGTCAGTGGATAAGTTTCCTTTTTTTCCCTCTCGTTAAAAGTTCAAAAAAAGTGTTCAAAAATCCCCTGTTTTGTGCAGTTTTTATTTATCCAATTTTTATGCACACAGATTTCAAATCGTAACTCGCGTTATTTGGATAAATAGTCGTTTTATAAACATTTTGATGTTGGTAACCTTGTAATTTTCTCATACTCATTTTTTTGTTTATATGTTTGAAAACTCCCTATTTTACTGGGATTATGACGCAATTGTCTGCCTATAAACCGGTTATCTTAAATGAAGTAGAGACGGTGTTTTAACCGTCTCTACTTCGTGAAAATTTTCCTCTGAAAATTCTTAATTACGAATTCAAAATTCCAAATTATTTCACCGTGCTGCCCTCTTTGACATGTTTATGGGGTTGCATGATGGAGAGGGATCCGTCGGCGTCTTCCGCCATCAGAACCATGCCGTGGGAATCCACGCCCTTGATGTTCTTTGGGGCGAGGTTGATGAGCATCAGTACTTGTTTGCCGACCAAGTCTTCAGGTTGGTAGTATTCCGCGATACCGGAGATGATTTCGCGGGTATCCACACCGGTGTTCACCTTCAATTTCAGCAGTTTTTTGGTTTTGGCCACCTTTTCGGCTGCCAAGACGGTCACCACGCGGATATCCATGTTCTGGAAGTCGTCGAAAGTGACGTCTGTTTTGGCGGGAACTGCTTCTGCATTGGCCACTTCGTTCTGTTTTTTGGTGTCTTCGAGTTTCTGCACCTGCTTCGCGATGGTTTCATCCTCGATCTTTTCGAAGAGATATTCGGCGGGATTGAGCGGATCGCCTGCTTTCAACAGGTCGTGGCGGCCACCGTCCGACCATTTTTTATTGTCGATATTCAGCATTTTCTGCAGTTTTTTAGCGGTAAACGGCAGGAAAGGCTCGCACAAAATGGACAATGAAGCGCAAATTTGCAGCGAAACATGCAAAATGGTCTTCACATATTCGGGATTCTCCTTTTGTTTCTTCCAAGGTTCGGTGTCAGTCAGGTATTTATTCCCCAGACGTGCCAGGTTCATCAGCTCGGCTTGCGCTTCGCGGAACTTGTAATGTTCGATGGAATCGGCGATAATGCTCGGGAATTGCGCCATTTTTTCGATGATTTCCTTTTCATAAGCGGTCAGTTCGCCGCATTCCGGAATATTGCCGCCATAGTATTTATGGGACAGCACGACAGTTCTGTTCACAAAGTTGCCGAAGATGGCGAGCAGCTCGTTGTTGTTTTTGGCTTGGAAGTCGGCCCAGGTGAAATCGGCGTCTTTGGTTTCCGGTGCGATGGAGGTCAATGTATAGCGCAGAACGTCCTGTTTGCCGGGGAAATCCTCGATATATTCGTGCGCCCAGACCGCCCAGTTGCGGGAGGTGGAAATCTTGTCGCCTTCGAGATTCAGGAATTCGTTGGCGGGCACGTTTTCGGGTAAAATATATCCGCCGTGCGCTTTCAACATGCACGGGAAGATGATACAGTGGAACACGATATTGTCCTTGCCGATGAAATGCACCAGTTTGGAACTTTCGTCCTGCCACCAAGGTTTCCAGTCGGTGTTGTGCGCTTTGGCCCACTCTTTGGTGGCTGAGATATAGCCGATGGGTGCGTCGAACCAGACATAGAGCACTTTTCCTTCCGCCTCTTTGAGCGGAACTTTCACGCCCCAGGAGAGGTCGCGGGTGACAGCGCGGGGTTGCAAACCCTGCTCTATCCACGATTTGCATTGTCCGTAAACCGTAGGGCGCCAGTCGGCCTTATGTCCTTGCAGAATCCACTCTCTCAACCATGCATCATATTCGTTCAGAGGCAGATACCAGTGTTTGGTCTCCTTCAGCACGGGTGTATTTCCGCTCAATGCCGACTTCGGATTGATCAGATCCGTGGCGCTGAGGGAAGTTCCGCAAGCCTCGCACTGGTCGCCGTATGCGTGCTCGTTGTTGCAATGCGGACAGGTACCGGTGATATAGCGGTCTGCCAAAAACTCGTGCGCCTCCTCGTCGTAATACTGTTGGGAAACCTTCTCGATAAGTTTTCCGTTGTCATAGAGATATTTGAAGAAGTCCGATGCTGTCTCATGATGTGTCGGGTTCGACGTGCGCGAGTAGATGTCGAAAGAGATGCCGAGTTCTTCGAACGATTTCTTAATAATATTATGGTAGCGATCCACAATGTCTTGCGGGGTGACGCCCTCTTTGCGGGCCTTGATCGTGATGGGCACGCCATGCTCGTCGGAACCGCCAATGAAGAGCACCTCTTTGCCGTTGTTACGCAGGTAACGGACGTAGATGTCGGCGGGCACATAGACGCCGGCGAGGTGTCCGATATGCACGGGACCGTTGGCATACGGCAGCGCGGAAGTAATGGTGTAACGTTTTATATCTTTCATATTATCAGTATTTTAGTGGTGATTTATACTTTTTTGATGGAAAAGCAAAAATAGGATTTTTTTGTTTACAAGGCCAGAAGGTTACAGGGTTAAATGACATCGAGTTATCAATATCATTCTGTTTATAATTATTTTGCGTATTCAAATGTTGTGAGTGTTAAAAAAAACTAATTTTGCACTTTCAATAATCAATCACTTAAAAACCAAAAATATGAAAAAGATTATTACAACAATGGTTGTTATGCTTGCCGTAGCAAGTGTCGCATTTGCGCAACCCCGTGCCATCGGTGGCCGTTTGGGTTGGAATTATGAGGAATTCTCTTACCAACATTCTTTGAATGATGGAATGTATTTGGATATGACGGCAGGTGTCGGCGATATGTGGACTCAATTTGCTTCTTTGAATGCCAATGTCGCTTTGGATTGGACATTCAATATCAAAGGCATCTGGAACTGGTTTGTAGGTCCTTCCGCCGGTGTTGGTTTTGGCTACGGTCCCGGTTATGGCCATTATAGCAGAAAAGGTTCTGTTTTTGATAGCTACATAACAGATAATGGCTACTATGACGCTGCCTATATGCCTTTCCGTCTTAATGTCGGTGGCCAGATCGGTTTCGAATGGGAATTCAGCATTCCGTTGAACCTCACCGTGGATTGGCGTCCCATGATCAACGTAATGGGTTTGGTGAATCCTTACTATACAACACGTGACGCTTTTCTTGGCGGCCTCTACAACTTCGGCGTCGGCCTTCGTTACAGATTCCACTAACAGTTATTCATCAAAATATGGAAACGCCGACTAACCATCGGCGTTTTTTTGTATTTTTGCGATTTATAAGTGATGATGAAATTAACCGTTTAACCTTTAACCTTTAAAAAACAAATGAACTTCAAACTCACCTCCTCTTACGAACCCTCCGGCGACCAGCCCGAGGCCATCCGGAAATTAGTGGCCGGGCTGAACAACGGGGACAAAGCGCAGACGTTGCTCGGCGTGACAGGCTCCGGCAAGACCTTCACCATCGCCAATGTGCTTAACCAGGTGAACCGGCCGGCCTTGATTCTCAGCCACAACAAAACCCTCGCTGCGCAGCTTTACAGTGAGTTCAAGCAGTTTTTCCCTGAAAACGCTGTTGAATATTACGTCTCTTACTATGATTATTACCAGCCGGAAGCCTATATTCCGACCACCAACACTTACATTGAAAAAGACCTTTCCATCAACGACGAAATCGAGAAGCTTCGGTTGCATACCACCGCCACATTGATGTCCGGTCGGCGCGATGTGATTGTGGTGGCTTCCGTGTCATGTATTTACGGTATCGGGAATCCTGAAGACTTTGCCAAAAACGTCATACATCTTCATACGGGGATGAAAATCGACCGTAACGCGCTGCTGCTCAAGTTCGTATCCAGCCTATACTCGCGCACCGAACTCGACCTGCAGGCAGGCCAGTTCCGTGTGAAGGGCGACACGGTGGATATCCTCCCCCCCTACTCCGAGCACGCCTACCGCATCATCTTTTGGGACGACGAGATTGAGTCGTTGGCGATTATCGAAGCGGCTTCGGGCGGCGTTATCACCAAGGAGGAGAATGTGGTGATCTATCCCGCCAGTATTTTCGTGACGACACAACAAACCATGAACGAGGCCATCAACCAAATCGTTCTGGATTTGGGTGAGCAGCGAGACTACTTCAAATCCATTGGCAAACATTTGGAAGCCAAACGGTTGGAGGATCGTGTGACGTACGATGTGGAGATGATGAAAGAGTTAGGCTACTGCTCTGGTATCGAGAACTATTCGCGTTATTTCGACAAGCGCGAGCCGGGGATGCGTCCTTTCTGCATCCTCGACTTTTTCCCCGACGACTTTGTGCTGGTGATTGACGAAAGCCATGTCACTGTGCCGCAGATCGGGGCGATGTATGGCGGCGACCGCTCCCGCAAGATCAACTTGGTGGAGTACGGTTTCCGGTTGCCCGCGGCGTTGGACAACCGTCCGCTGAAATTCGACGAGTTCGAGGCATTGGTTGGGCAGACCATCTACATGAGCGCGACGCCCGCCGACTACGAATTGGAGCAGTCGGGCGGCGTGGTGGTGGAGCAGGTGGTGCGGCCCACCGGGCTGCTGGACCCGCCTATCGAGGTGCGGCCCGCCACGAATCAGGTGGATGATCTGCTGAACGAGATTGAAGACACGGTGGACAAGGGCGAGCGCGTGTTGGTGACCACGTTGACCAAGCGCATGGCGGAAGAGCTGAACACCTACCTCATCAATATCGGAATAAGGGCTTGTTATATCCATTCCGACGTGGAAACCCTGGACCGCGTTGAGATTTTGCAGAATCTTCGCGCGGGGGCTATCGATGTATTGGTGGGCGTGAACCTGTTGCGCGAGGGCCTGGATCTTCCGGAGGTCTCCTTGGTGGCCATCATGGATGCCGACAAGGAGGGCTTTTTGCGCAACGTGAGGTCGCTCACGCAGACAGCCGGACGTGCTGCCCGGCACGTGAACGGCCGCGTGATTTTCTACGCCAACAAAATCACCAAGTCGATGCAGGCCACTATTGACGAAACCAACAGAAGACGTTCCAAACAGATAGCATACAACGAGTTGCATCATATTGTGCCGAAGGGTGTGGTGAAATCGGAGGAGATGCTGCTCACGGGCATGTCGGGAGACACCGGCAAGCAGAAGAACAAGCAGGGACAATATGCCCCCAAGGAGAAAAAGCTCTCCGTGGTGGCCGAGGATATCACCTTGTATAATGTGGAGCAGCTGGAGAAGAAGAAAAAGACCTATCGCAAGGAGATGGAGAAGGCGGTGAAGGAGCTGGATTTCGAGAAGGCGGCGGAGTATCGCGACGCGATTGTAGCCATCGAAAACAGAATCAGAGAGTATTAGTGCTCTTGTTTGCGCACTTTTCTTATTTTTGCAGCTGGAATTTATAAAACGTAACTTATTAATAGAAAGGATATTATCGTTATGAGTACGATGAAGGAAATGGAAGATGAACTCATTCAGGAGTTTGAAATGTTCGACGACTGGATGGACAAATACAATTATATTATCGAATTGGGAAAGGATTTGCCGATGATTGACCCGCAATTCAAGACGGAGGAGTTTCTGATCAGTGGCTGCCAGTCACAGGTTTGGCTGCATCCGGAAGAGAAGGAAGGCAAGCTCTATTTCTCTGCCGACAGCGATGCCATTATCACGAAAGGTATTGTGAATCTGTTGATCAGAGTGCTTTCGGGACATACGCCGCAGGAGATTCTCGACAACGATTTGTCATACTTGGATACCATCGGGTTGAAAAACCACCTCTCCCCTACCCGCTCCAACGGGTTGGCTTCCATGATCAAGCAAATGAAGTTGTATGCGCTGGCATACGCTGCAAAACAAGCATAAAATTTCAAGACGATGAAAAAAACATTCGGTTTTATTGGTGTTTTGGCTGGTATTTTATCCCTTTCCAGCTGTAATATGAAAGATTGCAAATGCTATTCCACAAATCAGGTGACGCAGAACGACAGCATTGTGAGATTCGAGGTGGATACTGTCGATAATGCGACCCGTGGGAACTGTGCGGATTTCAATGTGGATGAGGTGATGAACATGGATTCGGGCATTGTCATCCATCACATTTTGCTTTGCGAAGAGGATTAATATCCAGTTTCAGTTAAAATTCGTTAATCAATGGGGCGAAACGTTGCATTGGTGACAGGTGCGGATGGCGGCATGGGTCGCGTTCACGTCCGTGAGCTGGCCAAGGCGGGCTACGAGGTGATCATGGCATGTATCGATATCGCTGCTGCTCAACCGGTTATGGAGGAGATACAGCGTGAGACGGGTGGCACGTTCCATCTGATGGCTTTGGATCTCGGGAATTTGGCCGATATTGTGCGCTTTGCCGATGAGGTGAAGAGCCGTTTCCCCTCTTTGCAAATTTTGCTGAACAACGCCGGTGTCCTGCCCAGTCAGCCCAAAAGCAGTGCCGACAACATAGAGCTTACCATGGCAGTCAACTACTTGGGACACTTTACGTTAACGAATCTTTTGCATCCGATAATGGGTACTGGGACGCGCATTGTGAGCATGATTTCCCTCTCCTACTTTTTGGGTGCCGTCACACCTGATGTGTTTGTTCCGAAGACAGAGAAAACCTACAATCGGTTCACGGCATACGGCAGTTCCAAGTTGGGACTCTACTATTTCATGCTGGATGCTTCCGACGCTTGGAAGAAGGAGGGCATCTGTTTCAATGTGGCCGATCCTTTCATTGTGAGTACCAGTATTATACGGATGAACAACCGGGTGGTGGACAAACTTTGCGACTGGTTTTTCCGTCCGTTGATCAACACGCCGGAACAGGGTGCCGCCACGATGTTGGCCGCCGCTTTGGATCCCGCTTTCGAGAACGTGACGGGGAGAATCTTCAAAAATAAAAAGGTGGCACCGTTCAAAAAGCGGTTCTATCCGAATCTGGAACAACGTAAATTACTGCGAGAGATGACCTTGCAAATCCTTTCCGAACATAATATCCAAATATGACCATACCTCCATATCTGTTGCCCGGTGACACGGTGGCCTTGGCTGCCCCCGCCCGTAAAATCTCCAAAACCGAGATTCTTCCTGCTATGACGTGGTTGAAGAGCGTAGGTTTTAACGTTTTTTATGACGAGAGACTCTTCGCCGCGGAGCATCAGTTTGCGGGAGAAGATGCCGTGCGTGCCGCCTATTTCCAGGATTTGCTGGACAACGAAAATATAAAGGCCATTTGGTGTGTAAGAGGTGGTTACGGTTCCGCCCGCATCATCGACAGATTGGACTTCAGCCGTTTCCGTCAGCATCCGAAATGGATTTGCGGATACAGCGACATCACCGTTTTCCACAGTCACATCCAACGCCATTACGGCATTGCCACTTTGCACGCCACCATGCCCATCAACGTGACGGACAAGGTTTGGCAATCCCCTGTGCTGCAGTCGTTTTCAGACGCGCTGACCGGCAAGACCCTCACCTATGGGATTCCGGACGCCCCCCTGTCACGTCTGCAACCTTTTACGGGAACGCTGGTCGGCGGAAACCTTTCGATGCTCTATTCGCTGATGGCTTCCCCTTCGGATGTGGACACGACCGGCAAAGTGCTCTTTATCGAGGATTTGGACGAATATCTGTACCATATCGACCGCATGATGCTCAATTTGAAGCGCAGCGGCAAGCTTTCACATATTAAAGCGCTGTTAGTCGGGCATTTAAGCGACATGCACGACAACACCATTCCATTTGGCAAGACGGCGGAAGAGATTGTGGCAGACCATTGCCGGGAGTTCGGTTTCCCGTTGGTTTTCAACGTGCCGGCGGGTCATTTGCCAGACAACCGGGCCTTCCGCATGGGTTGCCGGACAGAAGGTTTTTTCGAAGACAACAAGTTTATAATCAATAATTTGAATCATGCTTAGCACATTTCTTTTCAAATATGTATATCGGTTAAAACCCATTGATTATCCGGAACCCAGCGGCACGATTCCCAAGAGTGTGCTGATGATGGCGCCGCACACTTCCGTCATGGATTTCGTGATAGGGTTGTCAGCCATGAAGTATTACGATCTGCACGCCAAGACCATCATCAAGAAGGAATTCTTTTTCTTCCCGTTGGGCTGGCTGCTCAGGAAGTTGGGCGGCATACCTGTTGACAGAAAACGTGTCCGCAATTTCGTGAGTTTTGCGGCGAACACCATCAAGGAGCGCGAGCGTATCACCTTGATTATCTGTCCGGAGGGCACTCGCAAGCGCACCGACAAATGGAAACGCGGTTTCTATCAGATCGCGATGGAGGCCGGTGTGCCGATCAGTTTGGGCTACATCGATTACAACACGCGCACGTGCGGCATCATGTCCATTTTCCATCCGACGGGCGATTACGAAAAGGACTTCAAAGAGATTGAGGCCCAATACTATGGCCTTCAAGGTTACAAAAAAGGGCAGTTCAACTTGGAGGACAAGCCTCACGCCCACCCCGAGTGGTTCAATTTATAGGCAGACCTTTGCCACTGCCGCTTTGAGTGCGCGGATCACCTCGTTCACCTGTTCGTCGGAGAGGTCAAAATAGACGGGAAGGCTGATTTCGCAGGCATATTGGCGGTAGGCATTCGGGTAGTCTTCAATACGATAACCTAAAGATTTATATGCTGTTAGCATCGGCAGCGGGATGAAATGCACGTTGGCCGCCACCCCTTGTTCCGCCATATCCAGAATGACAGCGTCGCGTTGCTTTTCGGTGATGTTGTTCACCCGCAGGGTGAAGACATGGTAGGAGGAGATTTTGTCAGCCGTTTCGTAGGTGGGCACGACATATTGAGGATCGTTCTTAAAAGCTTGGTTATAAGCGTCGAAGATAGCTTTTCGGCGAGGCAGAACGAGGCTGTCGTAGCGGGAGAGCTCCACAATGCCCATCGCGGCGGCCACATCGGTCATGTTGCATTTGTAGCCGATGGAGCAGACGTCGTAGCGCCATGCCCCGGCTTTCACTTTGGAGAAGGCGTCTTTCGACTGACCATGGAGGGAGAGCGTATTCATCTCTTTCTTGATTGTCTCGGAATCAAACGATTCCGGAAGATTAATACAGATGGCGCCGCCTTCCGCTGTGGTGAGGTTTTTGACCGCATGGAACGAAAAGACGGAGATGTCGGCCAGAGCCCCGGTGTGTTTGCCTTTGTAGTAGGCGCCGAGGGAGTGGGCGGCATCGGCAAGCAGCAGGATACGACCCAGCTGTTGTTGCTTTTCGTTGTTGGGGGTAAAGATTCTTTGAATGTCGCTATCGCACACTAAATCAAACAGTTCCTGATAATCGCAGGGCAGGCCCACGATATCCACGGGGATGATGGCTTTGGTGTGCGGGGTGATGGCGTCGCGTACCTTTTGCACGTGGACGAGCAGGTCGTCGTTCACGTCAACCATCACTAACTTGGCACCGCAATGGAGCACCACTTCGGCGGTGGCCGTGTAGGTGTAGGCGGGAACAATCACTTCGTCGCCCGGTCCGATGCCGAACCAGCGGAGCGCCAATTCCAGTCCTGCCGAGGCGGAGTTGACACATACAACGTGCTGAACAGCACAATATTCCGCCAGCATTTGTTCAAATGCCTTTGTGCGTGGGCCCGTGGTTATCCACCCGGAGCGCAAGGCAGATACAACTTCGTTGATAATCGCGTCGTCGATGTGAGGCGGGGAAAAGGGTATATTCATTTTTTTTGGGATGATGCTTGTTTAAGGGTTTATTTTTTCCAGTTTTCTTGCTTTTCGTTCTTTGCTGTTTTGGGCCATTTGCCCGAAATCGAAGGCGAGGTCGAAGCAGTTGGGTGTGGCCCCGACGGCATAGTGCAGGCGGGAGAATCCAACATGTATTCCTTTGATATTCAGTTGCAAACCATAGGAGAAACCTGCCATCGATTTTCGGGAAACCACCTTCATTTCCTGATGGATGTTGTGGTTGTAGGCAAACTGAATGGAGAAGTATTTGATGGGTTCGATTTCGATGCCGAAGACAAAGTGGCGGAAGAAATTGTCGGCGAATTGCGCCACTTTGGACGGGTATTGCGGTTCTCCTGTGATGGCGTCGGTCTCGATGAAGGGGTTGTCAAGGCCGTAGTAGCTCATGTCCCAGCGGTAGAGGGAGTGGAGGGAGATGTGGTAGCGGATGGGGACGTGTTTGAGACGTTGCGAGAGGGCGATCTGCAGGTCGAAGGGGAGGGTTTCGCGGTTGCCGGGCGCGTAGGCCTTCACTTGGGTGCCGATGTTTTTCGCCAGCAGGGTGAGCGACAGGTTGTGTTTTTCGTTGTAGTAGCTGCCGGCGACATCCACGGCAATGCCGGAGGAGAAGTAGGCCTCATAGTGGCTGAAGATGGTCTTGAGGTTGGCGCCGATGGAGAAGTTGGGGGAGAGTTGACGGCCCCAGCCGATGATCAGGGCGTAGTCGCCTGCGTTGAATTTGCCGGTCTCGATGCCGGAGGCGTCAGCCCCGCGAAAAGAGCCGTAGGCGAGCCCGTAAACCCCCACCGCGAAGCTGCCCGCCTTCGGGAAGGTGTAGGAATAGGCGGCGGATATGGCGTTGGTGGTGGTGAAATAGTCGGTATAGTTGAGCGCCAGGACATTATGTTGTCGCTCGCTGATGTAGGAGGGGTTCGTGAAAAGCAGGGTAGGATCGTTGTCGTGTACGGAGATGAGGTTGCCGCCAAGACCCATCAATCTTGATGAATAGCTGATATTGAGGAAGTTATAGACATACTTCCCGCCTACTTGCGCGTTGGTCGTCAACAAGCCGCCCAGCAGCAATAACACCCATAATAAACCTCGCCGATTCATAAAAAATGAAGCGGCAAAGATATAATTTCTTCCATTTACCTTATGGGCATTTTGCAATTTTAAGAAATTTTAGGAGTTAAAGAAAAATTCGTACTTTTGTCGCCGATTTTGTAGAAACTAAAGCATGCGAAAAATTTGGATTGACAACTTACGCTGGGTAACGGTACTATTAGTGCTGTTTTATCATGTCATCTATTTTTACAACAACAAAGACGTGTTCGGTGGCATAGGTGGTTTCAGCGATGGCCCACAGTACCAAGATGTGGTGATGTATATCCTTTATCCATGGTTTATGCCACTGCTTTTCCTGTTGGCAGGTATCAGTGCAAAGTATT
>JAEEIG010000064.1 GCA_016281255.1 Bacteroidales bacterium
AAAATCAGCAACCTACTTGCGTAAATTGCTGATTCTGATTGCCTTTCGGACTTTCGCGGAGAGAGCGAGATTCGAACTCGCGGAAGAGTTACCCCTTCGTCAGTTTAGCAAACTGGTGGTTTCAGCCACTCACCCACCTCTCCGTGGTTTCATTTCTGAAATCGGCGGCAAAAATACACTTTTTTTTGATACCACAACACGTCCTCAAAAAAAAACTTTGATACCTGAAACTTTGAATTAGAAACCTGAAACTTGAAACTTGAAACCAAAAAAAGTGTACTTTTGCGGCCTCAAATTTAGTCAAATGATGAAATATTCCGTTGCTCAGATAGCAGAATTGATTTCCGCCGAGATTATTGGCGATCCGAAGGCCGAAATCACCACAATATGCAAAATCGAAGAGGGCGTGCCTGGCGGCCTCACCTTCCTTTCCAATCCGAAATACACCCAATATTTATATACCACCAAAGCCACCGCGGCCATCGTCAACCGCGATTTCGTGCCCGAGCAGGAGGTGCCCTGCACCCTCATCAAGGTGGCCAACTCCTACCTCGCCTTCGCGCAGCTGCTGAATTTCTACCAGGAAAACAAGCCGCGCAAGACCGGCATTTCCGACAAAGCATGCATCGCGCCGAC
Source organism: Bacteroidales bacterium (assembly GCA_016281255.1). GTDB lineage: Bacteria > Bacteroidota > Bacteroidia > Bacteroidales > WCHB1-69 > F23-D06. The sequence goes on from JAEEIG010000064.1 coordinate 637, forward strand.
TGCCAAAATCGGGCAGAACGTCTATATCGGCGAGTTTGTGAGCATCGGGGAGGGCGCGGAAATCGGCGACGGCGCGAGCATCTACCCGCAGACCGTCATCGGCGACCGCGTGCGCGTCGGGGCCCGCACAACGCTCTATGCGGGCGTGAAGGTCTATGAGGAGTGCCACATCGGAACCGACTGCATCCTGCACGCCGGGGCGGTTATCGGGGCCGACGGCTTCGGGTTCGCCCAACAGAACGGCGAATACCTCAAGATCCCGCAGATCGGCAACGTCGAAATCGGCAACTATGTGGAGATCGGTGCCAACACCTGTATCGACCGTGCGACGATGGGTTCCACCCGCATCCACGACCATGTGAAAATCGACAATCTGGTGCAGATTGCGCACAACGTCACGGTAGGGGAGGGTACCGCTTTCGCCGCTCAGGCAGGCGTGGCGGGCTCCGCGAAACTCGGCAGCCGCTGCATCGTGGCGGGCCAGGCGGGCATCTCCGGACACATCACCATCGACGACGGCACCGTCATCGGCGCGCAATCGGGCGTCACACACTCGCTGAAGCAAGGCATTTACCTTGGAAGTCCGGCCGTTCCCGCTTCCGAGGAGCGCAAACTCATCGTGCTGCGCCGCAAATTACCCGAACTGTATCAACAATATATAAACAACAAAAAGAACCAATAACTTTCATGACAGCATTGCAAACCACCATCGCCTCTCCGGTATCTGTATCGGGGAGAGGCTTACATACGGCTCAGCAGGTGACGGTTACGTTCGTGCCTGCGCCCGTGGATTTCGGTGTCCAGTTTGAACGCATTGACCTTCCTGGCCACCCGGTCATCAAGGCCAGTCCTTACACGGTGTTCGACACTTCACGCGGCACCTCCATTCGCGAGGGAGAAGCGCAAGTGCATACTATTGAACATCTTATGGCCGCCCTCGCCGGACTCGGTATCGACAATGTCCTCGTCAGAACCGTCGGCCCGGAAACCCCCATCCTCGACGGCAGCTCCCGCATCTATGTGGAGATGCTGAAGGAGGTGGGCATCAAGAAACTGAAATCCCCCAGAAGAATCGGCACGGTGAAGGAGGAGATTTCGTTTTCCATCCCGGAGAAGCAGATAGAACTTACCATCAAGCCTTCCGACCGCTTCAAGATGACGGTGAATGTGGATTACGGAACGAAGGTCCTGGCTGCCCAGCAGGCCGTATTGGACAATCTTGAGAGCTTTGTCCCCGATGTCTATAATTGCCGCACGTTCGTCTTTTTGGATGAACTGCAGTTCCTGATTCAGAACAACCTGGCGCGCGGCGGCGATTTGGACAACGCCATCGTGTTCGTTGACAAGGTGCCCGACAACAAGGTGCTGAATGCGCTCGGCGACTTCTTCCATAAGAAAGATATCACGGTTACAGCGGATCATATCTTGAATAATACGCATTTGCGTCATCCCAATGAGCCGGCCCGCCACAAGCTGCTGGATCTCATCGGAGACCTCTATTTACTGGGGGTTCCGTTGTGTGCGGAGATTGTCGCGAACCGTCCCGGACACTTCGCCAACACCTCCTTCGCAAAAAAAATAATGGAAAGTGATGCTTTTTGTGTAACTTTTTGAAACAACCTTCGTAAGAGTAAAATGATTATGAATTAATTTTCATTGTCTTACATAGGTTAATGGTTTTGGACAGCGGTAGCATCTACCGCTGTTTTTTTGTGCTCTTCTTTCTGGATTTGAATTTCGAGTTCTTCTTCTTGGCCTGTCTCAGCTTCTGTTTCTTCATCTTCTCCACGGATTGCAGATAGCGCTCCCTGACATGGGAGATGTATTCCTTTGTGAATTTGGGCGTCCCGTATCGGGCCATCTTACCTTCGATGTTGGCGGCGCGGCCAAGCAAGTAGGAGGTCGGCTTGGACGGGTTGCGTTTGATCGGGTTGGGATAGCAGGCGGTGATCAGGGCGGCCTGGTGGGCTGTCAGCTGCGAGGCGTGGCAGTGGAAGTAGGTTTGCGCCGCCATTTCGGAACCGTAGATGCCCGGTCCCATTTCGATCACGTTGAGATATACTTCCATGATGCGCTCTTTCGACCAGAAAGTCTCGATGAGGAAGGTGAAGTAGGTCTCCACGCCTTTGCGCACCCAAGAGCTTTTCGGCCAGCAGAATACGTTCTTGGCTGTCTGCTGCGAGATGGTGCTGCCGCCGCGGTGACGACGGCCGCTTTTGCGCTCCTCCACGACCGTGTTGAGGGCGATCACGTCGAAGCCGCGGTGTCCGAGGAAGTAGTTGTCCTCCGAAGCGATGGCGGCGCGGTACATATAGGGCGAAATTTTCTCGATGGGCACCCATTTCTTGTGGATGCCGTTGCCTTCATGGATGGCCTTCACGCACTGGAATGTGGTGACCGGCGGATTTACCCAACGATATAGAATGGGGAGTAAAATACTGAGTATGAATAATATAAGGATGGTTTTCCCAACTGCTTTCCAAAACTTTTTTGCCTTTGAACTCTTTGCCATAACGTCTTCAATATTACGCTGATACCTGATTTTTTAGCGGCGGCAAAAATATACTTTTTTCAAAGACGGTGTTGGGGTGAAAAAGTCTCAATTTTTCCATCCCGGGGCGTCACCGCGGCTCACGTCGATTTTGTAGCCGGTGGAGGCGATTCTGACTCCGAGGCAGTTGACACACTGTGCGGATTCGTCGCCCGTGCAAATCTTGTTGTCGTAAAGGTCGTACTTTTTACGTACGGATACTGGCGAAAGGTTCGGCATCACCACGTTTGCACCCGCCATCAGCCCTTTTTCGCGGCCCGTCTTGTCGATGGTGCCCAAAGCTGTGGTGGAGGGCAGCAGCAGTTGCGGCATCATCAGTCGCAGCAGACCCAGCATGAAGAGTGTCAGTTCTACAGTGCCGCCTGCCTCGTTGGCAAACGGGGTGGCGTGATGCGGCACAAACGGCCCAATTCCCACCATCTGCGGCTGCAACTCCTTGATAAAGAGCATATCCTCAGCTAACAGTTCTGGTGTCTGGAATGGTGTGCCCACCATAAATCCTGTTCCCACTTGGTAACCAATATCTTTCAAATCCCAGAGACATTGTATGCGGCGCGCGTGTGACATCCACGCAGGATGCAATTGCGCGTAATGCTGCGCGTTAGCCGTTTCATGACGCAGTAAGTAACGATCAGCGCCAGCATCAAAGAGTTTCTGGTAACGCTCTCTCGCGCGCTCACCCAAGGAGAGCGTGATGGCACAATCGGGGAAGCGCGATTTGATGTTGCCAATCAACCGTACCAGCACTTCATCGGTGAAGTGCGCATCCTCGCCGCCCTGCATCACGAACGTCCTGAACCCCAGCTGATAACCCTCTTCACAACAGGCGAGAATGTCCTCTTCGGTGAGACGGTAACGGTCTGCAGTCTCGTTGCTGCGACGTATGCCGCAGTAGTAGCAGTCGTTGGCGCAATAGTTGGAAATCTCGATGAGTCCGCGCAAATAGACGGATTTCCCGAAATAGCGGGCGCGCACGACCCGCGCCCGCTCGAACAGATACTGGGCATCCTCTTCGGAATGAGATGCAATCAAAAAGGCAAATTCCTCTTTGCTAAGGATTTGCGTTTCTTCTAATTGGGATATTAACGTCTTGCAATTTTCCATTGTGTTTTTCTAATGCTTGACCTTTTCAATTCACAAATCACAATTCACTGCTCACTCCTTAATACAAATCGATCCACTCGTACGGATTCCCCATGTGTTGCAGGAATCGTTCGAAATCCTCGCGTTTCACGATGAGCGAGGCGGTGTTGATGCAGGGATGGAAACTGACGCGCTCGGCATTCTGCAGCTGTTTGTCGAGGAAGAGATGCACATGGTGCTCGGTGTCGTTGATGAGTCCGAAGGGGGTCACGGAACCGGGCTTCACGCCGAGGTATTTCATCAGGCGCGGTTCCGAGGCGAAGCTCAACTTGCCTTGATGCAGCTGCTTTTCGATGTCGTGGATGTTCATGTCTTGGTCGCAATCGAGGCAGACCAAATAATGCTGGTTGCCCTTGTGGTTGCGGAAGAAGAGGTTCTTGCAGTGCTTGGCATCGTGCCCTGCCCAGTATTGTTTGGCAATCTCGATGGTCGGTGCGGCCGGATGCTCTAAATATTCGTATGGGATGTGCAATTCATCAAGTAATTGATATAATCTCGGGTCTCCGTTCATGATGGTTAGTCTATAGTTTAAGGTTTAAGGTTTAAGGTTTAAGTTTAGGGTTTAAGGTTCAAATTGTACGTTAAGATAATTTCAGGATTTCGTCGTAAATCAAGTCAATGGCGTTCGGCAGGGCGAAGGTTTTGATGTTCGTGCCGAGGGTTTCCATCCGATGCGGGTCGTTGACCAGTTGTAACAGCGTGGGTATCAGCTTCTCCGGTGCGTCTTTGTCGGATATGAGCAGGGCGGCGTCTTTTGTGGAGAGAGCCTTGGCGTTGAAGGTCTGGTGGTCTTCGGCGGCGTAGGGGAACGGCACGAGGATGGTGGGAGCCCCCACGATGGTCAACTCCGCCAATGCTAACGCACCCGCACGGGAGATGATGACGTCAGCCATGCTGTAAGCATCGTTCATGTTCTTGATAAACGGCACGATATGGATGTGTTCGTCTTGTTGTCTCAGCAGCTCAGGGTCGATATTTTTGTAGAACTGTTCGCCGGTTTGCCACAACAGCTGCAGGTCGGCTTTGCGGAAAGCGTCCAAATTGGCGGCCATGGTCTGGTTGAAGGTGCGTGCGCCGAGGCTACCGCCCACCACCAGCACGGTTTTCTTGTCGGGTGAGAAGTTGAAATATTCATACGCCGCTGGTGATTTGCGCTCTAATTGCAAGATTTCCTTGCGGATGGGGTTGCCTGTTTTGATGATTTTTTCGGGCGGGAAAAAGCGGTCGAGACCGTCGTAGGCCACGCAGATGGCCTTGGCGTTCTTGGCCAGCATTTTGTTGGTGACACCAGGGTAGGAGTTCTGTTCTTGCAAAAGCGTGGGAATGCCGAGTTGTGAGGCGGCTTTCAGCGCGGGACCACTGGCGAACCCGCCGACGCCGATGGCCAAGTCGGGCCTGAACTCACGCATGATCTTCTTGGCCTTGCGCATGGCCTTCATCATCACCACAGGCAGGCGCAAATTACATACAATGCCACTGGGTGAGAAGTCGCGGTGGATGCCGTAAATCTCCAGTCCTTCAATGGGATAGCCAGCTTCAGGCACTCGCCGCATCTCCATTTTATCGCTTGCCCCGATGAAGAGAATCTTGGCATCAGGGTTTTCTGCTTTAATCTTGTTGGCGATGGCCAACGCGGGGAATATGTGCCCGCCGGTGCCGCCGCCGCTGATAATGTATCTCTTTTCCATAAAGGTTTGGTTTTGCGCCGCAAAAATACATTTTTTAATGGTTATTGGTTATAGGTTATTGGTTATTGAGGGTTATAGGTTATTGGTTATTGAAGCTGTTGAATGATTATGGTTATTTGTGGTGGAGGTGCGTGAAAAATGCAGGGATGCGATTCATCGTGACAAAATGCGATGAATCGCATCCCTACTTAATGGGGAAACCGAAAAATATATCCGCCTATTACCGTTTCACCACCCGTTTGGTGACGGTACCCTGTTCGGTGGTCACTCGCACGAAATAGACACCGGAGGCACGGGCGGAAAGGTCGATATCGGTTTGGTAATCACGCACAAAGTGCTGCTCTAACCGTTTTCCGTACATGTCAAATACCTCCAACTGCTCGATGAGGTCTTGCTCGTTGCGGACGATACATTTTCCAGTCGTGGGGTTGGGGTAGAGATGCAAGAATTGGTCGATGTCACGCTCGGGAACCCCGACATCAGGTCTTACGGAGAACACCACGTCGTCGATGAACACCTTGCCCAAGTAGGCGGGGCAGTGGTAGCGGAACGCCACATACCGTCCGTCGCCGTTGTAGTGGTCAAGGAGTACGGAATGCGGTTCCCATACGCCCCAGCTCTGGAGAGTGATGGTATCGACCGGCACGAAGGAGGCGGCATCGTAAGGACTGCTCATCACGCCGATGAACATCGTGTCCCAACCCGGAACCGCACCAGCTTCCTGGAAGTAGCTGAAATCCAG
>JAEEIG010000065.1 GCA_016281255.1 Bacteroidales bacterium
AGCTTCACAAAGCCGTGGTCCGCCGCAATTTGACGCACCTCATTTTTGGTGAGGCCGCCCAACGGGAACAACGTCCGCTGCAACATTTCGGAGGTCATCTTCCACTGGAAATAGGTCTGGTCTTTCTGGGTGTCAACCCCTTTCTGGAGGTAAAAACGGTTACCATCTTGTGCGATGCGGGCGTAGTGGCCGGTGGCGATGTAGTCGCAACCCAACTCGTGGGCCATCTCCAACACCCTACCCCATTTGATGATGGGATTGCAGAGCACGCAGGGATTCGGGGTCCGGCACTGCAGGTACTGGTCGATGAAATCCTGGATGACCGTTCTCTTGAAAAGCTCGCGGACATCGAGGATATGGTGTTCGAAGCCGAGTTTCTCGGCCAGGTGTTTCGCCTCGAAGATGGCATCCACGGAGCAGCAGCCCTTCTCGCGGGCGAGACAGCTTTCGGTAATGGAGTCGAAGGTCCGGAAGGTCACGCCGACCAGTTCGTAACCCTGCTCCATCAGCAGCATCGCGGCCACACTGCTGTCGATGCCGCCGCTCATTGCTATCAGCACACGCTTCGCCATACGCTCCGTAAGAAGTTATTGCACCGTCACTTTGCGCACTGAGGTGCCCGACGGGGTGCTTACCTGCAACAGGTACAGTCCTTTGGCCACGCCTTGTATGTCGAAACGGATTTGGTTGGCACCGTCATTGCCCTCCACAACACTCTGTTTCAGCACTTTGCCGGTGACATCCACCAATTGGACCGTCAGTTTCTCAGCCTGCGCCAATGAAAGGTCGATGGTCAACGCATCGGTTGCCGGATTCGGATAGACTGTTATATCCTCGATGCCGTTGAAATCCTCAATGGACGTCAAGGCCATGTAATCCATGCTGAAGCCCTCGCTCTCGTCCCAGTTGTCACTCACAAAGTTCACACGCATCTTCTTGAAGGGCGCCGTGTAATACGACTCATTCGGCATGTTATAGATGTCGAAACGCTTGTACAAGGTCGGAGGATTAGTCGTGGCATTGTAAACATCCACAAAGTCGCCGTATCCCAGATTGAATTTATGGAAGGTAAAGACGTATCCCGATATGAAGTTGTGGGTGATATTCCATGAACAGTTGGTGGAAGGCATGTATTTCGAGCCCTCTTGGGAGCCGTCCGTAAGGGTAGCATTCCAGACGTTAGGCAGATTGGTGACTTGGTCGCAAGTGCGGGCAGGCAAGGTGGTGTTATAGGAAATCAGGAATCCGTAATGATCGGTGTTATTGGTATTTCCCACGAACTTGATCAGCACACTGTCGGCATTGACCGTATAAGGTTGCGTCGGCAAATCCGAACCGGTGAGCGACACCAAGACGCCGCTGGCCTCCGTGGGACCGTTATAGATGGTCACATAGTCGCCGGGGTTCAGGTCGAGGCGGTCGAAGGTGAAATGGTATGCGGTGGCATACGGGGTGGCCACCATCCACGAGCAGTCGGGATTCTGCTGGTAAGGTTTCGCAGTCGGGGAGCCGTCGGCCACATAGCCGAAGCTGGCGGTATTGCGCTGATGGCCCTGGCAGTAGGTAGCCTCCACCGCTTCGGACGGGAAAACCTTCAGCACAGCCTGACTCTGGAAGTCGAAATGCAGCGGACCGGAGACAAAGTTATCGATGGCGTAGAAGGCATTGGAAGAGCCACCCCATCCATAGTTCAGATGGAATCTGTCATCCTCGTCGTAGCCGTCCACCACGTAGGCGTGACAGGAGCTAAAGTCTTGAGTACAACCACTATAGATCACCGGACGACGATGGTCGATTTCATTTTTCAGAAGTTCGATATATTCTGTCACCAGCGTGTCCAGATAATTGCCCCGATATTGAATCTCAGCTCTCTCGTCATACTTGAAAACGGAAACCATCTTGTCTTTACCGAGTTCCGTGCTGGAGCCGGAGCCGTCGGCATTGTAAGCCATCTGGATGGCGACGCCGAAGTGATAGCACAGTTTTGCGATTTCGTCGGCATAATCCAGAGGCTCGTTGCACATGGCGTCATAATGATAGTGGTGTTGTGAGAAATAGACCGTCTGACGGGGATAACCTTGAGGGATATAGGTGGTGGCGCCCACACCGTGATCCGGGTAGCGGTGATAGTTGATCACCTGGGAGAAAGCCAACGCCACACAGCCATTGGGCACGCGGTAATCGTAATAGGGACCCGCATTCGCATCCCACGGGCAATAGGTGTTATAGAACTTGTTCTGGTTCCACAAGGAGGTCAGCAGCGGACCGCCCGTGGTGCCGCGGGTGGTTTTGGGCGTAAAGTCGTCAGCCAGATAACGTTCCCAGGCTGCGGCGGCTTTGGGTTTCGCCGGCCAGTGCTGTTTCTCGGCGCCGGCAATCTCCTGTTTGTAAAGATGGAACAGGTCGCGCACCGGCGGGATCATCTCGAAATCCTGATCGAAGGCGTACGCCAACACGGGCGGTGTGGTCGTGGAAGCGGAAACCACCACGAAACCTGTACCCGGCAATTGGAAACGATAGAGGGCGACCTCGCCGTTGTCTTGGGTGTAGGTCTCCGCCAATTTGATGTCGTTCACAGAAGCGGACTGCTGTTTGTCCATCAAAAAACGCCGGCACACCTGAGTCGCCTGACTTTCTGTAACTCGTTGCGCCACAACATTGCCCGCAAAGAGCATAACAAAGAGACTGAGAATGGTAATCTTGTTCATATACACGTGATTTTTATTTGCAAAAAAAGCGTGCAAATGTACAAAAAAAATGTTCCGACACAGGAAAGAAATATTAACAATTTCCCAACTTACGGAAACCCTTCGCCAGAATCGACATGTCGTTGCGCAAACTGTAGTTCTTGACATAGAGTTCCTCGGTGCGGGCCACCATTTCCGGAGAGAAGGTGCAGTTGGGATAGGCGTCGGCGGGACTCAGCACCCCGGGCAGCAGTTGCGAAGGGGAGCCTTTGGCGGCAGAGCGGATCCCCACCCAGCTCTTACGTCCCAGCAGCACGTCGAAGATGTTTCTGACAAACTGTCCCTTCTCTTTCACAAACCAGATGTCCAAAGGGACACCGACCAGCAGCAACAGCGCGGTCAAGAAGTCAAAACAACGCTTGAGGCTGCGGTTACGCCGCTGGTACACCGGCTGCAAGGGGATGGTGTACAAATCCTCGGCCGTGAAGATGGAGTTGCTGCCGATGAGCGAAAGGCTGTCTTCCGGCGCGATTTTGTACTCGATCTGCATGTCCTGCAGCCGCCCCATCCAGTCGATAATCTGATCGGCGGGAATGTCGTGGGCGCAGAAAATCACCTCGTTGATCTGGTATATGGTGAGCAGTTCGTGCAGGTCTTCGACACGGCCGATGCTCAGATAATTCTCTTTTTCAGCGGGTTGCGTCATAATCAACCCGACAAACTCACGCGGGGTGCTGATCGACTGCACCATGTTCAGCACCCGTTCGGTCTCCTGCGGACCGCCCACGATGGCGATGCGCTGACTGAGACGGCGGACGTCCACGTCGATGAGGTGTGCTTTGGAGAGAAGGGAGCGCGACACATTCACCGCCAGCAGGGCCCAGGCCGTCCCCACGACGACCACGGCGCGGGAGAAGCGCATGGTCTCGGGCAGCAGGGCGTAGATCAGCAACACCAGTATGCCACCGCCGATGATGGCGCGGTTCAGACTGGCGCGGTTCACCGGCTTGCGATAGCCGCCCTGAAGCCACATCGCCAGCAGCCACAGCAGAGCGTAGCCGGGCAACACGGCATAGAAGTAATAATCCGGGAAAAAGGAGTTGCGCTGATAGAGCACGTTGTGGTCCCAGTATTTGGAGATGGCGAAAAGTCCGGCAAAGATGAGGATGAAATCGAGCAGCGGCAGCAGCATCCTGCTCAGAATCCGCTTCAGGGCCGCCAACGAAGCACGAAGCCAGATAGCCGTGTTGATGGCAAGGTTGAACACCTTGGCGTTGTTGGCCGAGAAGTGCTTCCGCGCGAATATCTGCATCGCGTTGTAGAATACATAGACGTAGTTCAGGCTCCCCTTCTTGGTACTCTCGCCCTTATAGTGGATGATGCGGGTCTGAGGGAAGTAGTAGTTCTTGTAACCGCCCTTCAATATCCTGTAAGAGAGGTCGATATCCTCCCCGTACATGAAGTAGTCCTCGTCGAGAAGCCCCACCTCGTCGAGCACCGACCTGCGCATCATCATGAACGCGCCGGCCAACACCTCCACCTCGTGGGTCTCGTCCTCGCCGATGTAAGTGGCATGGTAGGCACCGAACGTCTGCGACTTGGGGAAAAGCTTCGAAAGCCCGAACAGCTTGTAAAACGACGATTTCGGATAGGGAATGCCCCGCTTCGACTCGGGAAGGAAACGTCCCTGGCCATCGACCATCTTCACCCCGAGACCGCCGCAGTCGGGGGTCTCGTCCATGAATCGGACACACTTCTCGAAGGTATCCTCCTCCACCAACGTGTCGGGGTTGAGCAGCAGCACATATTCGCCAGTGGAGACGCGTATCGCCTGGTTATTGGCCTTAGCGAAGCCCACATTATCCTGATTCTCAATCAATTTCACATCGGGAAACTTAGCCTTCACCATCGACACGGAGTTGTCCACCGAATGGTTGTCCACCACGAATATCTCCCCCTCGATTCCGCGCATAGCCTTCAATGCCGACGTGAGCGCCTGCTCCAAGAACGCCGAAACATTGTAATTCACTATGATGACGCTTAACTTCAAATGGCTTTTTGGTTTTTGAACCCAAAACTGTGTTTCGCTTGTATGGGGTTAATTGTTCTACCAAGCTTTTGCCCCTGACGGGGCTGCTCAAGGAACAAATCTTATATTATAATTGGGGCTGTAACAACTTCATTCCTAATTCCTAATTCCTAATTCCTAATTCCTAATTCCTAATTCCTAATTCCTAATTCCTAATTCTGAATTAAAAATACGCCAGCACGGTTTTCTTCGAGACCACCTTGTCGCCTTTGCTGACGGCGACGGTGGCGGTTTTGGGAAGGAAGACATCGACGCGGGAACCGAACTTGATCATGCCGACCTCCTCGCCCTGCTCCACGATATCGCCGACCTCCGGATAGCTGATGATGCGGCGCGCCACGAAACCGGCAATCTGACGGAAGAGCACCTCGGTCTCGTCGTTGCGCACCACGATGCTGTTGTGCTCGTTATCGACCGACGACTTCGGCAGCTTCGCCACCGCGTACTTGCCCGGATGGTAAGCCATATAGGAAATCTCTCCCGATATGGGATAGCTGTTCACATGCACGTTGTTGATCGACATGAAGATGGAAATCTTCAGCCGCTCGTCCTTGAAATACTCGTGCTCGAATGCGGGTCCCACATAGACGATGGTGCCGTCCGCCGGGGAAAGCACACCGTCATCCACCTTGTTGATGACGCGGGTGGGCACACGGAAGAAACGCACGATCAGGACCCCGACTGTGAGCATCGTGGCAAAGAAGATCAGGTTCACCCACCACAGGTTCGCCAGGAACAGCACGTAGAAGACAACTGCCAGGAAAATCGTGACAAGGCTGACGAAGATAATCAGCTTACCCGCCTCATGGAATTTCATGCCGATCACCTGTATTACTCTTTATATAAAATATAGGTGTGTCTCGGGACGTTGTCCGCGTCGGAAAGGGTCACGAACTGGCGCGGGTAGTGCTTGCTGTTCATATAGTGCAGACCCTCGTAGCTGTAGGTGATGTTGACGGGTGTCTTGACACTGCCGGCCACGACCTCCTCCACACGCTCGGTCAACGGCAAATTATAATAGTACCCATCCACATCAGCGTATGCGAAAGGCAGACCGTAGAACGGGTTGTAGGATTTCGTGTCGTAGGTGTAGGTGTGGGTGATCGTTGTTTGAGCGATCGGGAACTCCTCCACGTAAGTCTCAATATTGGTGTAATCCTTGTGTTTGCCAGGATAGTAGGTGAAACGCTTGACGGAATACATCTTCAGCTCTTTGGCTTCGCTGCGGGCAAAGACCTTCGCGATCTCGTCGTAATCGCCAAAGACCTTGTCGTACAACGGATGTTTCGAGCTTCTGTTGGTGATGTCGTCGAAATAGGGCTCGTAGAACGCCGCGTCGTACATCACCTCAATATAGTCGATGCGGCCGTAAGCCTTGTCCTTCTTGTTGTCGATGCGGTGGAAGGTGTAATCCAGCACCACGTTGCCGTCCACCGTGTAGGTCATTTGATCGACCAGTTGGTCAGTCCACTTGAAAGAGATGTTCTCCGTGTAGTTCTTGCCGACGTGCACGATCTGGCTGACCGTCTTGTCCTTGTTGTAGGAGAATTTGAAAGAATAGAGGCTGTCCACGACAATCTCCTCGAGGTTGCCTTTACTGTCATATAGGAAAGTCTCGTTCGGATTGCCCACCTCGCTGCGGTACCAGATCTTGCTGATACGGCATTTCGGGTTGTAGATTTCCTCATCAGGCTTGCAGGAGCTGAAGCTCACTGCCACCAAAACCATGGCAAACAGCGGTAATAGATATTTTTTCATCGTATATAATTTTTCTTCATTACGAAATTTGGCGGCAAAGATAATAATTCCTTTAATATGTCGGGATTTTTTTTTTGCTTACAGGCTTAGGGGCACAGGGGGTCAATAGCTAAAGGCTTCGAACCCTTCCGTACGTAATTTCGCGACGATGTTGTCGAGATAGGCCTTGTCGAACTTGTGGAGGTCGAGGGCGGGCGTCTCGCGGTCGAGGGAGTAGATGACGATGCGTTTGGGGTTGATGCGGCGGATGCGCGCCAGCCACTGCGACCATTCGGGATCGACGGAGTTGTCGAACGCCCTGCCCTCCCGTTCTCCGCTGAGGAACATCGTCTGGACGACGAGGTTGCCGTTGAAGGAGCAGAGCTGGTCGGTGACCTGTTCGATATCGACCGGCACGACGGGCGCGTTCAAGGTGTCGAGCATCGCCTGCGAGCCCGCGTCGAGCTTCAGCATCGGGTTCTCGATGCGCTGCAACGCGCGGATGACCTCCGGGCGGTAGAGCTGCGTGGCGTTCGAGAGGCAGGTGATCACCGCCTGCGGATAGTACTTGTCGCGCAACCCCAACAGCCGGTCGATGACCTGGTCGAACCAAGGGTAGAGCGTGGGTTCGCCGTTGCCGGAGAAGGTGATGCTATCGACGGGCGTGCCCGACCCGGCGCACTCCGCCAACTTGTGCTCGACGGCCTCCATCACCGTTTCCAACGGATAGGGATCGCGGGCGTTGATGTTTTTTTCCAGCGTCCAGCCGCACTCGCAATATAGGCAGTTGAACGTGCATATCTTTTCATCCACGGGCATGAGGTTGATGCCCAAGGAGTGGCCCAGACGTCTGCTGTGTATCGGGCCGAAAGCGATACTTTCCCAGAGAAATGTACTCATATAGTTTTACGATTTATGGTTATTACCCCACACTACGGCTTCGCTTTGTGGGTGCCCCACACTGCGGCTTCACCTTGTGGGTGCCCCACACTGCGCTTCGCTTGTGTGGGGTTAATTGCGCTTCGCGCGTATTGTCCCTTCGGGACTGCTTATGGAATTATTGGTTAGAATATTTCACGACCTCGTCGGAGAAGAATTCCAGTTGGACGCCGGCCTGGCGGAACATCTCCTCGGATTCCTGCCCGGCGTGGTATTTGTTGGCGCAGACCACGCGGACGATGCCGCAGTTGATGATGAGCATGGCGCAGGTGCGGCAGGGGGTCATGCGGCAGTAGAGGGTGGCGCCGTTGAGGGAGATGCCCAGCTTGGCGGCCTGGCAGATGGCGTTCTGCTCGGCATGGACCGTGCGCACGCAGTGCTGGGTGACAGTGCCGTCCTCGTGGACCATCTGTTTGAGCTGGTGCCCGACCTCGTCGCAATGCGGCAGTCCCTTGGGCGCGCCCACGTAGCCGGTGACGAGGATCTGGCGGTCACGCACGACCACACAGCCGCTGCGACCGCGGTCGCAGGTGGCGCGTTTGCTCACTGTGTCAGCGATTTCCATGAAATATTCGTCCCACGACGGACGCGTATGATGCTTTTCTTCCATAACTCATTATTGTCTAAAAAAGAGGGTGCAAAAATACACATTTTACGGACAGTTAGCGTCAAACAAAAACGCAAATCTGTCAAAAAAAACATTCCGTTTTGGCAAAGCCCACCCGCTTTCGTGCCGAAAATCGCCCCTCCGATTTTTAATTATCCGACACCGTTTTTTTAAGTTATTAACAATCGTCTGTTTAACAAACATATTTTCAGCCATTTAAAAAAAGTGCGCTGTTCATAATATTTTGGCTGCAGCGATTAAAACTATTGTCTAATTTTGACCAGGAATTTTGTTTCACCAAAATAAAACGTTATGAAAAAAGTATTATTCTTTCTGATTCTGGCGGTTATGTTGCTGTCAGGCAGAGGTTTCGCGCAGAGTTCCTGCACAACGCCCACCGGCCTGACCGCTTCGTTGCACTCGCCAGACTGGTACAATGTGATCCTGAACTGGAATGCCGTGACGGATTCCACTCAGGCGGACATCATGTGGTCCACCACCACAATGTACACCCGCATCGGCACTAACGGCGGGGCCGATTTCATCGGCACAGTGCGTTTCACCCCGACGGAGTTGGCCAGCTATGCCGGCCGCTACCTCACCTCTGTCTCCTTCATCCCCGGCTGGGCGGAAGACATCGCTCTCACGACTTACTCCATCGTGGTATGGCAAGGGGGCAGCATTGTGGACACCGTGTACAATCCCGGCACGGTGATTGTCAACCAGCCCATCACAGCCCCGTTGACTCCCTCCGCCCTAAACACGATCATCCTCGACACGGCACAGTTGATTGATGTCACACAGGAACTGTGGATCGGCATCCGCTGCGTCTATGACACGACATGTCACCCGCTTGGCGCGAGCAACAATGGCGGTGTGGTCGGCAAGGGTGCGCTCATCGTCATGGACAACGAGTGGGACGACCTCACCCAAAACTCCAACTTGTCGAACTACAACTGGAACATCATCGGTCATCTGCAAACGGCCGACAACATGCTTTCCGGCTACAACCTTTATCGCAACGACGTTCTTCTCTCCACTGTCGGAGCCACCTCTTATTTGGATTCCGTGCCCAATGGCAGCTACACCTACAACCTGACGGCCGAATACGCCAACGGCTGCGAATCCGACCCGATCACCCTCTCTGTCACCATGAACGACAACCCCTGCATGAACTGTCTCGACACGGCGACAGTGGGCACGGGCACCGAGAGTGTTTACTACCTTCCTTTAAACACTTACTACAACTATTCATACTCCCAGCAGATTTTCACAGCTGCTGAATTGGGTACCATCAACGGCTCCATCAACTGTATCTCATTCCAATACATACACAATACCGCTCAGGACAAGAACATCGTGGTCTATATGGGCAACACCGACAAGGTCTCGTTCAATGGCGGCAACGACTGGATCCCCACCAACCAGATGTTCCAAGTGTTCAGCGGCACGGTCAACTTCACCAATGCCGGCCCCGACGGCTGGGTGAACATCCCGTTCGACGTTCCTTTCGAATATGACGGCACCAGCAACATCGTCGTGGCCGTGCTCAACAACACCGGCTCCTACGTGACCAGCAGCGACCCCACTTTCAGCACGCATTCCGCGTCCAGCAAGTCGCTCTACCTGCAGAACGACAGCTCACCCTACAGCGTGGACAACCCGGGATCCGGCACCGTGGGAAGCAACCGCAACAACATGCGCTTCCTGATCGGCGACCCGGTGGTCTGCCCGATGCCCACCTATCTTACGGTCAGCGGCATCACGTCCAATTCCGCCACCATCAGCTGGCACTCCAACGAGAACCACAACGGTTATGAACTCGTGCTTGTGCCCGCAGGCAGCACTTTGGACAACGAGACGGTGGAGACGCTGAGCGACACGTTCTTCACGGCCACCGCTTTGTTGGCAAACACGAACTACACGGTCTATCTTCGCGCCAACTGCGGCGTGGACAACAGCTTCTGGAACATGGGTTCTTTCAAGACGCTCTGTGAGCCCACCAGCCAACTGCCTTACGTAATGGATATGGAAGGTTTCGGCACTGGTTCCAGCGTCATCCCCGACTGCTCTGAGCGCGGTCTGGGCGGCACCTACTCCAGCTATCCCTACCTCTCCTCCTCCTACCACAACTCCGGCAACGCAGCGCTCTACTTCTACTCCTACTCCCCGAACAACACGATGATCCGTTTCCAAGGTCTCGATTTGACCAACAACACGGAACCTCTGTTGATGACCTTCTGGGAGTACATAACTTCTGCCGGCTACGGCCGTATCATCGCCGGTTACATGACCGACTCGCAAGATTTCAGCACCTTCGTCCCGGTGAAGAGTGTCTATTCTTCCGACCTCAACACCTCGACGTGGACGGAGTTCACTTTCGCATTGCCCGCATCGGCCAACGGCCAAGTGATTTACCCGACGCTCTATTGTCCGTTTGCCCCGGGCAGCTCCTCCAACTATGTCTATATTGACGACATCAGCATTTACGCCGGCCAAGCAGACTGCATGGCTCCGAACAACGTGACCATCAGCAACGTGAGCGGCACCTCCGCGCTGGTGAGTTGGGAAGCCGACTTGACTGCAACCGGCACAGAGACCTACCATGTGGAATATGCCGAACAAGGTTCCGACAACTGGCAGAGCGTGACCACCACCGGCACTTTCGCATTGCTCAGCGGCCTCTCCCCGCAAACCTTCTACAATGTCATGCTCTATATGGATTGCGACGCAGGTGTTTACAGCGACACGCTGACGACGTCATTCGTCACCAACTGCCTGTCCGGTGGCGAACTGCCCATCGGCAACGGCACGGCGAACAACTCCTATCTGCCTTCCTACTCTTTCTACAATTATTGCTACACGCAGCAGATCTATCTTGCCAGCGAGTTCAACGGTCCTACCACCCTCACCTCCATCGCGTTCAACGCATCCACCATCAACTCCACGCGTGCTTACAAGATCTACCTGATGCACACGACAGCCACGGATGCCGACAACTGGCTCCCCACCGACTCCGCCGTGTTGGTTTACAGCGGCAACCAAACGATGTCCACCGGCTGGAACACCTACAACTTCAGCGCACCGTTTGCCTATAACGGCACCGACAACCTCGCCGTCATTGTCATTGACGAGACGGGCAGCTACACCACTTCCAACCAATGGTTGTCCCACACGACCTCCTCGACATTGGCCAAGTACATCTATCAAGACAGCGACCCCTACAGCATCAGCAGCACGCCGAGCGGCGGCTCTTCCAGCAGTACCACCAGCCGTGCCAACGTGATTTTCGGCGGCAACTGCGACTCCGTGGCCACTTGCGTCGCGCCCAATGTGGTGGTGACCGATTACACGGACGAAGAGATCACCCTCACTTGGGCTCCCGGCGATCAGGAGAACTCTTGGGAACTGGAATACAAGACCGCCGACACCACCGACTGGACCAACGCCGGCACGGTCAACACCACCACCTACACCTTCACGGGTCTGACCCCCTATACACAATACGACTTCCGTGTCAGATCCCTCTGTTCCGGTTCGGAATTCAGCAACTGGGTCTCTGTTTCCGCTTTCACGGTCTGTGCATACGTTGACGTTCCGTACACCGAAGATTTCGAATCGGGCACCGGCACCGGCACCGGCAGCATGGCGGATTGCTGGTTCGGCGGCACGAACTACACCACCCAGTATCCCTACATCTCCACCACCCAGCACGTCTCCGGCACCAAATCCCTCTACTTCTACGGCACCTCCACCTACTACTCCTACGCCGCAGCTCCGAAATTCGACGACAGCGTGGTGATGGACAGCCTGCTGGTCAACTTCAAGCTCTACTCCACCGCCTCAGGTTACAGCATCGAGGCAGGTATCATGAGCGACCCGACCAACTACAACACGTTTGTTCCGCTGGGTTCTTTCACGCCCACCTATTCAAGCGTCTGGGAAGATTTCGAACTCAACACCTCCGCATACGCAGGTTCAGGCCACTATTTGGCATTCAGAATCCCGGCTTGGGGTACCTCTTACATGTATCTGGATGACCTCAGCGTTACATACAAGACCCCGTGCGCACACCCGAACGACCTTGCTGCACAAAATGTCACATCCGACGAGGCCACCATCACCTGGACTCCTGGCGAGGAAGAGAGTGAATGGGAGTATGTCTATGGACCGACCGGCACGGTGGATGTGGAAACTGCCACTCCTACTTCTGTGTACACCAACTCTGCAACCCTCAGCGGTTTGACAGACAACACCTCATATGACTTCTACGTGCGTTCTGTATGTCCGGGCGAAGGCGAAAGCAGCTGGATCTCCTTCACATTCTCCACAGAATGTCTGCCGATGACCACACTGCCTTACACGCAGAATTTCGACTCCATGAGCACGCACACCTCCAACGTCTCTTCCGGCTTGAACAACCTGAGCGAATGCTGGAAATCCTACAACACCGGTACAACCTACAACAACTATCCGTATGTCTATTACAGCTCTTCCTACGCGGCAAGCGGCAACTACAGTCTGCGTTTCTACACCTATACTTCTTCCGGATACGCCGACCAATACGCCATTCTGCCTCCCATCGACACCGACGTCTATCCTTTGAACACGTTGCAGTTGACCTTCGACGCCATGCGTTACTCCACCTCGTATCCGTTCTGCCTGATTCTGGGTGCGATGACGGGCTCGGACATCAGCACCTTCCAACCGATCGACACGATGCTGATCAACTCCGGCTCGAGCTATGAGCCTGTGGTCATGTTCCTCAGCGGCTTCACCGGCTCCGGCGACCGTCTCGCGTTGATGGCTCCGGTGAATATCGGCAGCTTTGTGCCCAGCGCATATTACAACGAAGGCCATATTGACAACCTCGTGCTGCAAGTGGCTCCTAACTGCCCGCAGCCCACACACCGCAGCCTCGACAATGTGGCGAGCGACGCGGTGACCTTAAGCTGGCAAGAGAACGGCACGGCCACCAACTGGGTGATCGAATACGGTCCGGCAGGCTTCACTCCCGGCAACGGGACCGAGGTTCCGGCAAGCACCAACCCGTTCACCGTCAACAACCTGGCTACCGCAACGGTTTATGACTTCTACGTGAAAGCTGACTGCGGCGGCGGCGAAGAGAGCCCATTGTGCGGCCCGCTTTCTGCCACCCCGGGTTCCTACAACATGCCGACAACGGGCACCTACTCTATCACCACCTGCGCCTTGGTCATTTACGATGACGGCGGTGCTAACGGCGACTACAGCAACAGCTGCGACGTCACAGTGACCCTTAATCCGGAAACCCCGAGCAGCCTCATCTCCGTACAAGGCACCTCCAGCACCGAATCCTGCTGCGACTACCTGCGCGTTTACGACGGCGTTGGCACCAACGGCACAATGCTGGGCGAATTCAAGGGCGAGAACCTGACCATTCCGGAGTTAATCTCCACCACTGGTCCGTTGACCCTCTATTTCCACTCCGACGGTTCTGTGATCAAATCCGGTTTCGAGATCCACGTTGCCTGCGCTTCCAACACCTGTCCGGCTCCCACCGACTTCCAGGTTTCCAACATCACCACCAACTCTGCCGACCTTTCCTGGACTCCTGGCGGCAACGAGACCGCATGGAACTTGGAGTACAAAGAGGCTTCTGCCACCACTTGGACAACCATCGCCGTGTCGGGCACGCCTTCCTACCAACTCGCCAACCTGAACACAGGCACCAGCTATAACATTCGCCTGCAGGCCGACTGCTCGGCAGACGACCAGTCCATGTGGGTTAACGGCAACTTCACCACTGACTGTGATGCCATCAGCGTGCTTCCTTACACGGAAGATTTCAACAGCTACACGGGCTCCACTTACACCGACAACAACGGCATCGCCCCTGACTGCTGGGTTACGGCAAGCAACAACAGCACGTACGGAGCTCCTCACATCATCGGCAGCGGTTCTTACCATTATGCCAGCAGCGGCAACTCCATGATCTTCACCTGCGGCTCTGCCGGTGCGGATGCATACGCCGCTCTCCCGACCTTCGCAGCAGCTTTGAACACCCTGCACCTGAACTTCTGGCGTGCCATGGAAAGCACCTCCTCCGGTACACTCTCTGTAGGTTACGTAACGAACTTGGCAGACCTCGCCGGCTCATTCGTCCAAGTCGCCACTATTCCTTCTGTCAGTTCCAGCTATGGGGACACCATCTCCGTTGACTTCAATGTCGCAAACGTCCCTGCTGTTGGTAACATCTGCTTCCATTGGAATTACAGCAGCAGCTTCTACTCTTGCTGCATTGACGACATCACCGTCTCCGATGCCGGCAGCGGCCCTGTCATCACCAATCCTACCGTGACCACCACGGCCGCCACGGGCGTCCAGCAGACCACTGCCACCCTGAACGGCACCATCACCAACCCCGACGGCGTGACCATCACGGCCAAGGGCTTCGAGTGGAAGGCCACCGCAGGCGGCACCTACACTCCTGTGACC
>JAEEIG010000066.1 GCA_016281255.1 Bacteroidales bacterium
GAAGGAGGCCGCCCGCTTCGTCAAGAACTTCATCGACCTGGAGGTGGAGCCCGAGAACTGCATCCCGACCGTCGGCTCGATGATGGGCGGCATGGCCGGTTTCATGACCTTCGTGCGCTGCCGCAAAGAACGCGACACCACCCTCTTCATTGACCCCGGTTTTCCCGTGCAGAAACAACAGCACCGCGTCATGGGTCTCAAATACGAGACTTTCGACGTCTATGAGCACCGCGGCGCCAAGCTGAGAGCCAAACTGGAAAGCTACCTCGAGAAGGGCAACATCCACACCATCATGTACTCCAACCCCAACAACCCGTCGTGGATCTGCTTCACTGAAGAGGAACTGCAAATCATCGGCGACATGGCCAACAAGTACGACGTGTTCGTGTTCGAAGACCTCGCCTATTTCGGCATGGACTTCCGCCAGAACATCTCCGCGCCGGGCATCCCGCCCTACCAGCCGAGCGTCGGCAAATACACCGACAACTACGCCCTGCTGATCTCCGGTTCGAAAGCCTTCAGCTACGCCGGTGAGCGTATCGCCCTGATGATCATGTCCAAAAAGCTCTACAACAGAGAATTCGACGATCTGGAACCCTACTTCCGCATGAAGAAGCTGGGTCGCGCCATCATCTACGGCACGGTCTATGCCATCAGCTCCGGCGTCGCCCATTCGGCACAATACGCCCTCGCCGCCATCCTCAAGGGCTGCAACGACGGCACCTACAACTACATCGAAGACGTGAAGGAATACGGCGAAAAAGCCGCCATCATGAAGAAGATGTTCTTAGACAACGGCTTCGAAATCGTCTATGACAAGGACGGCGACAAACCGCTGGCCGACGGTTTCTACTTCACCGTGGCCTATCCCGGCATGAGCAGCGAAGAGCTCCTCCACGAGTTCCTGTACTACGGTGTCAGCGCCATCTCATTGAGCACCTGCGGCAGCGACCGCAGCGAAGGCCTCCGCGCCTGCGTCTCCCTGACCCCACGCAGACAATTCCCGATCCTGGAAGAGAGACTGAAGCTGTTCAAGGAGAACCACAAATAAGAGACTTGAGACTTGAGACTTAAGACTTAAACGGGGAATTCGGAAGGGTTCCCCGTTTTGTAATTATGAATGCGGAATGATGAATATAGAAATGCTCCAACATGGGACGAACTTGACCCCTTTCTACGGCAATGACGCGCTAATCAACGCCTACAATGCCGCCCAGGACGAGGATATCATCACCCTTTCACCCGGTATCTTCAACGCCTGCAACATCAACAAGGGCATCACCGTACGCGGTGCGGGCATGATGACCGACACCGCCACCGGGGTCACCCGCACGCTCATCAGTGGCGATTTCGTAATCGAGATTTTTGATTCCACAAAATCTGTCGCTTTTGAAGGTCTTTACTTTAATGGTACTGTATTCATGGACACCACTTGGAATCCTCAATTCTCCAAGTGCTATATCAACGGTCTCGCCGACGTAACCTACTCTAATTCACGCATTTATAACTGCAATATCGTGCACTGCATTATACCGGCAATTGATGCAGATAAATTCCAAAACGCCCATTTTTACAACAGCGTGGTCTGCGATCCGAATTATTACACTACTTTTACAGATGGGGAATGTGTATTCGACCACTGTATCATTAAAGCCAACTGCAACAATTATTGGGGATCATCCGCTATCAGCAGGATTTACTCCACAAACAGTATTTTAGTTCCGAGAGATACTTCGTCCACGATGTCCACACAACCGGATAACACCACCCTGCATCACCAATACTGCATTGGCATCACGCACCATGAGGGACAATTCTTCCATCCCGTGGATTATGCGGAAGGAAATCATCTGTACAACTTCAGCGAATTCAACCAAGTGTTTGTCGGCTTCGATTTCGATGTCACCATTTTCGCCGACTATCACTTGCTTCCTGGTGTAGTCGCCACCTATCCCGGCAGCGACGGAACGCAAATCGGCATCTATGGCGGTTCCATGCCGTTTGATCCGAGGATTCTGAACCCTAACATCGGACATATCACCGTCGGCGGACAGACCAATGATCAAGGACAGCTCCCTGTCACCATCGAAGTTGTAAACGAATAATCCCCTGCCGTTATGAAACGATTATTCATCTTTATCGTCGCATGGCTGGCCGTGGGGACGCTGTCGGCGCAGAGCCTGACGCGGTGCAAGTACTGGTTTGACCAGAACTACAGCGCCGCTCAGGAGGTAACGCTCGGCAATAGCACCCTGCAGTTCCAAATTGACGCCACCACGCTCAGCAAGGGAGTGCACTGCTTGAACCTGCACATTCAAGACTCGGCCGGCGTATGGTCGTCGCCCCGTTCGTTCCTCTTCCTGCACGTTCCTTCCATTGCATCAGCCACTGCCATCTACAAATACTGGTTCGACGACAACACAGCGGATGCCCAAAACGGTACACTCACCAACGGCACCCTGATGCTGAATGCTTCCTCGCTGCCCGTCGGCATGCATACGCTCACGCTCCAATGCATGGTCGGCACGGACATCCGCGTGGAGCAACACCTGTTCTATAAGATGCCAGTCCCTGCGCAGTGTACCTCCTTCACCTTCCACTACCGTATCGACGGCGGTGATTTCCAGACCGTTGACTTCAACTCGCAAGGAGGCGCTGTATCCATGAGCTTCGACATGCTTGAATTAGCGGATGGCACACACACCATCGACCACTACGTCACCAACTGTGCCAACACCCCGATGACGGTGATGCAGACCGACACGTTCGTGCGCACGCATATCACCCAATATTTCACCCTGACGGTGCTATCCGCCGATGAGACGATGGGTTATGCGACGGGCAGCGGCGTATGGCCGGACGACGATCCCGTGAGTATCGAAGCGGTGCCGCACCCCAACTACCACTTCACGAATTGGAACGACAATAGCACGGAGAACCCGCGCAACATCGTCCTTACCTCCGACACCACGTTCACGGCCTATTTCGCCTATAACGACGGTGTGGAGGACTATTCGATGGAGAACATCCTTGTCTATACCCGTCCCGGGACCATCATGGTGAGTGTCGAGATCCCGAAACCGATCTGGGTCTATGACATGCAAGGCCGTTTGGTCGCCCACCGTCCCGACGACGGCTCGACCACCTACACCATTCCTGTCCAAAGCGGCACCTATTTGGTGAGAGTTGGCGACCACTACATCAAGAAAGTGGTGGTAACGGAATGATGAAGACCTGAGACTTAAGACTTAAGACTATCACGGGGAGCTCGAAAGGGCTCCCCGTTTTAGTTGGCAGTTAGCGGTTGGCAGTTACGCGCAGATGACATGGCGATAGAGTTTCGCACAATAGTTAATGATGTCGTTAGCCATGTCGAAACCGCTTTCGCAAGTCTTTTTATTCTTTGTACCGTCATAGCCCATGTACAAGTGCATGGTCTCATAGCCCGTGTTAACATACTGTAACAGTTTTCCATCGCGCTGGGCGGCGGCTTTTCTGTATTTTTCAATCGACGGACGGCCTTTCCCTTGACGCACATTCAGCACAGCATCCAATGCTATCAAACAGCCTTTCCACAACGTGTCGCCCGCAATTCGGACATACTTCTTGTCTAAATACAACTTCGTCACAGGATCATACTTGGACTTCTCTATGATCTCTTGTGCGTTAGTCACATAACGTCTGGCCTCATCAATGGGATTACTTTGTTCCATAATTTTTGAAATTTTAATACAGCGGCAAAAGTAATATTTTTCCCAATACAAAAATCATATTTGAAAAATATTTTTTATTTTCATTTCTTTACAATTAACTTTTAATTTTAAGCGGCACAATATGAAAACATAAATACTACTTTGTAGAGACAAAAAGTAATTACTACCGTTTCATTTGCGAGATCATCTGGTAGAATTCGCTTTCGCGCATTTTTCTCATAACATCTTCTTTGGTGTTTTGTTCCCAAGACTTATTCGGATACCGGATCTCCACGCCCAACCATCGGATGCAATAGCGTTCGTAGTCGCCGTAATCCGAGGTGAACGTCTTCAGATAGACGCCATCGATGGATTTCTCCAACTTTTTGAGCAACTTCGGCTTCCCTTTCAGCAGTTTCTCCAATTCGACGATGATTTTCGAATTATCCGCCAATCCAGAGTCGAAAACCTGCGGAAGGAGCTTTCCGATGGCCTTGTCGGGTTGTCCGAGCTTCTGGTAGATGTCGGCATAGCGCAGAGCGGTCCGGATATAGTACTCAGCGTAGGCATTGCCGCAAGTACTTATGTACTTATAAACAGTGTCGGAGAGCGCAAGGTAATGCAGCGCGGAGTCGTATTGTCCCAACTCGTAATAGCAATCGCTGATCTGGGTCGCTGCCCTGTGCCGGAAATTGGTGTAAGGATCGGCCATAATGCCACCGCCCAACGGCTCCAACTCGTTATGCCCACCGTTCAGCAACTTGGTGTAGGCATCCACCGACTCCTGATACTTTCTCTGCAAGAAATAGACATAACCTACATTATGCAAGGCTCTCGGATAGAGCTCGTTGCGAGGATGATTCTCCACGATGTAGAGATATCCTTCCAACGCCTTGTCCATATCGCCTTCGTTAAAATATCGGGTAGCCTCTTGGAAATAGTCGGAAGGCATTTTCTGTCCGAAAGCGACAACGCTGAACGACAGCATCAAAAATATCAGTTTGGTTTTCATAACGTTACGACAAATTGATAGATAGCATTGTTTCTCATTCCATAAAAGGTCACTTGTTGAGGGTCAAGGTATCCTTTTCTGGGAAAGACCTTGTCCACATCATGTATTTCTCCACAAATCCGACCGTTCACAACCAGTTGATAGTCCTTTTCGCCTACTTTCAGAACCGCAAAATAACCGTGCTCATTGTACACGCCCTCCACGACACTGCCGAATTCCGAATCTCCCACTGCATAATAATCTGCCAAAGGCGGCAACGGCTCGGAGAGCTGACCGTCGTGCATAAAAAAGCCATAGTCACCATAGTTGAGACAAACGAGCGAATGACCGTTTTCCAGTGGCTTGGAGGCATAATTACGCGGCAACACATGATCCCAAGACTGTACAGTGATCGCCCCTGCTCCATGTATCGGTTTGAATAGCAACTCGTTATCCCTATACAAATAGACAGTATCGTCCGTCTTGAAATAATGCAATGAACTGCCTTGCGGCGAAATATAGATCGGCATCGCCCGGACACCGTATTTCGAAAGCGGCTCTTCGACTTTAACATTGTCCACCACCTTGTATAGGTAGTAATCCTTGATTCCGAAATAGGCAAAATGTCCATTGGTGTCCATCGTAGGATTATATATCCCATCAAAATCAACAGGATAATCCTTGCCGTTCACATTCAAATAGAGCTGTTTGTCTATTTCATAAGTATAGAATGCATTCTTGCTGTCAACAAGTGTGATGTTTTTGAAGCTCTCGATGCCCTTGCGCAATCGTCCGTTCAACAAAAGATAGTCGGGTCCGCAATCGTCGCCATTGAAATAGTACGCGCCACTTTCCGTCAGGGCTGAGTTCCAAGTAGATCTGACATAATCAAATACAGTGTCTTGGGTATGGATAAAGAACATATAGTCGTACTTCCCGACAGGATTCTCGGGTTTATAACACGTAGCATAAACATAATCCCCTTTGTCGTTGATAGCCAACGCGTTAAAATGACGGTCGGAAGTGTCGACAGGGTGGTCATTGACGTAAAGCACGAAACGGCCATTCTGCTCCAGATAATAGATCACGTTGCCGTTCTCACTGAAATCCACCCAATCTTCATTCTCCAGATCAAACTTTTTGATGCTTTCGAGGGGTGAAGAATAGACCAAGCGGCCGTCGAGATAGAAAAAGGCGGTGTCGTTTCGGACCGACGTGTTCGCGAAATGCTGACGGGTGTTTCCAGAGAGATACCCTCGCACCTTTCCAGCAATCGGTCCGTAGAAATTTGGTGCACCTTCATTCATCACATAAAGGGGATCAGCATCTTTCTGACTGCACAAACGCAGATACCTACTGCCGCAGCCTTTGCTGAAACCACCTCCGGCATAGCAGAGACCCTCTATCGGTGCCTTATTTGAGACTATCGTACTATTGCCATCTCTTTTCACACAGAAGCAGTAGTTTCCGTCACGGTCAAATGAAAATGTATGATTATACGATTCTATTTCGTAAGCTATCCCAGAGGTGTCAGCCCACAAAAGCTTCTCCGTGAGGGTTTGTCCCTGCAGGGCAAGCGTTGCGAGCGCAAAAAGGAGCAGAAAAAACTTTTTCATAATCCGCGGCTTAATGATGCCGCGAAGATACAAAATTATTTTTTGTACTTTTGCGCTTTCAAAATAAACATCATTATGGCAGGTATTAAAGATATAATCAACTCCGCCGCTTACAAGGCGTTTATGAAAAAACTGCTGGTTTATGCATTGATTGTCTTCGGGTTAGGCCTTGTTTTTATGTTATGCAAA
>JAEEIG010000067.1 GCA_016281255.1 Bacteroidales bacterium
CAGGGAGCCACTAAGGATCATGTGATTGACCCTACACTGGAGCCGCGCTCGTGTATGCTGCAGCTGAAGCCCTTGAGTGATGGACAGTTGACTTTCTATGCACTGACCAACAAGCCCGAAGGTAATAATATCTATGTCGCCGTGAAGAATGGAGAATCGTTCAAGCCGCTGTCCACGGTGAAGTTCACCAAGTTCAACGACAACACCGGGCGCAGCAAAAAGACACCGGCCGCAGCACAGGCCGTTGACTACAAATACACAGAGGGCGACCAGCTTTGGATATATAGTGACGGCAGTGTGAACCTGCAGGCTTTGGGCTTCACAGGTCAGATAGACGAGACGTTCGAGGGAAAGTGAAAAGTGAAAAGTGAAGAATTATGCGAAAAAGTAGTTTTTTCATTATAGTTTTAGTTAGTATGTGCCTTTCAACCTTTGCCGGCGACCGCTACAACTTTAATAGTGGTTGGCTGGTGAAGGTGGGGGCCGACAAGAGCAGTTTTTCTACCAAGTGCGACGACTCGCAGTGGGAGCAAGTGACCCTTCCCCACTCATACAACCAACAGGAGGCTTTTGCCAAGAAGATTGACGACCTGACCGACACCACTGCATGGTATCGTAAGCACTTCGTATTACCTGAGGAACTGCGCAGCCATAAGAAATTCTTCATTGAGTTCGAAGGCGTGCGCTTCGCTGCCCGCGTGTTTCTCAATGGAAAGGAACTGGGCTGGGGCGAGAACGGCGTGATGGCCTTCGGCTTCGATCTGACCCCTCATATCAACCGCACTGGCGACAACGTGTTGGCTGTATTCATAAACAACAGTTGGAACTACCGCGAGCACGAGAAGAAACTAAATCCCCGCAACGGCAAGATGACCAACAGCGGATACCAGTGGAACGACCGCAACTTCTTCTGTAACTACGGCGGCATCAACAAGAACGTGTGGCTGCACGCCATGCAGGAGGATGTCTATCAGACACTACCGCTCTACTCGAACTTGCAGACTACGGGCGTCTATGTCTATGCCAAGGACATTGACGTCAAGAAGCGTACGGCCACTGTTCATGCAGAATCGGAAGTAAAGAACGAATCAGGTAAAGAGATTGTTGTTAGTTATGATGTTAGTATCAGTAGTCCGACTGATGGCAAACAGATTGGTAGTTTCACAGGGAAGGCCGTGACGGTCAAACCTGGTGAGACTGCTGTTTGCCGAGCAGAGAAGAAGCTCTCCGGCCTGCACTTCTGGTCGTGGGGTTATGGCTATCTGTATGATGTCGAGACGAGCCTTGTTGTCGATGGGAAGACCGTTGACCACACGACCACACGCACAGGCTTCCGAAAGACGGAATTCAAGGATGGTATGGTCTACCTGAACGACCGCGTCATACAATTGAAGGGCTTTGCCCAGCGCTCTACCAACGAGTGGCCCGCCGTTGGCATCTCCATCCCTGCCTGGATGAGCGACTATTCTAACCGATTGGTGCTGGAGGGTAACGGCAACTTCTATCGTTGGATGCATGTCACGCCGATGAAGCAGGACATCGAGTCGTTCGACCGTCTGGGTCTCATTCAGGCTATGCCTGCCGGCGACTCTGAGAAAGACGTCGAGGATCGTCGCTGGGGACAGCGCACCGAGCTGATGCGCGATGCTATCATCTATAATCGTAACAACCCCTCTATTCTATTCTACGAGTGCGGCAACAACCAGATTAGCGAAGGGCACATGGCGGAGATGAAGCAGATACGCGACCTGTACGACCCCTGTGGTGGACGTGCCATCGGTTCGCGTAATATGCTCGACTCAAAGGTGGCTGAATATGGTGGCGAGATGCTCTATGTGAACAAGTCGGCTGGCAAGCCCATGTTCATGATGGAGTACTGCCGCGACGAGGGCATACGTCGCTACTGGGATCAGTGGTCGTACCCCTATCACAAGGACGGCGACGGTCGCCTGTTCCATGGTGAGCGCTCCATCAGTTATAACCACAACCAGGATGGCTTTGCCAAAGAGCAGGTTATCCGTTGGAACGAATACTGGCTTGCAAGACCCGGTCAGGGCAGGCGCGTAAACAGTGGTGGTGCGAAGATTATCTTCTCTGACACCAACACACACTTCCGTGGCGAGGTGAACTACCGTACCAGTGGTGATGTCGATGCCATGCGTCTGCCGAAGGATGCCTACTTTGCCCACCAGGTGATGTGGGACGGATGGGTAGATACAGAGCGTGAACACACTTATATAGTAGGTCATTGGAACTACGAGAATAACGTTACTAAGCCTGTCTACGTGGTATCCACTGGCGATGAGGTGGAACTGTTGCTCAACGGCAAGTCGCTGGGCAAGGGTGAACGGTCGAATACGTTCCTCTTCACCTTCGACAAGGTGAAGTACGAGGAAGGTTGTCTGGAGGCCGTATCATATAAGAATGGTAAGGAGGTGAGCCGCCACGCTATTGAGACTGCCGGCAAGCCTGCCGGGCTGCGCCTGACGTGGGTCGATGCGCCAAAGAACTTCCGTGCCGACGGTGCCGACATCCGCCTGGCTGACGTGGAGCTGGTTGACAAGCAGGGCCGCCGCTGTCCTACCGCCGGCGATATGATTACCTTTGACCTGAAGGGCGAAGCAAAGTGGATTGGCGGTCTGAGTGGTGTTGCTGTCGACTCGGTGAATAGCTATCGCGTGGGCATGAAGGAGCTACAACTTGAGGCGGGCATCTGTCGCATCATGGTGCGCTCTACCACCAAAGCCGGCAGCATTGAGCTGTTGGCATCGGCCAAGGGCTATAAGACCGTCAGACTGACAACAAACACAACACCTATATATACCAAGGACGGCTTTTATGTCGACGACAGCGGCAAGATTATCGCTGCCGACTGGGCCAAGGAGTTGCCGCAGGACCTGAGCCGCGGCGAGACTCCCTCAACACCCTCATACAAGCAGCACCTGCAGACGGTGGTCATCAAAGACATTACCTCGCCCAGCGACACTACGGACATCTGGCAGGTTTGCGATGACAACGAAGCTACCAAGTGGCTCAGCGATGGGCTCATTCAAAATTCCTCTGTCACCTTCCGCTTAGAGCGACCTGCAGCCATCAGTCAGGTAGCCCTGCGTGTTGACGGCTTCCGCCGCACCAGTTATCCGCTGGAGATTACGACTGCCGACGGCACTGTGGTATGGACGGGCTACACCGACAAGTCGCTGGGCTATGCCTACTGCGAGATAGCCAACCCCAAGGAAAGTGACACCTATACGCTGCGCCTCTTAGGACCAGCAACTGTACAGGAAGCCTTTGGCGACATGACCGAGCTGGCCGCCAAGAAGCCCGTGAGCAAAAAGCCGTCAAAGAGCAACAAACTGGGTCTCATAGAAGTAGAGTTCAAAGAACGTCTGTAACCTTTTTTCCATCCATCTGCACGATTCTCCATCGTGCAGATGGCTATTACTTCATAATTTTGCATCACCAAAGCAATCATTTTTTTAATAACTCTAAAACAACATTACCATCATGAAAAAGTTATTTACATTCATTGCACTGGTTGTCGCGACGCTGACTGCCAATGCACAGACATGGAACTTCAAGGTCTACAGTTCAGCCGACGGTTTTGCTGAGTCGTTTGCTGCCGACAAGACCGCCCTCGATGCTGCCGTCACCGCCGGCACCTGGACACTCGTGGGCGACAAGGAAGGCCGCTACCAGGCTGCCTACAAGACCGTCAACGAAGAGCTGAAGGCTGGCGACACCGTGCTCCAGATTACCCGTGGTCTCTACGTCACCGGTGCCAGCGGCAAGTTCCGCGTAGATGCAGCCAACAACCAGTTCGGCTTCAACGGCAAAGACCTCAGCTTGCGCATCCGTGGTCTGAAGGCTGGACAGAAACTGCAGTTTGTCAGCCGTTCGGCCAGCAACTCATCACTCGACCGCTACTTCGAGGCTACACAGAACCTTGAGGTGGTCGAGGGTTTCAACGTACCTGAAGAAGGTAATCCTGAAAAGACCAACACTGCCACTGTCAAAGCTGAGGGTGACGTAGTCATTACCTCGATGGTGGGCGGTCTGAACGTGCTCTCAATTACCGTCTTCGATGTCGATGGCACGCAGATGACCAAAGATCAGGTCATCGCTCAGGGCGAGTCGTATGTGGCTCCCCGCGAGATGACGGGCACCATTGTTCGCGAGAGCAAGACCTGGATTTGCCCGCAGGATCTGGAAAAGGATACAGAGATGTCGGCCGACAACGAGGGTGTGACCGATTTCAACGGTCTCTTCTTGCGTGGCAAAACGGGCAGCCACGCCATAAAGATTGTCGATGAAGCTGCCGAAGGTGTGCTGGCTGGCGAGGCTATCAGTGTCGTGAAGGTCTTTGGCTACTCGGGCAACTCGAACCTTGCTCCAGCTCCCGATGCCAGTGCCGACGTGGCCATCAAGAACGCCACCGACATGTCTATCGCCCTGAATGCCGGCGTGGCAGGCAAGCTCTATGTATTGCTACGCCCCAGCACCCTGACCGAGGGCCGATACGTATGGATATACAAGAACGGCGAGAAGGCCTTCGAAAAGCAGGCTACCGATTGGAAAACCAAGGACGTGGATGGCACGGCGAAGAGCGACTACGACGTGGTGGAGCTTGAGAACGATGCTACCGGCGCCACCTATTTTATTGGCGGTTCGCTGCCTATGCGCGTGGCAGCTGTCAAGTTCGTGGTCGCTGGTTCGGGCGAAACAACCGTTGTCGGACCATTTGTTCAGAGAGACGAGGCCGAGGGTCAGTGGTACAATCTACGTGGACAGGCCGTCACAACTCCGTCTAAGGGTATCTTTGTGAAGAACGGAAAGAAATATTTCTTTAAGTGAAAATTGAAGATTGAAAAATATACTGTTATGAACAAGTACTTTAAAGCTTTCGCAGCTGCACTGTTGCTCCTCTCCACGGGAACAACGGCACAGACCGTCAGGCTCGACTTCTCGGCCTATGAGACCACCAGTTCAGCAGC
>JAEEIG010000068.1 GCA_016281255.1 Bacteroidales bacterium
ATGTTCAGGATGATGCCTTCCACCTTGGTCATCCCGTAGTAAAAATCGGGGTCGGGGATGCCGTACCAATCGTCCAAGTAGCCGCCGTAACCGAAGTTGATATGGAATTTGCCGTCCGATGCGCGGTAGCCGTCCACCACGACATTGTGCCCGACCGTTCCCTCCGGATTCTCCAAGGCCAGATGGGCGGGATAACCGGCCTGCAGATTGGAGATCAGGGTGGCATACATCAACGAGTCGGGTTCGCGGAACAGCAGGCAGTCCGTGAAGCCAAACCGTTGGTAGGCATCGTACGCCTGATCCACGGCGAAGGTGCCGGAACCTTGCGACGAATACACCTGCCTGCAGGCTGTGCCGCAGGCGAAAATCAGCGCGGCGGCCAGCGAGTCGGGAAGTTTCTCGTCACGCTGGAAAACGGCATCCACGGAATCCAACAGCCCGTTCAGCTGCGGGAATGACGGGAACTGCAACGTCTCCCAGTCGTCATCAATGTCGAAATGGCGTCCGAGATAGTGGTGCGCATAGTCGTCGCTGTCCGAGAAACGGGTGTTTTGTGTCGTTCGCAAATAATTGACAATCTGCGCCATCGCGACAGCAGGGCATCCGGCATAGCTGTAGGAATTGCCATTCTCGGGGTCTCTCGGACAGAGTAGGTTGTAGGGATAATCCTGGTCCCAATGCGTCGCGATCAGACCGTCTGAGCGCAGCGACGGGGCGCCAAAGTCGGGCCTTTCCACTGTCTTCAGGAGAGGCGTCTGTGCCCAGCCGTCAGAGAACAACAGGGAAAAAACAATCAATATCCCCAAGGCACGCTGTAATGTTTGCTTGTTCATTTGTGTAAAATCATGTAGAGTGTCGATAATTTCAGGGTAAATAACGTCAACTTAACGCTTTACCACTACTTTATGGGTGATTTGGTTGCCGATGCGAACCAGGTATATACCGTCCGGGAGCGCAGGGGTTTTGCCCGCAGTCTGCAAAGAGGCGACCCGGCGTCCAGACAGGTCATAGACATCCGCAGAAACCTCGGCAAAGCCGTCCTCCGAGGCGATTGCTATACAACCGTCGGTCACGTGAACGAGGATAGGGGAATTCTCCACATCGTTAATGCCTACGCCAGAGCCGCAATCCTCGACAATCCGGGCGAAGTAGGTTCCCCAAGCTTCAGTGTAAGCCTGCAATTTGCCGCAAGGAACAACGAGGAGACAACTGTCGGGCACGTTGCGGAAAGCATTAAAGCCGACGCTTGGCGGCGTAGTGGATTTCACCACGATGCTGTCCATGGCGGTGCAAAAGGAAAAAGCCAGGTTCCCGATGTGGCTGATGC
This sequence comes from Bacteroidales bacterium, assembly GCA_016281255.1. GTDB lineage: Bacteria > Bacteroidota > Bacteroidia > Bacteroidales > WCHB1-69 > F23-D06. Next base: position 1,328 of record JAEEIG010000068.1, read on the forward strand.
TGGCAGGGATGGTGATGGTAGGCAATGCCGTACATCTCATGAAAGCGAATCCAGGTATTTCGGTGAGTGCTTCAGAAAGTGTGACCGATGTCAGATTCGTGCAGTAACCAAAGGCACCGTTTCCCACGGAAGTCACACTGTTGGGCATGATGAGTTCAGTCAATCCGGAGGTATAGTTAAAGGAGGAGGCGCACACCGTCGTGATGCCGTCGGGGATAGTGTAGCTGCCGCTGTAGCTCACAGGAAGACGCGCAAAGAGCGTGTTGTTATAGATCGGTTGCGTCAGACCATTGCATTCGAGGAACGCCCCGGAACCTATCTGAGTGACTGAATTGGGGATGACCACATGGGTGAGGTTAGCGCATTCGTAGAAGGCACCACCGCAGATCTTGGTAATCTGGCTGGGGATGGTGTATTCCCCCGTGGCAGTGACTGGCATATAGGCGAAGACAGAGTCCTTATAGATGGGATTTGTTAACGCTGTGCTCGTGAAGACGTAGTCGCCAAAATCGGCCACGCTGGCGGGGATGTCCACCGATGCCAGGCTGCTGCAGTTGCGAAAGGCCCACTCCTTGATGGTGGTCACGGAACTGGGGATGGTCACCGAGGTGATGCCGTCGCAGCCGTAAAAGGCAAAATCACCGATAGCGTCAACAATATAGGTGGTGCCGTTGTAAGTCACCGTGTTGTCGATGACCAGTGCTCCTTGCGGCTTTGTGATGCCGTCGGGCCAGTAAACGTCCTCGTCAATGTCGCCGGGACAGGTGACAACTGCGGTACTGTTGTCGAGGTAGTAATAAAGCGTGTCGCCGCTCGAACTTACCGCAAAGAAATCGTAATCAGTTTGGGCGTTGGCTGAAAAGAAAAACGCCAGAAATGCCAAGGCAGAAAGGAGATGTTTTTTCATATCTTTTTAATATAATTTTCAAGCACTCGTTTTAAGCCGCAAAAATACACAATTTTTTCATGACTGCATGACAGCAGTGCAAACCTGCACGTTACGACATCCCAACTGTATGAATTCCAACGCATCGCGCCACGTCTCAATGCCGCCAATGCCGCTGAACTCGACATTTTCGTTTTTCGGGAGTCGGGTATGAAAATGGAATACTCCACAACGGTGCACGGGAGGTTCTTGAGGTCATAAAAGGAATCACAATTTACCCAGTAACATATTCCGCCAAGTATAAATCCCATCCGCAAATATATGTTATTTTTGCGCCCTAAATATCAACAAGACCTCTTCCTTGAGCAGCCTCGGAGAGGCAAGACGCGCGAAGCGCAATTAACCCCACACAAGCGCAGCGCAGTGTGGGGGGTATAAGAAAGCCACACAAGCGCAGCGCAGTGTGGGGCAAAGGAAAAAACAAAAAAACGAATCAATATGAATAAAGAACAGAGATTTTGCCAGAGCTGCGGAATGCCGCTGACCCCGGAGATCCTCGGCACCAACGCCGACGGCAGCCGAAACGAAGAATACTGCATCTACTGCTACAAAGACGGTGCGTTCACCGGCGACTTCACCATGGAAGAGATGGTGGAGTTCTGTAGCCAATTCGTAGAGGAGTACAACAAGAAC
>JAEEIG010000069.1 GCA_016281255.1 Bacteroidales bacterium
GGGCCACCTTTTAGGGCTATACGTCAGAATTGGCTGCTTACATTCAAAAGAAAGGAAAACAAACATCTTCCTTCTTACATCAGACATCTGACATCAGCGTAGCGACTATACCTGTCACCTGTCATACGTAGTCGAAGAAAAGAGATTACGAACAATAAAATATAACAATATGTGTACGGTAAATATTAAAGTTGATGACGCTCTTGTGTGTAGAATCAACCCTGGGCTCAGCAGTCGCGAGAGTATCAACAAATGGCTGCAGGGACAGGTGAACGCGATGATTGAGGAGATGGCGGCCGAGGATACTGTCGATTTGGAGACAGCCCGCGAGATGACTCATCGTGCAGTAAACCGTGAATATGCTCTGGATCGTGATATGACACCAGAACAGCTGTATGCGGTGATTTCGGAAGAAATCGATGATATATACGCCAATGGCTGATTATCGCTATATCATCAAGCCTCGCGCATCTCGTAAGATATTCTCTTTTTATCAGAATGTGGCGAAGAAATACCGTCATACGTATGATAAAGACGATCTCAAACGTGACGTGCAGAACGCAGTTTTCTCTATCTTTCGCATTGAGAACGGACTCCTCCGCCGAGAACCAACCATCTCTCAATGGGCTGGCTACTACATGGCTAATACCGATAAGTGGTACTTCGCCTACACGATCGAAGGCGACACCATCACGGTAGTCGATGCTCGCCATGCACAAAACATGAGGGAATAAATTTCTTCCCTCAACCCGAAAATCCTGAAAAAAAAAAACTCTGTCAATACGTCAAAGAACGCCCGAAACCATTTCGCGATTGATTTCGACGGCAAAAATACCACCCCGGGGACCCTGAAACCAAGGAAGAAACTTCGCAACAACTTTCTTTCACCTTTCACCCTTGTAGATCAATAACTTATAACCCATAAAAAGAACGCTCTCTCAACCCTCAACCATAAACCTGAATCCTGAAACCTGAAACCTGAAACCTGAAACCTGTAAACCTGTAAACCTGTAAACCTGTAAACTCCTAAACCCTAAACCCTAAACCCTAAACCTTAAACCTTAAACCCTAACAGTGGATATCAAAATCGAAGGAAACCCCGGAACCGGAAACACCTTTCAGGAGGTGCACATTGGAACCGTGCAGAACTACAACCCCAATGCCACCACGGTCATCAACTACAACGGCATGCGCGAAAGCGAGGCGGAGTCGCTCAAGAAGAAGGGCTCGCCCATGACCGTCAAGGCCATGATGGAGCAGGACATGATCAGCACTGATCCCATCCGGACCGAGATCATGCATTACGTCAGTTGCCTCAGACCGCACGTGGCGAAGGACAAACGCGACCGCTACATGCAGCTTTGGGACAGGATCCTCGGTCTCCCCGTGGTGGAAAAGGAGATTTACGACCCCGGCAAGCAGCAGGACACCAACTTCAACCGCAATCTCGTCGCCAATATCATCCACTGTCTTGACCGCTTCGATTTCTATGAGGAGATTTATAATGCCGCCGCGTTCACATACGCTCTCGAAGCCGACAAAGACCACTCCATCCGCCGCGCCCTCGGCCAAGACCCGTCCAACGAAATAACAGACGCGATAAAGAACCTCCTTAAACCTGAAACCTGAAACTTGAAACCTGAAACTTGAAACCTGAAACTTGAAACCTGAAACTTGAAACCTGAAACTTGAAACCTGAAACTTGAAACCTGAAACCTGAAACCTGAAACTTGAAACCTGAAACCTGAAACCTGAAACCTGTAAACCTGTAAACCTGTAAACCTGTAAACCTGTAAACTCCTAAACCCTAAACTTGAACCCTACCAGAACAACATCCCGACCGCCACAAGCAAGCATATAGCAAGCCCAAACCCCTTGCTTAGACTTGCCAACCCCTTGCCATATACTTGCGATATACTTGCCAACCCCTTGCCAACTCCTTGGAACCCTGGAACCTGGAGCCTGGAACCTGGAACTTAAGAATAATTTGTTCCAAGTTCCAAAAGTTCCAAGTTCCAAAAATTGGAACCCTGGAACCTGGAACCTGGAACTTGAAACCTGAAACTTGAAACCCCTCATGAACGCCTCCGAACTCAACCGCCTCCTGCTCTTCCACGGGCAAAACGACGTGACCGACTTCCTGAGGAACAGTCCGCTGAACCGGTTTCTCTACAAGAAGCTGCTCGGTGTCCTGTCCGCCAGCGGGATCGCGGTGCCGGCGGTGAAGCTGTTCAATGAGATCTACTACCAGTGCGCCCGCGTCAACTACGACGGCATGCCGGGGGTGGATGTGGGACGGCGCTACTGGTCGGAGGCGGCGGGCTGGATGGACTCCCCCGAAGGGGCGCAGCTGGTGTTCTGCGCCGTGTGGGCGGTGCTCGGACTCAAACGGAGCCACACCTTCCACGAGGAGTGCTTCCTCGGCGCCCTGGCCCCCTACCTGCGCAACAGCGTGTATGCCCGGTTCGCCGAAGAGCTGGCGGGAGAGCTGCGATTGTCAGGCATAAGCGTGCCCGACCGTTTTCCCGTGATGACCTGCCCCGTGTCGGAGATCGTGGCGGCGTTCACGCTGACGAAAGAGCAGGCGAAGGGTTTCTGGGGATATGAGGACCCCGCCCGCCTGATTGTGGAAGACGCGTGGCGCGGCACTTGGGCGAAGGTGACCTGCGACTATTCGCCTTCCGTCATCGAGCAGTACGTGCGGCTCTATGCCGACCAGGAGGACCAGCTGAAACTCATAGCCTGCATGAAAGCGCCTTTGTATCCCAAGAAACATCCGGCGCAGCGGCAGTTTCTGACGGATTTGGGCCAGCGGATCGCCACAGGCGCTTTCGACCCCGAAGAGCACCCCTTGCTGCAGCCGGCAGTTTCGCCGGACACGGAGACGAAGGAATGCGGCGAATTCCGGTTAGACTTGGGGCTGGACGGCACCGAGGGGAGCAGGAACCTGGACATGGCCATGCGATACCGGGAGGAGCGCGACGCGCTCGTCGCGCAGGTGGAGGAGATGCGGAAAGCCCATGCCATGGAGCTGGCGCGAAGGGAGGCCGAATACAAGGCCGAGATAGAACTGTTGCGGGAAGACAACGAGAAGCTCATCCGCTGGCCGTCGAAAAAGGGTCCCCGCCCGTCGGGCCGGCCCCGCCGGGGCTCGGACGTCCTGGTGTTCAGTCTCCACGACGTGGTCTCGCACGTGAAGGAGCGCTTCAGCCGGTCGGGCGGCGAGGAGGCCTGCACGATGCTCTACCGTTTCGCGGTGGAGTACGGCAGCCTGTCGGAGGACACCTTCAAGCAGATCGACAGCATCATGCCCGCCATCATGAAGCGCGACCACCCGCACCAGACCTTCGAGTTCCCCCATGTGACGCAGTTCAACAACAATCCCGGGAAAGTGGTGAATAACGGTTAACGGTTTAGGGTTTAAGGTTTAGGGTTTAGGGTTTAGGGTTTAAGGGTTAAGGGTTAAGGGTTAAGGGTTAAGGGATAGGCTGCATTAGACAACCTGAAACCTGAAACTTGAAACCTGAAAGTCGCCGAAGGCGATCCGTTATCGTTCCGTTTGAATTATAATATGATTCAAGTTTCTCATGTTAGAAAAAGAGGAAAAACAAGTGCGTGAAGAATGTTCCCGGCCACAGCGGACAGCTGCGGCCGAAGCACAATTCCCCTTCCCTTGGGGAAGGGGTGGCCGACAGGCCGGGGTAGGGGTATCGGCCTATCGGACAATCTTTTTTATATTACTACCCCGCCC
>JAEEIG010000001.1 GCA_016281255.1 Bacteroidales bacterium
CGACCATTGTGAAGAGGGCCAAACCTTCCTTGACAACCTGAACCCCAACTCCCTGGAAATCAAACAAGCTTGGGTGGAAGAGGGACTCACCCACGAAAAAGCCTCCACCATCAAGCACTTCCAGTTCGAACGCATCGGCTACTTCTACTGCGACCCCGACTCCACCGAAGAGAAACTGGTCTTCAACAAAACCGTCAGCCTCAAGCAATAATACACATTAAAACTTTCCTTGAGCAGCCTCGAAGAGGCAAGACGCGCGAAGCGCAATTAACCCCATACAAGCGAAGCGTAGTGTGGGATTCAAACCACACAAGCGAAGCGTAGTGTGGGAGCAAATGGAAAAGGCTATGCATAGTTTACTCGATTACGACCCCAAAGTACTGATGGCCTTCCTCAAAAGCTTAGAGGGCGACCGGAAGTTCAGCGATTTCCTGATGAACAACGGATTCCGCGAGCTGGAGGCGTTGTCGTCGGCTATCCACTCCAACGAAGCAGCGCTGCAGTGGCTTCTCGACAACGGCTACCCCGAATTCGCGGTGCTGAGCAACGCCATCGACAACGAGGACGCCGCCATCGCGTGGCTCGACAAATACCATTGCACCTTTCTGGCCACCTTCGCCGCCGCCTGCCGCAAGGAGGACGCCGCCATCAAATGGTTTGTTGACAACGACTTGCGACTCTTTATCTTGATTATCAACGAAATCCACCACATCTTGCTCTACCAATCGTGGGATTCCAGCGACTTCCACAAGTTCCGGAGGTCGTGACGCTTTTTTATTCAGGACTTTTTTTCACCACATAAACATTCAAGCATTATGAAACATAAACTATTGACAATCGTATTGATTTGCATTGCTTCGGGCTTATTTGCACAAGTCCCGAATCACCTGCGCGTCCTCAACTACGTGCCCGACAGCTGCTACACGGTCACACTGCTAAACCTCGACACTTTGGCGGAGGCCGCGGAACTGGAATCACTGCACTTGGAGAAAGTCCTGAAACCGATCTACGACAGTGTGAAGTTTTCCAAAAAGCTGGTACAAAGCTGGATAAAGCGCGACAACAAGACAGGTATCGACTTCACTGCGACAGCAGCCTACGCCGATTCCCGTTACTATTTTCTGCCGCTGAACAACGAACGCAACTTCGAAAAAACGGTGCGTTCCATCGACAAATCTTTTCCACCGTTCGAGACGATGACCGATCCCGAGGGACGGAAATTCCGCTGCATGTCCATTGAGAGTGAGTATGGGATGATGAACTCGGCACTGATCTGCACCGAGGATGTCGCCTGTTTCGTGATACTTACTAACCTGAACGCCATCTTCAACTCGCAACCTCCCGTCATAGAGGGTACCGACAGCCTGGATATGGAAGCCTGGATCAGCTCGATATTAACGCCGGAGACCCCTATGCAGGTGTGGGAGCGACTGAGCCACTCCAAGTTTGCGTCAAGCGAAACGGCAACCACCATGATAGCCAACGGATGGGACTCCTATACGGGCTACAAACAAGGCTCCTCGATCCTTAATGCATTATCTAACGTAATGGCGGATTTGGTTCCTGCATCCACGGAATTGAAAAAGACTGTCAACCAATTGGATTTAGAGTTGTTTTCGAAAGGAGAGATCCGGCACGACCGCTTCTCCTCCTACAGCGAGTTTCATTTTGGCAACCAACAGCCGGAAATGCAGAAGCTGAAATCTTCCCCCGTTGAGTTGAAAAAGCTGCTTCCCTATGTTTCAGGCGACTATACCCTCTTGGCCGTCAATACGATGGAAGGTTACGGTGAACTAATAAAGCCTTACGAGGGCATACTGAAGCAATGGGGCGAGCTCTTCCGACTGCTGAACAAACCGTTCATCTTCACCATGTCTTCCCTTGACGAAAACTACTTCATGTTCAGCACCATTGCGGAGCATCCCGAAGAGGTGCGTGGTGTTTTGGAACGTTATGTGGAGACTTGCAACCATATTACGGATTCGGTGAGAAAAAACATCCCAGTTGTGGAAGTTTTGGAAGAACCTTTGGAAGAGCCCCTTGTAGAAGAGGAAGAGACTCCGGAAACGCCCGGGACCCGGCCTGAAAATGAAGAACCCGTGGAATATAACGAATACTATGTCGGATCAATCGACTCCATCGGCTATGCAGAAATCCCCGAAGATTCCACCATCGGTATGAAAACACTGGTTTACAAAAAGATAGACGGATGGGATGCCTACATCATCTTGACCAACAAAAAAGAGATGGACTATGAGACTTACACGGAAATCGTGAAAGAAGACTCCGCTTGTGTGCTGATGAAAGACGACCTGCTGTTCTTCACAAAGAGTCTCAGTGCACTTACGTCGCTGTCGCAACCATTGGAGCGCGAATGGCCGAAGGAGTATTTTGAACACAACCTCTATGCACGAGCCGATCTCAGCACCTTGGTGCATCTCTTCGGCATGGATTTAGCCTTGCCCATCCACGACATGGTCGCTTATGTGGACGACCACTCCTTCACAATGAACCTCAACGCGGAACCGGGACTCCGCCACGGGCTCCTGTACGAAACGGTGAAATTCGCCATTGAACTCTTCCAACGATTGGATTTTTAGCAACGCCATAATAATAGCGATGCCATAACAAAGGATGCCATAAATGACATCCTGCAAAACAATATGTCCCCCAGCGGCCTATTGCCTATTGCCTATTGCCTAATACAGGAAATTGTTATAGGGATAGATCTGAATATGCAGCTTTTTGATTTCTTCATACAAAAAATCCCGCATTTCGTTGATATTCTCCTTCGTTTTGGCAGAGATAAAGAGCGTTTTCGGACCCAGTTTCGCCATCCAGGTGGCTTTCAGCTCGTCTAACGTGATATTCTCCTTCGTTTTGGGCGTGAGGTCGTCTTCGGCTTTTTCCACCCAAGTGTATTGGTCTATCTTGTTGAATATGATGACAGTGGGCTTTCCGCCGCAGTCGATCTCGTCCAACGTTTTCTGCACCGTCTGAATCTGCTCCTCGAAGTCGGGGTGACTGATATCGACCACGTGCAGCAACAGATGCGTCTCGCGGATTTCGTCCAAAGTCGATTTGAACGACTCGACCAGCCCGTGCGGCAACTTGCGGATAAACCCCACAGTGTCAGATAGTAAGAAGGGAAGGTTTTGGAACACCACCTTGCGCACCGTGGTGTCGAGCGTCGCGAAGAGTTTGTTCTCCGCCAGCACTTCGGAGTTGCTGAGCAAGTTCATGATAGTCGATTTCCCGACATTGGTATAGCCGACCAACGCCACTCTCACGAACTGCTCACGATGCCCGCGCTGGGTCTTTTTCTGTCGGTCAATATCCTTCAACCGTTTCTCCAACAGAGAGATACGGTCTCGGATAATACGGCGGTCGGTCTCGATTTCTTTCTCACCGGGACCGCGCATACCGATACCGCCGCGCTGTTTCTCCAAGTGCGTCCACATACCCGTCAGACGCGGGAGGAGATACTTGTACTGCGCCAACTCCACCTGCGTTTTGGCGTGTGCCGTCTGTGCATGCTTCGCGAAGATGTCGAGGATCAGATGCGTGCGATCCATCACTTTGCATTTCATAAGCTCCTCGATATTACGTTGTTGCGACGGCGGAAGTTCATCGTCCACCACCACCATGTCGATATCGTTTTCGTGTACGTAGTCGGCCACTTCACGGATTTTGCCGGAGCCGAAATAGGTGCGTGTGTCAGGGTGCGCGAGGTTCTGGATGAACTTCTGCACGCACATTCCGCCGGCGGTCTCCACCAAAAAGGCCAGCTCGTCGAGATACTCCATCGTCTTCTCCTCCGCCACATCAGGGGTGGAAACGGCAATCAACACCGCCGTTTCTCGGTAATTATCAGGATATTCTATCGCCATTTTCTGCTTGCTCATATTAACGGCAAAATTATAAAAAAAAATCCTACAGACCGTATGTTTAACATTAATAATTTGTACTTTTGCGCCATGATTTAATTTGTTAGGAGCTTAGGGGATGGGAGTTAGGAGTCAGCAGTTAAGTCTCAAGTAATAAGTCTAAGTTATAGTCATAAATATGAAAAAAGCACTATTCGCCCTTGTGGCCATTCTGTGGGGAGCCACTGTTTCGGCGCAAAACATGGCCGATTACGAGTCAGACGGTATGGAATGCACCTCCATCACGGTGGGCAAGAAGGCGTCTGCGGACGGTTCGGTGATGACCTCGCACACCGACGACAGCCACCGTTCCCGCACCAACATCTACGTGACCCCGGAACAGGATTACGAACGCGGGGCGACCCAAACCCTCTACAAGCGCCAATGGGCGAAGCAGCAACTTCCCGGGCAAATGCTGCGCTACGACAACATCCCCGTCGGCGAGATTCCGCAGGTGGAACACACCTACCAGTTCCTCAACACCGCCTATCCTTGCGTGAACGAAGCGCAGTTGGCCATCGGAGAATCGACCTTCGGCGGACGTCCGGAACTGAAGTCCGACAGCGGACTCATCGACTGTCAGCGACTTTGCATGTTGATACTTCAACGCTGCTGCACCGCTCGCGAGGCCATCGAAACCGCGGGCGTGCTGTTGAAGAAATACGGCTGGATTGATGCGGGAGAATGCCTCACCATCGCCGACAAGGACGAGGTATGGCATCTCGAAATCCTCGGTCCCGGAAAGGGCAAACTCGGTGCGGTTTGGGCGGCACAGCGAGTGCCCGACGACCATGTTGCCGTCAACGCCAACGCCTCCACCATCCGCGAAATCAATCTCAAAGACAAGGACTACTTCATGGCCTCCGACAATGTCTATTCGCTGGCACGCGAAAACGGCTGGTGGGACGGCAAGGAACCCTTCCGTTTCGCATACGCCTATGCCCCGCAGACCCGCACGATGATGGCCTGCCGCCGTCGCGAATGGCGCGTGCTCGACCTCTTGGCCCCGTCATTGCACCTCGACCCTAACTCCGAAAACTACCCGTTCTCCGTGAAGCCCGACACCTTGGTGACCTTGGAAAAGATGATGAGCGTTTTCAAAGATTACTACGAAGGCACTCCATACGATATGCGTAAAACACTGACTGTCACCGACAAAGAAGGCAAAACAGTCATTTCCCCGATGGCCAATCCGTTTATGAAATCGGATGAACTCCAGCTCCACCGCATCAACGGCGGCTGGAACGAGCGCGGCGAACGCAGCATCGCGGTGCACTTCACCGTCTATGCCACCATCATCCAATGCCGCAGCTGGCTGCCCGATGAAGTCGGCGCCCTCTGCTGGTTCGCTCTCGACAATGTGGCGTCCTCCATTTATGTGCCTATCTATGCGAATGTCACGGACCTGCCCTCCACCTACAAAACCGACGGCCGCATCACCGGATTCAGCAGGGAATCGGCTTGGTGGGCCTTCAATCGCGTGGGCACCATCGCCGCGAAACGTTGGGGCGACATGCACCTCTTGGTCGATAAAACCTGGGCTCCCGTGCAGAAAGAGTTCATCAAGGAACATTACGTCATCGAACAAGAAGCCATGGAACTCATCAAGCAAGACCGTTACGAAGATGCCATCCAAGTGCTCACCAACTTCACGGATATCTGCGGAAACGAAGCGGTTGAACGTGCTTGGAAACTCGGCGACGACCTCTGGACAAAGTTTGACGGAATGTGGTAGAATCTGAAGGAAATGAATGAAATCACACCTATATTAGAAGAAAAATTCGTCATCCCATCCTATTTTGTAGATGAGAATGCACAACTGACCGTCAGTTGTCTCTTCCGCATCCTTCAAGAGATGAGCAACAAACACGCCAGCCTCTTGGGGGCCGGATGGTATCAACTGCGCGAACGCGGGTATTTTTGGGTAATCACAAAGATACAGCTGAAAATCAAGCGATTACCAAAATGGGAAGAGCCGATAACGCTGCAGTCTTGGGTAAAAAAATCGAACGCCGCCACCTCTCCCCGCGACTACGAAATGGTGGATGCCAACGGTGATGTTTTGGTGGCCGGAAGCTCCATCTGGGCCATTCTCGACATCGCGAACAGCCATCCGCAACACATGCAAATGTTCGACGGCTGCTTCCTGCCTCAAGATCGCCATGCCATCGATCAGAAACCGAAGAAAATCGGCCCGCTCACCCTTCCGGAAACCCCTGTCGTCTGTAAGGAGGTGGTGCCTTCCGACATCGACATGAACCGACACGTCAACAACGCCCAATACATCCAATGGGCCTTCGACGCTGTAAACCCGGAATTCCGTGAAACACACCGAATCACAGATGTAACTGTCAACTTCATCTCCCAAGCAAAGCTCGGCGACCATTACGCTGTCTTCTCACAACCCATTTCCGAAACCGGCCGCCAAACCGTCCTCTACTCGCCCGGCAACAACCAGGAATACTGCCGCATCCTCACCGACTGGGAATCATTAAACCAATAATCCACAACTGTTTAACTCCGATCCATTATGTATTTGAACGAACATCTTTTCATCGATTTTCTCAATACGAAGGAGATTCTATGGGTCGGCATCAACTTCTCGAAAGCCAAATTCACCAAAGACGGATTCTCACTCACGCAAGATGCCCTGCATCGACTTTTCCATGAATGGAACATGTTGATTCTCAACGACCAAAAGAAATACGATGTTCGAATGAGTTTCCGAAAACCCAAGATGCAGTACGATTTGTCTGTGATTACAAAAACTAACAAATCGTTGAAAATCAATGATATATTAACCAATTACGTCAGTGTCAAAGACACTTTCAACGATGAACAAATGTGCGAATATGTCTCAGGATTGAATTTCCCAACATCAATGAAATACGCGCTGACCTTCATCGTCGAATCGTTCAATGCAACCCTGAAGAATGCAGCCATCTGGGTGGCTGTGGTGGCTACCGAAACCTGCGAAGTGGTGCTCTGCGAAAAATTCCTGAAAAAGCCAGCGGGCATCGGAGTCAGAAACTATTGGGCCAGAACCATTTACAACGTTTTCTACGACATCCAGTCCCAATCTTTCAAACGTTGGGAGAGCATGGTGGGCTTAGGGCAGGTATAGGTTGGAGTCGCCGTAACTCAAAAAACGGTAATCGTTCTCCAACGCATGTTGGTAAATGCGATGCCAATCGTCCCCTAAAAAATTGGAAATCAGCAATAAGAGTGTACTTTTCGGTTGATGGAAATTAGTAATCAACCCATCCACAATATGTCTTTTGTATGCCGGCAGGATGATAAGTCGCGTACTGGCGCGAAGCAAATCCGTATCATGCTGTTTCAGGAAGTCAAGAATAGCCGTCAAGGACTGATCCACAGTCACTTCATGGATACTCGGGTTGTCGTAGGTCTCCCACTGCTCCACCAAAAGCGGATTCTCCAGCCCTATGTACAGTTTAGCCCCGATGACAAACAGCGACTCGAGAGTACGGGTAACGGTAGTGCCCACCGCAATGAGCTGTTTATTCTTGTTTCTCAATAGTTTACGAATAAACTCCTCCGTAATCACAATCTTCTCTTCGTGCATGAAATGGCCACCAATGGTTTCCGAAGAGACCGGCTTGAAAGTGCCAGCACCTACATGCAACGTAACATACTCGGTTTCAATACCTTTCGTATTCAGCGCATGCAACAGTTCGTCCGTGAAATGAAGTCCGGCGGTGGGTGCGGCCACGGAACCGTCATGACGGGCATATACAGTCTGGTAACGCTCCGTATCACTCTCCTCTGCATCCCGATGGATGTAAGGCGGCAACGGCACCTTTCCGTAAGCCTCGATCCATTCCGCGAAGGAGACCTCCGCTTCCGCCCACGTGAAGGTCACCTCAAAAGTACCCTCAATCGCCTCGCCACGTTCCGCTTTGATGCGAATGACACGCTCGTTCATAGGCACTTCTATTTCCAATGGACACTTCCATTTCCGCGCATTTCCAACCATGCACTTCCAAGTCACACGCCCACTCAACGCAAAAGCCACGGCGGGATCGCTGGTAGGTGCGAGCGGCTCCAGACAGAAGATTTCGATGGCCGCACCGGTCATGTTGTGAACCAGCAACCGCGCATGAATCACCTTCGAGTTATTGAACACCAGCCATTGGTTCTCAGACAGGAAATCCGGCAAATGATGGAAAACGGAATCGGTGATCCTAGCCTCTTTCTTATCGAAAATCAAAAGCTTGGATCTGTCTCGCTGAGATGCAGGATAGAATGCGATGCGTGACTCCGGCAATGGATAGTCGTAGTCTTCAATGCGAATATTTCGGTTCAAATCAATCATGGCGGCAAAAGTACACAAATTATCGAAGCATTAATACCATAATATATATTAACGTATAGTATGTAAATTATTAACAATTTTTAACTTGACAAACGCATTTTGCCGTTGTATATTTGCCACGAAACAATTTATTGGAATTATGAAAACTTTAATAAATTCAAAAATATTGATTTTCAGTTGCTTGTATATGGCATCTTGGTATTGCGGACACTCGCAGGAGAGCTTGTTGCGCGCTCTTGCCGTCGAAAAACTTGCGGAGACACCTGCGACAAGCTGCTTTTCGAACTCCTTTGCAGGATTCCGTTTCCGAAACGATTTCGGGATGAAGGAGATGATGTTCGCCGACTTGTCCTCAATTTGGCTCCGAAACAACAACGCTTTGATAGCGGCGGTGAATCATTACGGATACACCGATTATGGAAACATGCAGCTGTCCCTCGGTTATGGCCGCAATTTCGGAAATCGCTTCGCCATGACTGCGCGAATCTTCTACCTGATGACCCACGCCCGGGGATACCCGGGGCGACACTCGCTCTGTACCGACTTTTCCATTGCATGCAAGGTCTCCCATAAGCTCTATTTCGATGCCGCAGCCTACAATCCCTTTATGATGCGTTACGGCGTCATCGGCCATGAAGTCATCCCGATGAGGTTTAGCGTAGGATGTTCTTATTGGCCTGTGCAGATGTTGCTGATGTCACTGTCGATGGCGAAAACCCTACCCGGCGCCTGGGAAGTGGGCTGCCGCTTCCTCACCCAACCGATTCCGTCACTATTGCTCTCCGTCAACGGCTCCAACACACATTTAGGAATCTTTATCGGATTGATATACAGAAAATTCCTGATATCTGTGGAGACGGCATGGTATTACCGAATCTCCGTCTCCCCTCTAATTGGCGGTCACTACTTTCCAGAAAGGAGGGTTGGCTCATGAAAAGTCTCGGTCCCAAGGTAACGGGAATCCGATTGCTGTTAGGGTGCATGATGGCCGTGACAGTCCCTGCCCACACATTTGCGCAGCAGGATAGTCTTTGGCAAATGGACAATGCGGTGGATGAAATGGAACTTCTGACAGAGGAATTGGAGAATCTGGAGAATGTGTCGGAAGAACTGCTGGAACAGCTGGAACTGTCGCAGTCGAACAGGAAGCCCAACCTCAACAACTTAAGCTACGAAGTGGCCTCGAAACAGCTCTATCTTACAGATTATCAATATTATCAGTTGCAGCTATACATCGAAACGCATGGACCGTTGTACAGCATTTTCGAACTGGATGTCATCGACGGGTTCACAGTTGCCGAACGGTTGCGGTTGTCGTACGTGACTGTTGTTGCGCCACCCCCAAGACAACGTCCGACCTTCCGGCAACTCTGGAAGTCGGGAAAGCACGTGCTTTGGTTTCGCTACAGTCAGGTGGTGGAACGGCAGGCAGGCTACGACACCACGCGCGCGAACCACTATCCCGGGTCGCCCGCCCGTTTGCAGTTCCGATATGATTACAGCAACCGCGAGCATTTCGGATTCCGCATTGCCGGCGAAAAAGATGCCGGAGAGCGATTCTTCCGAGGGGAGCAGAGATACGGCTTCGACCACTACTCGGGCTCGGTCTACGTAAAAAATATCAAATGGCTGAAATATGCGGTGCTAGGCGACTATCGGCTCAACTTCGGGCAGGGACTGGTGCTCGGCTCTTCCATGATTTCGGGAAAGGGCGGCGGTGTATCGACGCTGCGTCGGTTCACCGACGGGGTGCGCGCGGTGGCGACCACCAACGAGGGAGAATTCTTCCGCGGGGGTGCGTTCACGTTAGGGAACGCGCAGTGGTCGGGCACCGGCTTTGCCGGCGCAGTGACGGAAAGCGACCGCACCGCCTTCGGGGGAGCGCTCTGTCATCGGCGGGCTCAATTCACCGTCGGAGGACAGTTCGTCTGCCTCGGGGAGTATCCCGACACAGCAGCTTGGCGCGACAAATGGCGCTCTCTGACACAACCGAATCAGTGGAACGCCAGCCTCTCGTATCAAGCGGTGGCGGGCCAGCAGCTATTTTTCGGTGAAGTGGCAGTCAGCGAGAAAGGGAAACCTGCAATACTGCAGTCGGCAGTGATCAGGCTGGCTCCCGTGTTCCAGTTCGCCACACTGGTCCGCTACTTCGCCACAGGCTACCAATCCCCGATGGGAAGCGGGTTCCGGACGACCTCCGGCGACTGCGGTGAGTTCGGGACCTATCTTGCAGGACACCTCGTACTGTCAAGGAATGTGGAAGCCGACCTCTTCTGCGACTACTACCGCCTATTGTGGCTTAGCTACCGTACAGACGCGCCCGTACAAGGAATAGACGCCGGAATCTCGCTGACCGGCAAACCGTCGCGTAAAAGCACCCTCCTCGCCCGGTACTACTGGAGAAACAGACCGAGAAACGAAAGCGAGAATGCATACATGCACCGACTACGGGATCAGTGTCGGCACAAACTGCGAGTGCAATGGAACTATGAACCATTCCCCTTCATGAGGACGAGGACCGAGGTCAACATGGTCTTTAACAAGGGCCCGGACCCCCTTTGGCGCAAAGGCATTCTGATGTATCAGGATTTGGTGTTCACGTTGAAACGGCCGCAACTCAGCCTCTACCTGCGGGTCGCTTATTTCGACACGGACACCTACGAAGAAAGGTTGTACGCCTACGAAAACGATGTCTATTACGCATTCACGGTCGGTTCGTACTATTACCAAGGGATGCGGGCATATTTGATGTTGCGCTACAAGATTCGGAACCTCAGCATCTGGCTGCGTGTTTCACGAACCCATTATTTAGACAGGGAAACCATCAGCAGCGGTCTGACGCAAATCGACAAACCGCACAAAACGGAGGTGAAAGTGCAAGGAATGTATCGGTTTTAGGTTGGCCTTTGATTATGACTATGACGCGTTAAAGATCATCTATAACTATCGACTACAGAATCATGTCACGTACGGAATCCAATATTCCCAGCTCTTCGGAAATGCCGAGCAACACATTGTCGATTTTGTCTTTGACGAACTCTTCGGCCTTGATAATGTGCAGGTTGGGATGCTTTTCCCAAGCCTTGACCAAGTTATCGTCCACACGGATGGCCTCCGCCAAGGTCTCCTCCATGCGGGCGGAATTGTTGCTCAAGGTGTAGCTATTCGGCGCCCCCTTCGCACTGGTACTCAGATGGAAAACCGCCTTGTATCGGGCCAATAGTTCCTCTTCGGTCTTGCCGACAGACTTCAACAAAGCCTGCCAGTCTTCGGGTTTCATGTAGGCAGAAAGGTCCATCGCCCCGCGGTCGTTGACGACAAGCGCAGGCTTGCCAGTGGCCTTCGCGATTTCGTAAAACGAATCCTCCATCTGCAACAGGAAGGTCATCA
>JAEEIG010000070.1 GCA_016281255.1 Bacteroidales bacterium
CACCAGGGTATACAGTTGTTGGGTATGCCCACCGAGGCCATCCACACGCCCTTCATGAGCGACCGTTACCTCTCCATCGAGAACGCCCGCTATATCTTCAACGACATGCGCAGCATCGGCGAGGAGATGGAGTTCCGCGAAGGCGGCATCTGCCGTGAGCGCGCGAAGACC
This sequence comes from Bacteroidales bacterium, assembly GCA_016281255.1. Taxonomy (GTDB): domain Bacteria; phylum Bacteroidota; class Bacteroidia; order Bacteroidales; family WCHB1-69; genus F23-D06. The sequence goes on from JAEEIG010000070.1 coordinate 172, forward strand.
GTCCTGAACAATGCCATTGAGCTGTTGCAGGAGATTGTCCGCGAAGGACTCTTCACCGCCCTCGAAAAGGGTATCTTCGGCGACGTGAAACGCCCGAAGGACGGCGGCAAGGGCCTCGCCGGCGTGGTCACCAAGGGCGACAACTATTTCAACCCGTTCATCAAGATGATGAAAGAACGCTGGTAGGATGTGGGATGATAGGATGATGGGATGATGGGATGAATTAATAATCGAAGGACGAGTCAACATATTGTCAGGGACAATTGTAACCTCCCAAAAGTCTTAACTCTCAAGCCTCAACTCTCAAGTCTCAAGTCTCAAGTCTCAAGTCTCAAGTCTCCTAACGAAAAACCTATATTTTAACATATTAGTGAAATGGATACCAACTACGACATAGACAATCTCCCCGTGGGAACGCGGGTCAGTCACGAGAAGTACGGCGAAGGCATCGTCAGCCAAAACAACGCGCTGACATACAAAATCATTTTCGTGCGCGGCGGCGAGTTGGAGTTTTCCAAGGCGGCCGTGGCGTTGGAGGTGATTGAACCGAACGGCGACGACGATGGCACACCGAAGCTCAATATCCGCGAGGTCAAGCAGATGCTCACGCAGCTGCTGACCGAATACAACGGCATTGAGTACAAGGTGGAGTTAGGCAAAAAATGGCAGGGCGGCACGATGACGCTGCAGCCCGCCAACAAAGACTTGGCTCCCAAGGAGATGCCCGTGGAGACCTTCTTCCACAAAATCGTCATGATGCGCGACCGTCTGCGCGTGCTCGAACAGAACATCAACAGCAGCAGCTCGCTCACCGACGAGGAGAAGGTCAACCTCCAGCAGTACATCTCCCGCATCTACGGCAGCATGACTTCGTTTAACGTGCTTTTCGAAAACAAGGAAGACTACTTTGTGGGAATGAAAGGTTAGAGGATGATGCGATGATGCGATGATTCGATGATGGGATGATGGGAGAATAAGATAATACGAAAAACAAACAGTAAAAAACAACCAAATTAAATACCGAATACTATGAGTGGCGGATTATATTCAATGGATCAAAAGGACTTTGATCAGACCTTAGACTTAACCAAAGTGAAGCCTTACGGCGACACCATGAACGACGGCAAGACGCAGTTGAGCTTCACCTTGCCGGTGCCGTGCGGTGACGAAGCCGTTGAGGCAGCCAAACAACTGATGAAAAAAATGGGTTTTGACAATCCTCAAGTTGTTTATTTCAAAGAACTTACAGAAGGCTTTACCTTTGTGAACTGCTACGGTGCCTGCACGCACACGGTCGATTACACGACCATCCACGTGCCGAAAGTGGAATCGACGGTGTGGTCGATGCCGGAGACGGACGACTTCATCCGCGAGCACATCGGCAGGAAGATCGTGGTGGTGGGCGCCAGCACGGGCACGGACGCCCACACGGTGGGCATCGATGCCATCATGAACATGAAGGGCTATGCAGGACACTATGGCATTGAGCGTTACGACATGTTCGATGCATTGAACATGGGCAGCCAGGTGCCGAACGAAGAGTTCATCGCCAAAGCGGTGGAGCTGCACGCCGACGCTTTGTTGGTGTCGCAGACGGTGACCCAGAAAGACGTTCACATCCAGAATCTTACGGAGTTGATCGAGATGTTGGAGGCCGAGGGCTTGCGCGACAAGATGATTGTGGTGTGCGGCGGTCCGCGTATCACCCACGAGTTGGCCAAGGAATTGGGTTACGACGCCGGTTTCGGTGCCAACACCTACGCCGATGACGTGGCCTCCTACATCGCGCAGGAGCTCGACAGGAGGATGAACGGGTAGTTCAATTAGTAATTAGTAATTAGTAATTGGGGAGCCGGAATGGTTCCCTTTTTTTTGTTGCCTATTGTTGAAAAAATAATTTTTAGTGTTCATGTATTAAATTTTTTGTATTTTTGCAACCGAAAACATCAGTTATAAAAACCGTAAAGATGAAGAAATTTTTGAAAACAAATTCGATTGGCTTATTTTCCGCTTTCTCTGGTGGAGAGTTCCCCGCGGAATCGGGATGTCATGTCCTCTGCTATATTGTTGATAATCCTGTATTTAAAAATATATACTATTTAAGTTGACGTAAAATTTGTATCTTTGCAATTTTGGATTATGTGTGAATGGATTTTGCAAGAAATTGATTATTAATGAGATATATTGAAAACATAATAAGTCGTTGGTTGAAGGGAGTGGGGTTTGCCATGCTGTTGTTGTGTTCGGCTGTGGCGGCGTATGGTCAATATAATGATTGTACGGTTGGATCACATCCGATATTTTCTCCTGGAAGTCAACTTCCTGACAGTATTGTTTGCGCAGGGGATAGTGTCACTTTTACGGTGGGATATAGTTCAGGCAAGAATTTTGTCATTGCCCCGCATGAACCGGAACCTCCTGAGGCGCACAGTATGTTTATCCCGAACAGTATATACTGTGAGGATACATGTGTGTTCTCTTCCACCATTCATTATTCTGGATATGAATATAATGACACCGTCGCTGGCCCAAATAGTATTCGATATGTTCGATTAAACATAGAACACGCAACACCTGAGAACATATTAATTCAACTTCGATGTCCTAACGGTCAAACATCAACTATTCTGAAATGTGCTCTTATCAGTCCAGATACAACTCACATATCAAACTGTATTCTTAGTACAGATACTTCAACAAGTCTTCATTGGGAACCAGAAGTCACACAAGGTGATATTGAAATATTATATAATGCATCATTAGGTTCTCCGTCTTCCGATGGCGAAGATGAAGACCCTTGTAATCCTTCATTAAATGCACCTGGAACAGGATGGAATTATTGTTGGTCAAACAGTAGCGACCCAGAATATTCCACTAATCCTTATGGGTTGATTTACACAGTTCCTGACCCGTGGATTTACGAATTTGACTCGTCCAACGTCACTGGCACATCGAATTTCTACCATCCCAATCAAAGTTTTGAATCGTTGACAGGTTGCCCTTATAACGGGGATTGGTCAATTGACATAATGGTTGGTGATTCATACCAAGATGCTGGATACGGTTACCTCCACGATTGGGAGATTGTATTCGACCAAGAGCCTTCGGAAACGGGCAATATGGTGGACAGCATGGCGGTTGTGATACCGAACTCTGGCGGGCAGCCGGATCCGTTGTTTGAGTACAACCCTTCAGACACATCATTCACTTTCCATGCACCGGAAAATATCACCTCGGACACTACGATTGTCGATACCTTGCGATTGTTTGATCCATCGGGTTGTTATTACGACACAGTGATCACCTTTTATGTGCGTGCGACGAAAGGTAAGCATGAGACGGTTGCGATTTGTGCCGGGGGCAGCGCCACTTTGACAGCCACAGAATGTGGATCGTCGAACGATCAGTTGTCGCAGGATTTCGGCGGGGTGGACCAATACGGGGACCAGTGGCACTCGTGGGTACACGAGCATCAGGGTCCGGGCAACCGTGAGGTGGATTCCTTCCCTGATTTTGTGGGTGAATTGGCCATGTTTCCGACGCGCGACAAGGTGTTCCCGGCGGGAGGGAAGGTGAAGTTGGGAAGCTCCTATCCGGCGACGGGCAGTATCACCTCTGCGCCTATGGTGTTATGCGATCCTTTCGAGGTGACCGTTCGGGCCAAGGGGTGGGGGACGGTTCCTGGCGGCAGTTCTTCGCCGAAGATGACCAAGGTGAACGTGGTTGTGGACAAGGGGACATCGAGACAGCAGATCCGCAGCTTCGAGACGAGTCCGACCTACTACTGGCCGGGCGATGACGCCTACAGGGACTATTCGTTCTCCTTCGGCGGTGCGACCCATGCTTCGACAATCACAGTGGAGACGGTTCACCACACCACCGCCTACGACACGAGAGTCTTTCTGGACTATGTTTCGGCGAGTGTAGAGGGGTGCACATACCAATGGAGCGACGGTCTCGGTACCCAAGATCAAAATTCCGTTACATTTACTCCGTCAGAAACGAAGACCTATTATGTCACTGCAACGCTTCCTGGCGGTTGTCAACGTGTGGACACGTTTGATGTGGTGGTGAACCCGATGCCCTCCGTCTCCCTGTCCCAGGAGAGCGTCACCGTCTGTTCCGGCGAGAGCATCGGCAACATCAACGTCTCCGCCTCCAACGGAGAGGTTTCCGTGACAGGGCTGCCTGATGGTGTTTCTTACAGCGGCGGTGTCATCAGCGGTACACCCGCCCAGAGCGCTACCGCAACCGTGACCGTCACCAGCGCATCTTGCGGCACCGAAGAGGCGACCCTTACCATCAACGTCAACCCGTCTCCCTCC
>JAEEIG010000071.1 GCA_016281255.1 Bacteroidales bacterium
CAATAGACCGTGAAGGTGTTCATCCATTTCGAAACGGCCAGCGGTTGCATCCGCGGGTGCAATGCTAAAATCTGCTGCTTGTATTCCGGATTAATGGGCAGATCCTGTTCCGTGATCGGAATGTTGAAACGCTCACGCTTGTCGATGGCACGCTGTGACAAATATTCCGACGGATTATCGATAGAGTAGGGAGTGTTGTTTTTGTCACTCAGATAGATACGATAACAAGTGGCATCCTGGGCAGATACAAAAACTATGAGGCTTAACCATACTAATAAAAGTGAAAAATGTCTCATACATTAATATAATAATACAACCTGCAAAAATACACTTTTCTATGTTCTCTCTTCATTCTTCACTCAACAAAAATTTGTATTTTCGCGCCCAAAATAAATGATATGAAAGAGATATCCTCCGAAGGCATCCAGAAGGCCATCAATATTCTGACCAAACACACGGACAGCAAGCTTCTTACGCATCTCAATGCCTGTGTGCATTGCGGGTTGTGCGAGACCAGTTGCCTGTTTTTCAAGACTTTCCAGGAACCTAAGTTTATTCCCGGAAAGAAAGTCGATATGGTTTCGTCCATATATCGCCGCTATTGCACTTTTTTGGGCAAAACCGCGCCTAAATTGACGAATGCCAAGGAGTTGACGGAGGACTACATCGCGGAGATGGTGGATTCGCTGTATGGCGCATGCACGATGTGCGGACGTTGCGTGAAGCACTGCTCCATCGGGGTGGATATCCCGTTCGTGGTGCGCACTGGTCGCCGCATGTTGGCCGCGATGGGCTGTGTTCCGGATTCTTTGCAGGCTACCGTGGATGCCGCGTTGAATACCAAGAACAACATGGCCATCCCGAAGGAGGATTTCGTGGACACCATTGACTGGATGCAGGAGGAGTTGCAGGACGAGTTGGAGACGGAAGAGACGTTGATTCCTCTGAATAAGGAAAATGCCGAGATTCTGTACACCTTGAACCCGCGCGAACCGAAGTTCTTCCCGCTTTCCATCGCCGCCGCAGCCAAGATTTTCCATGTGGCGGGTGCCGACTGGACGCTTTCCGATGAGATGTACGACGTGACCAATTATGGCTATTTCTCAGGCAAGGACGAGCATGCCAAGCAGATAGCGCAGCACATGTACGACGAGATGGCCAAGCTGAAATGCAAAACGTTGGTGTTAGGTGAGTGCGGTCATGGCACACGAGCGCTTCGCTGGGAAGCGCCCAATTATATGGGCCAGCATCCCGATTTCAAGATGATCTCCCTCGTGGAATTGATTGAGGAATATCTCAAATCGGGAAAGATAAAATTAGACAAGTCGTTGAATACCAAGAGATACACGATTCATGATCCGTGTAATATCACCCGTAATGGCGGGTTGTTCAATTCGTTGCGTTATGTGGTCAAAGAGGCGGTGCCGGAGTTGATTGAAATGGATCCGTTCGGCAGCGACAACTTCTGCTGCGGTGGCGGCGGTGGTATGTTGGCCATGAGCGAATATAACGAGCGCCGTCTGAAGATCGGGAAAATCAAGGCCGACCAGATCAGGGCGACGGGCGCTGATGTGGTTATCACCCCGTGTCACAACTGTGCAGACCAGCTTTCACAAATCAACCACGAATATAAGCTCGGTGTGGAGATTAAATCCGTGGCTGAGGTCGTTGCCGACGCGATTGTGTTGGAAAACAGGGAATAATCGAACTATTTGCCAAAACGCGGCTTGATGGAATCGGCCGGGACCGGTTTCAATTTACCCTTGTATTTGGCATCCATTTCTTCGCCGGAGAGGGTGTCGGCCTTTATAGTCATGAATTTAGGAATGTTGATGATGACTTTGGCTTTCCATTCCTGATTCTCCTTCACCATATCCAGTTTTCCCGACTTCACCTCTTTCGGGGTCGTACTCGTATAGGCGACCTCAGCAGTGGAGTCGTCAATAATCGTGACTTCATTGATTTCAATGGCGGCAGGGGTGTTCTCTTTGATGACATTCGGGTCAAGGTTGGGGATGATGGTCTCCTCAACAAAATGCAGTGTATGGTTGACGGTTTCGGTGGTGGCGTAATTTTTCGCCTCCGAAATCCGATAGTTGCTCATGGCATACAGATAACCGTATGCATTTTTCTCAATCATCTTTTCGTCGCTTTTGCAGGAAACCGACAATAATGCGATTATCGAGGCGATAGCGCCGAGCGTCAATATATGTTTTTTCATCTCTTTATTTAAAAATAATGCCCACGCACGTGGTACGTGGGCATTGTTTTTGGAATGTCGTGGAATTATTTCACAGACACTTTGGTGGAAATTTTCTTCAGACCACCCTTGGCAGCAGCCATTTCCACGTTGTGCGCATTCACCGTCATGGGAGCGGTAGCAGCGGCGGCGAAGCCTTCGCCATCCACGAAAGCGCCTTCAGCGTCGAACATGGTAGCGCCAACTGTAGCGCTCATCACCATGTTGAGGATGTCGAAACCGGTCACTTCGATATTGGCACTCTTTGCCCACCAGTCACCGTAGGTGTTGCCGTCTTGGTCTTGCAAAGCGCTATCCTCATAGTATTCAATGAAAGCAATCACTTCATTTTGGTAATTTTTACCATCTGTCGTGGCATCGCTGTAGGTACCGATAGCGTCTGCGAATGCAGCGCAGTCAGCGATCGGGAATTCTTGCAGATTTTCTTTACCTGCGAAGACATCCCATGCGCCTCGGCTTTCGAAGTAACGGGCATTGAATGCTTTAGCGTCCCAAACAGCGTTGTTGAAGGTCACTTTCACGCTCGGTTTCGCAGCTTCGAAAATGGCGGTGTAGGTAACGTTAGCGGTAACGGTGATGTTACGAGGGTTGTCTTTGACACCGTCATCCCATTTCACGAATTCATAGCCTTCAGCAGGCGTAGCGGTAAGAGTAGCTGTGGCTCCGTCAGCGAATGTGCCACCGCCAGTCACAGTACCCCAAGCATCGTTGTTAGCTTTCACTGTAACAGTCCAGTTTTTCGTACAAGAGGTGAAAATCATACCTCCGGCCAGAAGGGCCATGCAAATTACACTTAAGATTTTTTTCATAATAATTGTTATTTAAAGGTGAATATTTAAGTTTTTCCGTGTTATTTGGAAATTGTCGTTTTAGACGGGCAAGATTGGCAAACGTTTAACGATGCCCGGTTATTGTGCGTCGTTTTCGTGCTCGTGAACCAATTTGTCGTCGATGAAGATACGTCCGCAAGCCTCGCACACGATGATTTTCTTGTGAAGGCAGATATCCAATTGACGTTGCGGAGGGATTTTGCTGAAGCAACCGCCGCAGGCGTCACGCTCGATTTTCACAATGGCCAGACCGTTGTGGGCGTTTTTGCGGATGCGTTCGAATGCGGCCAGGAGACGGTCATCGACTTTTGCGCGAAGTTCTTCTGCCTTGGCCAGCAGCTCCTCCTCCTCCTTTTGCGTGTCAGCCACGATGACATCCAACTCGGCTTTCTTGTGTTCCAGAATCTCCTCGATCTCTTTCACGCGTTCGTTGGTCTCGGCGATTTTGGCTTGTTTGTCCAGAATTTCGGCTTCGTGTTTCTCTTTGTGCTTCTCGGCCACCTGGATTTGCAGCTGCTGGAACTCGATTTCCTTGCTTAACGCCTCGTATTCGCGGTTGTTGCGCACAGAATTCTGCTGTTCCTCGTATTTCTTGATGGATGCTTTGGCTTCCTCGATGTTGGTGTTCTCGGAATTGATCTTGAGCTTGAGGTTCTTGATGTCGTCCGTGAATTTGTTGATACGGGTGTTCAGACCTTCGCACTCGTCCTCGTTGTCGCGGATTTCTTCCGGAAGTTCGCCGCGGATCATGCGGATGTCGTCAATCTTCGTGCAGATTTGCTGCAGGTTATAAAGTGACAACAATTTCTGTTCGATGGAGAGCTCTTCGGCAGTGCTTTGGGTGGATTCGTGTTTTTTCACTTCCACCACACCGTCGGAAGACTTTTCCACAGTTACTTCGTCGTTTTCGATAATTGTCTCAACAACAGACTTTTTTGCCACTTTCTGCTTCGGCTTTGGAGCCTCTTCGACTATATTTTCCTGCACCTCTTCCACCAATTCGACGGTTTCAACGGGCTCCTCTTCTTTCGCCTCTTCCACCTGAGGAACTTTCACTCTTTTGGGGGTGATTTTCTTCATTTTGGGGACGATTTTCTCCACTTTTGCTTTTTTAGCACCGCTTTCAACCGCTTCTTCGGTCACTTTTTTCTTGGCCATATTTATATTAAATACTTGATTGTCAACAAATTAAAAATACCTTACTTCCAGTTTTTCCAACGAAGAAATAAAACTTGCAAATATAGCAAATTTTTCGTTAAGTAGTTCAAAAATGATGTTTTTAATGAAAAATTCTCCTTCGTAGTGTCCGATATCCACCAAAAGTGTGCCGGAATGGGACTTGAAAAAGTCGTGGTATTTGAAGTCGCCGGAGACATACGCATCGGCGCCGGAGGCGATGGCAAGGTCGATGAAACCGGCACCGCCGCCGCCGCAAACGGCCACCTTGCGGATCGTTTTCGAGGTGTCACCCGCATATCGGCAATGGACAAAACCGAGCTTGTTTTTCAGATAGTCAAGAAATTCGGCAACGGTCATCGCTTCAGGCAGTTCGCCGATCCGGCCAAGACCGACGGTGCGGCTTTCGTTCTCCAAAGGCAGCAGGTCGAAGGCGGGCTCCTCGTAAGGATGGTTTTCATAAAGTGTTTGTACCACAGTGCGTTGCAATCCAGCCGGGTAAATCATCTCCACTCGTGCCTCCTCCACCTGTTCCACCTGGTTCTCATTTCCGATGAATGGATGGGCACCTTCCAACGGGCGGAATTGTCCGGTCCCGTTCAGCGAGTAGCCGCAGTGGTCATAGTTGCCTTGCACGCCGCATCCGATTCCGAAAAGGGCGTTTTTGAGCCGTTCGGCGTGGTTGGCGGGCACGAACACCACCAATTTGCGGTACAGGCCTTTGCGGGGTTCCAGCACCTTCACGTTCTGCAAACCGAGCTTTTCGGCGAAAGCGTCGTTGCCGCCGCCTTCACCGCTGTCGATGTTGGTGTGCATGGAATAGAGCACCATGTTGTGTGCCAAGGCTTTGCAGATCATCGCGCCAACTCTGTCGGTGGGCAAAATCTTGGTGATGCCGCGCTTGAGGATCAGCGGATGGTGCGAAATCACGAGGTTGCAGCCCTTCCCGATGGCTTCGTCGATCACCTGCTCCGACATCTCGAAACAGACCATCGCCCCGGTGATTTCCTGTGAAACGTCACCGCACTGAACCCCGCAGTTGTCGAAATCTTCCTGCAGGTACAAGGGGAATTTTTGTTCTAAAAATTGGGTTACTTCTTTGATTACCATAGTTTCAAGTTTCAAGTTTCAGGTTTCAAGGGTTCGGGCAACCCCAATTCCCCTTCTTTTAGAAGGGGTGCCCGAAGGGCGGGGTAGTAATATTAAACACTTTCCTTGAGCAGCCCCGTAGGGGCAAGAGCTCGGTAGCCAGGGGTGAGCGAAGCGCAACCCCTGTGATTTATGAGAAAAAGAGCGCCGTGATTTCGCGGCGCTCTCGATATTGAAAGTTAGTCCATATCAGGGAAATCGGGCAATTCGCGTCGCTCTTGGCGGTGACGTTGGCCGTCGTTTTGGTTGCTGTTGCCGCGGCGCGGGTTATTGCCTCCACCGTTGTTGCGGTTTTTGTCGCCGCCGCCCGGACGAGGACCGCGGTCGCCGCGGTTTTCGCGTCCGCCGCTGTTGCGGTTGCCGCCGCCGTTGCGTCCACCGTTGCCACGCGGCTTCTCCTCTTCATAACCCTCGGGCTTCGGGAGCAAAGCTCTGTGTGACAGTCTGTATTTGCCGGTTTTCTCGTCGATTTCGATGAGTTTCACCTTGATTTTGTCGCCCACGTTGAGCACGTCGGCCACATTCTCGATGCGGCGGTAAGCGATTTCTGAGACGTGAAGAAGACCGTCGGTGTTGGGCAGGAATTCGACGAATGCGCCGAAGTCGGTGATCGTTTTGACCGTGCCTTCGTAAATCTCACCCACTTCAGGAAGCGTGGTGATGAGTTTGATACGATCCATGGCGGCGTTGATGTCGTCCACATTGGCGGCTGCGATGTCGATGATACCGAAATCGCCGACCTCTTCGATGTTGATGACGGTGTTGGTTTCACGCTGCATCTCTTGGATGATTTTGCCTCCGGGTCCGATGACGGCGCCGATGAATTCGCGCGGGATTTGCATTTGGACGATGCGTGGCACGAACGGACGGTAGTCTTCGCGCGGGGCGGGCATCGCTTCTTTGATCTTGCCAAGGATGAACATTCTGCCGCGGTGAGCCTGAGCCAGTGCTTCGGCCATCACTTCGGAAGAGAGGCCCTTGACCTTGATATCCATTTGGCAGGCGGTGATACCGTCTTCGGTACCGCAAACCTTGAAGTCCATGTCGCCGAGGTGGTCCTCATCACCGAGGATGTCGGAAAGAATGGCGTAGCGGCCGGTGGCCTCGTCGGTGATCAAGCCCATGGCGATACCGGAAACGGGCTTTTTCATCTTCACACCGCAGTCGAGCAGCGCGAGCGTGCCGGCGCAAACCGTTGCCATTGAGGAACTTCCGTTGGATTCGAGGATATCGGAAACCAAACGTACAGTATAGGGGAACGTCGGGTCGTCGAACGGGATCATCGGTTTCAGTGCGCGTTTGGCCAAGTTGCCGTGACCGACTTCGCGGCGGGATGTGCTGCCGATGCGCTTCACTTCACCCACACTGTAGGGCGGGAAGTTGTAGTGCAGCAGGAAACGGTTGGTGCCTTCCACCACGGCGCCGTCAATGATCTGCTCGTCGAGTTTGGTGCCGAGCGTGCAGGTGGTCAAAGATTGCGTTTCACCACGGGTGAAGATGGCAGAACCGTGTGCAGAAGGAATATATCCGGTCTCAATCCAGATGGGACGGATGTCCTCGGTGTGGCGGCCGTCGAGACGGATGCGCTCGTCGAGGATCATGTTGCGCATGGCGTGCCAGAGGATTTCGTCGTAGTAACGTTTCACCATCACGGCTTTCTCGTCGCGCTCCTCTTCGGGAATAGTCTCGATGAAGTCGGCGAGAATCTGGTCAAAGTCCTCATTACGGGCTTGTTTGCCCTTGAAGGATTTCGCCACGGCATATACTTTGTCGTACAATTCGGTGTTCATGCGTTCGCGGATGGCCTCGTCGTCGGTTTCGTGGCAATATTCGCGTTTCGGGTTGGCAGTGGGCACCTGTGCGGCGAGGTCTAACTGCGCTTGGCACTGCACCTTGATGGCCTCCTTGGCGAAGTTCAGGGCTTCCACCATGTCGTCCTCGGAAATCTCCTTCATCTCGCCTTCCACCATCATGATGTTGTCCATGGAAGCGGCCACGATCATGTCGATGTCGGAACGGTCCATGTCCTCGACGGTGGGGTTCACCACCAGCTTGCCATCCACGCGGCCCACGCGCACCTCGGAAATCGGGCACTCGAAGGGGATGTTGGAAACGGCGATGGCGGAAGAAGCGGCCAGACATGCGAGGCAGTCGGGCAGGAAGTTCTTGTCACCGGAAATCAGGGTCACAACGACCTGAGTCTCAGCGTGGAAGTTTTTCGGGAAGAGAGGACGGATGGCGCGGTCGACCAGACGAGCGATGAGGATTTCATACTCGGAAGGGCGGGATTCGCGTTTGAAGAAACCGCCGGGGAAACGACCCACAGCGCCGTATTTTTCTTGGTATTCCACCTGCAGCGGCATGAAGTCGGTGCCTTCAACGGCCTCCTTCTTGCAGCAAACGGTGGCTAAAATCATGGTGTTGCCCATCGTGACGACAGCGGCACCGTCGGCCTGCTTCGCCAGTTTTCCGGTTTCAATCGTGACCATACGACCGTCACCGATATCGAAAGTTGTTCTTACTCCTAAATTCATAGTGTTTGTTTTTTAAGTGATACGAGTATAGAATACAACAAATATTCAAAAAGGCAATTTCCATCAAAATTGCCTTTTTGAATATCAATGTAGTCTGTCCTGAAATTATTTTCTTAAGCCTAATTCCTTGATCAGGGCTCTGTAGCGTTCGATATCTTGTTGTTTCAGATATTCGAGCATTTTTTTACGCTTACCAACCAGGGTGATGAGGGCGCGTTTGGTCACGCGGTCGCCGTGGTTTTCTTTCACGTGCTCGGTCAAATGTTTGATGCGGTGCGTAAACAGGGCAACTTGTGCTTCAGGAGAACCGGTGTCAGCTTCGTTCTTGCCGTATTTCGCAAAAATTTCTTTCTTAACGTCTGTTGTCAAATACATAACTTTTAACTGCTTTAATTTATCTTTTTTATCCTTTTCTAAATCGGCGGCAAAAATACACTTTTTTTCCATAATAATCATCCCTTATTCCATTTATTTGAATTTTTCATGAAAAAGTCCGAACCCGAGCTCTCGATGCCTCCGTTTTTGAATCGGATTTTGAGCCGAATCCCCAAAATCTTGCGAAAACGGCCCGAAATCTTAACAAATGACTGTAAAAAGAATTTTTTGAAATCTTCTTTTTTGGGCGTTTAAATCGCTGATTCCGAAAAAAATACACAAAAATTGCAAAAACATCTTGACAAAGGTGCTTTTTGATGTTATTTTTGTCCTGACAAAAAAGACAAAATAAAAAGGAAAGACTATGAAAGAAAACATGCGGAAGTTAGATGTGCATCAGAAATATGTGATGAATCCCGCTTACAAGTTCAAGGAGGATTATCTGAATGTCATTATCACCAACAACAATCCGGCGCGCTACTGTGCTGACCCTTACAGAAAAGACATCACCCATTCCTTTGCTTGGCGCGTCCATCCTGATCTGGTCTATCTGTTCGCCTTTTTCGATGGCTCCAAAACGTTGGATGAAGTGGCGGCCTGTTTTTATCGTGCAGAAAACATGGACAAAGCGAGATTTGTGGAATTTGTGGAACCTTGCATCTGCAACCCGGAGGAGATCATGATTCCAACTCATGGGGGACAATGGGTGTCGATACCTAAGAATTTCTTGATTCCCAATACGATGGGGATTGTCCGAAACGCTCTTCTCGAGAAGATCGACCTCTCCTTTGTCCGGCGGTCCTTCGATTTGTCGGAGGTACGGCTGCGCGTGCCCAACAGCATGACCTTCATGCTCAACACCTCTTGCGTGACGGATTGTGTCTATTGCTATGCCGACAGACGCACCATAAAGCATCCGCTGCCTTTTGCAAGAGTCAAGAC
>JAEEIG010000072.1 GCA_016281255.1 Bacteroidales bacterium
GCGAAAACCGCCAATAGCAAGGTGGCGAGAAACATTGAGCGTTTCATAATTTTTCAGTGGGCAAAAATACGAAAATTAGCTTTTAAACTGCTGTCGAAAGTCGGGGCATTATCGGTAAACATTTTTGCTTAATATCTCATACCCGCCGATTTATGATTATGTGATTCAAGGCATGGTAGAGACGCAAAATTTTGCGTCTCTACATCCCCGAAAATTCTTACCGTTTCACAATCTTCTGCCAGTATTCTTTCCCGTCCGCGGCCGTCACGCGCAGGAGATAGACGCCGGCGCGCAGGTCAGAGACATTGACACGGGCCGGGCTGTCCGTCACTGTCTCCGTGCGGACTAACTTGCCGTAAACATCGAATACCTCGACAGTCCCCATTCCGAGCTGTACATTGTCCATTGTCCATTGTACATTGACCGCGTCCTCCGCAGGGTTCGGCCAGACTTTGAACGCCGCCGGGTCGTGCTCCTCGACACCGAGACAAAAATCATATACAAAATTGTCGTAGCTGCTCCAACCGGGGGCGGACTGGTACACCGATTCAAAGCCGCAGGGCACATTCATGAGTATGGTGTTCTGTTTGTTGAAAACGGTATTGGAGTTGTTTCCTTCAAGAGTGGGCGGAACCTCACAGTAGATGCTAAGGACATTGAGACCTGGCCCCGATGTCGTCTGGAATGCCTTTTTGCCGATGTAGGTCAACGAGGCGGGAATAACGATAGATTCAAGAGAAGGCGTATTCGAGAAAGCGTATTCGTCAATGGTGGTCAGCTGTTGTGGCAGCACAACACTGTGCAGAGTGCTGCAGTCACGGAAACAGGAGGCTGGAATGGTGTCAATAAGCGGGGGGATGACGACTTGCCCTATATTCGTCAATCGAAAACAGTTGGCTCCGAGCCGGGTGATGTTGTCGGAAAGGATGACCGTTTCCAAATAGTTAAATCCGAAAAAGCAATTGTCCCCAAGCACCAACGGGTCAGGGCCGTTCTGGAACTCCACATAACGGCACCAGACGGTATCAGAGAGATAAACCGTACCGTCATTGAATGCTTCGATTTTCCTCAAACTGCCGGGGAAGACGATTGAATCGATGTACTGCGGCGAAAAAGCCTCCTGCTCAATCACCTGCAGCCCCTCGTTAAAGGTAATTTTGGTCAAAGGACATCGATAAAAGGCATAATGCGGCAGTGTCGTCACACTGGCTGGTATTTCAACTTCGCTTAGGGAGGAAAATGCAAACGCCTCTTCTCCGATGTACGTCAAGCCAACAGGCAGCTCTACAGACTCTATCGGCGTGGATTCGAACGCATAATAATTGATGCGGGTCACATTGGGTGACATCACGATATGATGGAGTGAGGAACCGTAAAAGGCACCGGTATCAATGGTCTCCACCGAAGCGGGAAGAACCACCGTGTGCATGCCCTTCTGATAGAAGAAAGCCTCTTTGTCAATGGCGTTCACCGTGTAGGTCTGTCCTCCGTAGGTGACGGAAGAGGGAATTGTGATGAGCGAATCGTAGTCATACACGGGATAGAGGAATCCCGGCTGGCCTTGTTGGTAGGAGTATTGTGGCCAGGGCAGGGTGTGATACACCGAGTCGTGGCAGCGGGTCACGGCCACGGTGTAGGGGGCCGTGGCGGAGGTGATGCGGTAGTAGAGGGTGTCACCGTCGGCGTTGGCGGCCTTGAAGTCGTAGTCGGGCCAGGGGTTCTGGGCCTTCAGTCCGCCGGCGCACACGGCGAGCAGCAGCGCCGCGCACACCAACGCGGCCCCGTTCTTAACCGATTGTGTAAATCTCTTTTTCATAACTACAATCTCATTTTACGACGACTTTGGATGATGATTTATTCACACGTACAACGTAAACACCACTTCGCATGGGTACAAAGGTGTCTGTGTCAGATGTTGCGGCCTTGAAAACGACCTGTCCCTGCATGTTGATGACTTCCACGGACGAATTTTCTAGGATATTATCAATACGGATACCTCCTTCCATGCCCCAAGCTCGCCAACCGGTTTTCGTATGTGTGGGAACCCCAACCGTTCCGGGACGAACTTCTAAGTAATTGCGGACGATTCCACCCGCTGTCATCAAAGTCATGCTCGTTGGGTCATAATAGGCCCCGACGGGCGAAACTATGTGACTGCCGAGCAGCTGGAAGCCGACAATGGATTGGACGCAAATGTCGGCATGGATATTCAACGAGGCCGAATCGATGGACAGCACCGTTCGGGGATAATCCTGATATTGCGCGGATCCTTCAAAACCGACACTTTGCGCGTAGGGAATGGCTATATTCACACTCGTCCCTTGGCTGATGCGGAATGTGTCAACCCCCAACTCACAGAGGATGCCTCTGAAGACACCCTCCAAAAGCAAAGAACCGCCCCCTGTGATATCGTATGAACCGCTATAGAGGGTGAGAGGTATCTGCCCGAAAACGGCATTTTGCCCAATCAGCTCGATATTCACTGTCTGACCGCTATGCGCCTCTATGGAAATCGTTCTGCCGTTGTCTAAATCGTCCGGGTCTGAAGATTGATATGAATAAATAACGGCGTTCTGCAAGAGGAGTGTCCGGGAAGCGGAGTCATAACGGACTGTTCCGGAGATATAGTCGCTTGTGATGTTTTCCTGGTTGTCGGGGGTAACCGTCACGTCGGCAATCTTGATATCGGGATATTGTGCGAACACGCCGAAAAACATGGCAGTGTTGAACAAAAACAATGCGATTCTTTTCATTTTAATCGGATTTTGTAGTACATTCAGGACCTCTATTATTTACCCTTTCCCCCGCCACACCCGCAGATCCTGCGAGGCCCGTTGAACAGAATCCGAAGATGTGGCGCGGCAAAATTACATATTTCCCGTTTATGTCCGGATTCGGGCGCCGTCTGCGGCACGGAATATGCCGCCGCGGCACCCGCCGTCATCCGAACTTACTGTATGTTATGCCGTTGTGCATGGGATTAGTGACTTGTGACTTGTGATTTGTGATTCGGGGGCGTTACCGTTTCACAATCTTCTGGTGATATTCCTTCCCGTCCGCGGCCGTCACGCGCAGGAGATACACGCCGGCGGGGACGTTTCGCAGGTTCATCGTGGCGGTCGTGCCGGGTTGGGATAGACGATCGTGACCGACGGCGAATGCTCTTCCACACCCACGAAGGTCTGGTCGCATCC
>JAEEIG010000073.1 GCA_016281255.1 Bacteroidales bacterium
CAGCGGCCACCGTTCGTTCTCGTTCGATGCGCACATCGAAGATATGTATCCCGTGTTGACGCTGGGTGGTTCATTCCACATTATGCCTACAGAAATTCGTAAAGACTTGGCTGCCATTCGCCAGTTCCTGATCGACCATCAGTGTACTGGAGGTGGCTATTCAACAGCGATGACCTGTCTGTTGCTCAACACCTTCGACGACCTGCCAATCCGCTTCACCACGGGCGGTGGCGAGAAGATGGACGGTGTGTTCAGCGACCATATCGAGATTATCAATGTCTATGGTCCGACTGAGTGTACCGACGACACCTCTTACTACAGCATCGCTCCAGGCCGTCGTGTGGAGAATATTCCTATCGGCCAAAGTGTCGCCAACAACTGGAATTTCATTGTCGATACCGCAGGCAATCTCGTACCGCAAGGCGTGGCCGGTGAACTGTGCTTTGCCGGCATCCAGGTGGGCCGCGGCTATTGGCGACTGCCCGAACGCACGGCCAAATCGTTTGTCGATTGTCCGTTCGTGAAAGAAGACCGCTGGGGCCGTCCTGTCCGCATGTACCACACCGGCGACCTCTGCCGTTGGAACGAGGAGGGACAAATAGAGTATATGGGCCGTATCGACACCCAGGTGAAACTGCGCGGTTTCCGTATCGAGTTGGGTGAAATCGAAAGCAAGGTACTGAATATCGAAGGCATCCGTCAGGCTGCCGCCGAGGTGCGCAAAGTGATGGGCAACGAGCATCTGGTACTTTATTACACTTTGGAAAAGGGTTCTTCCCTCACCGACGAGGACATTCGCAAGACACTTGCCGCTTCGTCATTGGCAGAATATATGGTACCCGATGCCTATATGCAGATGGATGCCATGCCGATGACCCCTAACGGCAAAATCAACCGCAAGGTATTGCCCGCTCCTGAAATGAAACGCGCCACAGCGTTAGAAGCACCCAAAGGCGAGAAAGAAGAACTCTTCTGCAGCATATTCTCCAATATTTTGAGTATCAAGGAGGTGGGTGCCACCGACAACTTCTTCGAGATTGGCGGTACCAGTATCAATGCCATCAAAGTGATTGTCGAGGCCAGCAAACACGGCGTGCAGATTGTCTTCAACGACATCTTTAATCTGAAGACCCCGAGAGCATTGGCAGCATTTGTTGAGGGTCAGTCCAGAAATATTGAAACTCTCAAGAAACCTGACACTGCTGAAAAAGTACTCACCGATACCCCAGAGGCTGCCCAGTATGCACCTCTCAACGCAGTTCTTGCCACCAATACCATCGAGGCATTCCTCAAGGGCAAGCGTCAACCCATCGGCGATGTACTCCTGACAGGCGCCACTGGATATTTGGGCATTCACATTCTCCATGAGTTGCTGACGAATTACGACTGTCACATTATATGCCCGCTGCGTGGTGAGCCGGGACACGACCCGATGCACCGCCTCAAGACGCTCCATTACTACTATTTTGGAGAAACAGAAGTCTTTAATCATATTGAAGAGCGGGTGGAAACATTTGCCGCCGAAGTCACACAGCCCGATGCACTCAACGCCATCAACCAAAAAGGCTTGACAGTCATCAATTGCGTGGCCAACGTCAAGCATTTCTCCGCCGGCAACGACATTGAGATGGTGAACATTGAATCGGTGCGCCACCTCATCAGCTTCTGTCAGCGCACAGATTCACGACTCATCCACATCTCTACGAGCAGCGTTGCGGGTTTGAGTATCGACGATATGCCTGGACCGGAAGTCAAACTGACTGAGCAGGACTTCTACATCGGCCAGCACGTCAGCGACAGAAAATACACCTACTCAAAGTTCAAAGCCGAAGAGCTGGTGCTCGATGCCATTGCCCATCACGGGCTGAATGCGAAGATTATGCGTGTGGGCAACCTCTCCGCCCGCCAGAAGGACGGCGAGTTCCAGATCAACTTCAACACCAACAACTTCCTGGCACTGTTGCGCGCTTTCGTGGTCATCGGCATGGTTCCCTACGACAAACTCGACATGCGCTTCGAGTTCTCGCCGATTGACGAGGTGGCACATGCCATCATTTTACTTTCACAGACGCCAGAAGATTGCGTGATGTTCCATCCCTACAACATCCATCGCCAGTTCTTGTCGGACGTTCTCACAGGTTTTGCAGAGGCAGGCATCACGCTGAAACGCGTGGAGACCGAAGAGTTCCAGCGGGCCTTGGAGAAGATGATGGACAACCCCGATCTGGTCACGCTGATACGCCCGCTGATGGCCTACAATCTTGGAGGCAACCGTAAGGTTCGCAGCATCGAATCGACCAACGACTACACCACGCAGGTGCTTTACCGACTCGGCTTCCAGTGGCCCGTCACCGCTGCTGATTATGTGCACCGTTTCGTGGACACGATTGTCGGGTTCGACTATTTTAATGTGTAGAATGGATGAAAGAAGGTAGTATGAATGCGGGATAAACGATTATTCCGCTATTTGAAAAGCATGCTTCTTCGTTTTGTGTATCTTTGCCGCGTAAAATTTTGGCTTTATGGCAAAGAGCAAATTTGTTGCGGCAATGGATTCGTTCAAAGGTTGCCTGACCTCCCGGGAGGCGAATCAGGCGGCGGCGGAAGGGATAAAAAGTATCTGCCCCGATGCGGAAATCGTACAGATACCCGTCAGCGATGGTGGCGAAGGTTTCGTGGATGCTTTTTATTCCGCTATTGGTGGTGATATTCAAGAACTTACGGTGAATGATCCACTCATGCGCCCCGTCGTGGCGCACTACTTGCTGAAGGATACCACCGCTGTCATCGAAATCGCGCAGGCCAGTGGATTGCCCTTGCTGACAAAAGAGGAACGCAACCCCCTGATAGCCACCAGCTACGGCACGGGAGAGTTAGTCGCGGATGCCGTCCGCAAAGGCGCGGAGCACATCATCGTGGGACTCGGCGGCAGTGCCACCAGCGACGCTGGCACCGGGATGATCCGCGCTTTGGTGGATGCTTTAGCGGAAAATGGCACGTGGGATGACATTCAGGAGTTGGAACATGTCCGTTTTACCATTGCTTCCGACGTGAAAAATCCGCTGTGCGGCGAGAATGGCGCAGCCCACGTGTTCGGCCCGCAGAAGGGGGCTTCCCCGGATGATGTGATCACGTTGGACAACCGGGCCAGAGCCTTTGCCGAGGCTTCCGCCAGGCATTTCGGCTACGACCGCTCCAATATGAACGGTGCGGGCGCCGCCGGCGGACTGGGTTACGCCTTTCTGCAATACTTGGGGGCAGAATGCAAGTCCGGCATCCAGCTGCTGCTCGAAACCGTCCATTTCGATGAGAAGGTCAAAGATGCCGACCTGGTCATTACGGGCGAGGGCTCTTCCGACCGCCAAACACTGATGGGCAAGCTTCCTGTAGGCATTCTGCAGCAATCGGACAGTGTGCCCGTCTGTCTGATCGCAGGAAACATCAAAGACCGCGAACAGCTGCTGCAGGCCGGTTTTGCCTATGTGGAGTGCATCAACCCTTCCGGCATCACCCTCGAAGAAGCGATGCGCAGAGAGGTGGCGATGCGGAATATCAGCGACACCGTAGGACGTGTTTTACGCAACGGTGCGGAAAACAGGATATGACGTCACCCTATTCCGTTAGAATTTGCTATTTTTACTATCAGAATTATTTCGCAAAGTGTTATGAAAACCGAAGTACAACCCCAAGAAACCAAACGGGCGTTTGCATTTGAGATGTGGATGAAGTCGCCGATGCCTATGGTGACGCTCACCAAAACCTTTGACGTGAGCCGTATCTATAAGATCTCAAAGCGAAAAAAACTGAAATTCAATATGTTGCTTTGCTGGTGCATCGGCAAAGCGGCCTGCGGGATGGAAGAATTCTACCTGTTGCCCGAACAGGGTAAGCTGTATCGCTACGACCGTCTGGCTCTAAAC
>JAEEIG010000074.1 GCA_016281255.1 Bacteroidales bacterium
CATCGTGAAGACGAGCAGTCCGGCCCAGATGAGGTAGTTGGCGAGGTAGAGCGGGTGGCGCACCACGGAGTAGATGCCTTTGGTGTTGAGGTGGTCGGCGACTTGTTTGGCGGTGTTGCGACCGGAGGTGCCCTTGGGGGTGGTGCAGACCGTGTAGGCGCGCAAAGCGAGACCGGCGAAGGTGAGCACGGCGGCGCAGACGGTGCATACGACCATCAGGGGGGAACCCCACGTCTCCCAGACGTAGATGTTGCGGTTGGTGAACCACATTAGCGGCAGGGCGAGCACAGATATGAGCACCGGGATCTGTCCCCGGTACTTGAAGAGCTTCGCGCCTGTCGCCTCCATTGTTTGGATTAATGCCATTTTTTTTTCGGTCTGATTTTCGGGGTGCAAAGGTACACAAATTACGAATACCCTGAACGAAAAAAGGACGGCCGAAACCATCCTTTTTCATTAACCATTAAAATCTTTACATTATGATTACCCTCTGCGCTCTTTAATACGGGCTTTCTTACCCGTCAAATTACGGAGATAGTAAATTCTTGCTCTTCTCACGACACCGCGTTTCACCACCTTGAGGTCGGCAATCATCGGGGAGGTGAAGGGGAACACTCTCTCCACACCGATACCGCCGGAAATCTTTCTCACGGTGAAGGTCTTGTTCACACCGTTACCCTTGATTTGCAGGACCACGCCCTGGAACTGCTGGATACGCTCTTTGGAACCCTCAACGATTCTATAGGAAACGTTCACAGTGTCGCCGGCTTTGAATTTCGGGAACTCTTGGGTCGTTATGAAGTTATCTTCTACGTATTGAATCAACTCGTTTTTCATTGCTCTATCGTTTTATTCTTCTTGTTATTATCTCCTGAATTTTGAGGTTGCAAAAATACACTTTTTTTGAATATCCGCAATAGAATTGTGAATATTTTTCTTTTATATTTATATTTCAGATAATCAACGACTTATGGTATTGCGTTTTGGTTTCAAGACTCGTTTTTAAATTTCGATAATCCTCTGTTTCGCATCAGGAATGCTGATTTGTGTCTCCGACGCCGATTGACATGCAACACCCCCTCATCCTCGACATCTGATTTGAAATCCATCCCCCAAGCCCGTAAACCTACACCCTCTTGATCACGTACGTCACAATCCCCCAAACCATGAAATGGTTCTCCTCGGTGATCTCGATGGGGGTGAAGGCTGGATTGTGCGGCATCAGGAAGAGTCGGCCGTTCTCCAAATGGATGCGCTTCAGGGTGAACTCGCCGTCGATGAAACAGACGGCAATCTGGTCGTTGGCCGGCTCTAACGACTTGTCAATCACCACGATGTCGCCGTCTTGGATGCCGATTCCCTCCATGCTGTTGCCGGTGATGCGGGCGTAAAACGTGGAGGCTTGGTTCTTGATGACATACCGGTTGAGGTCCAGCACCGGTTCGGTGTAGTCCTCGGCAGGGGAAGGGAATCCGGCATGGATGCCCTCCACCACGGGGATCTCCTCATGGTGCGAATGCGGGGTGAAAATGTCGATGTTGCCCATAATTCTTTCGTTATTTATAAACGTAGAGACGCAAAATCTTGCGTCTCTACATAGGGTTGTATGTTTCGTTCGTCTTGTGGAGACGTTGCGCGCAACGTCTAAATAAAGGGATTAACGATACAAAATCACGTTGCGTGATTTGTCGATGGTGAATTCGCCCCATTCCTCGCGGATGTATTGGTCGCCGACCACGATGGCGGCGGGCAGACCTTTCTTCACCGTGACTTTCACGTTTTCGGAGTAGTCGTCGCCGATACGCAGCTCTTCGAGGTAGAGTACTGCGCCTTCGATGATACTACCGTCTTCCTGCTTGATGGCGCCGGCTTTCTCCTCAAAGTCTTCCAAGCTGATGAAGGACTCCTTCAGGAAGCGGGTGGCGTCGGCGTAGTTCATGAAGATTTCCTCGCTGTTGTCGCCGATCTGGAACTGCAGCGACTTGCTGTTGGCGTAGCAAGTGCCTTTCACCGTTTCGCCATCGATGGTCACGGGCACGGTGCGCTCTTGGACAACGGCGATGCTGGTGGGCACCTTCGAAATGGTGTCATTGGTGGGCACGTAGTCGTCACGCAGGATGGTGAACTCGGTACGACGGTTCAGCTGGTGGGCAGCTTCTTGTTCGCCCTTTGACGACAAAGAATTGATGTAATCCTCGGTCAGGTAAGTGCCCTTTGCGAAGAAGTATTGTTTGCCATTATAAGAGGAATACATGTCTTTGTCCAAGCGGCGTGGTACACGCTCACCGTAACCTTTCGGCACAATACGGTCAGCAGCGATACCCTTTTCCAACACGAGGAAATCGACGCAGGATTGGGCACGTTTTTGAGACAGAATGTCGTTCTTTTCCTCTGTGTCACGCGCGTCGGTGTGGGAACGCAGCTCAACCACGATGGTCGGGTTCTGTATCATTATATTATATAAGAACATCAAAGAGTCCTTATATTGAGGCTGCAGGGTCCAGTCTGCCAGCTTGTACTGCACTTCGGGCAGCACGATAGGCTCCTTCGGGATGGGCTCTAGCATGAAGTCTTGCTTGAGGTCGGTGTTCTCGGTCAGGCCGACAGTGGTTTGTTTGGCGGTGTTGCCGCGCTCCCAGTAGCCTTTCTTGGCCACCTTCACGTCATAGGTGGTGGAACCGAGGATCTTGGCCTTGTCGAAGTGGTAGTACCCCTTCACGTCCGTGGTGGTCTTGTAGGAGGTGCCGTCGGAGCCGACGAGTTCGACTTCCACACCGTCCATGTACTGACCGTTGTTCTTGTCGCGGACGTAGCCGGAGAGCGTGAAGACGATCGGGCGGAGGAGGAAGTAGTAGATGTCGTCGCCGCCGCGGCCGCCTTGACGGTTGG
>JAEEIG010000075.1 GCA_016281255.1 Bacteroidales bacterium
AAGGACGATTTCGTGCTCTTCATCGGTAGGTTTCAACTTAATAATGAAGTTCTTATCGTTTTTATAGTATAGAATTTCCAGGATTTGTTTCATATCCTCATTATCGTCGCCCTCCACCCCGAAAGCGGCCACTTTCTGTCCGTCAAACTTCAGTTTGTGCTCATATTTCTGAAGTTTATAGTCAAACGGCAGCTTTTTCTCAAACGAGGCGCGAGTGAATATGTAATCCCCTTTCACTTCGCCAATAGCCTCATATTCACCAGGTTTCAGCACATTTCGGAACGACGTGGAGGCGTTGAGCAGCTTCAGGTCGTGGTATTTGTCGGGAATGGACAATGGCGTGCCGACGATTTTGCGAACTTCATCCCACGCGAACAGCAGCGTGGCGCAATAGACCGCGTTGGTGTCCGAACAAATGGGAGACTCCAACGTCGGGACGAACTGCGTCCGCTCAAATTCCGAAAGGTTCTCTTCTTCAGCCACTTGCTCTAATAGAGCCTCCTCTGATAGCGGCTCCTCCACGGTCGCCTTCTTAGACGAGCGCCCGCAAGCGAAAAACAGGAGTGCCACCAAAATGATACTAACGTATGTGTGTTTCATATTGTTTCTCTTTTTAATTGCACAACGACAACAGAGGAAATTTTATTACATCCATCTAAACCTATTCTGAAAATTTTCTACTTTTGCCGATTGAAATCTCATTCTTATGGTAGTATTAACCAGAACCCTCCAACAATGAACATTGAAGAATTCCATGAGTTTTGCCTGTCGTTAGGCGAGGTGGAGGAAAAGTTTCCCTTTGCAAAGATGCCTGGCGGCGACACCTTGTTAGTATTCTACGTCTGCGGCCACACCTTCTGCTACTGCGACATCTGCAAGTTCTCGGTGGTAGTGAAGTGCCAAACCGAACGCATCGCCGAACTGCTCGGCACCACAAACGGTGTGGAGCCCCCCGACAACCACTTCAACCCCAAATACTGGATTGGCATCAATCTGCAAGCCATTGACACCGAGTTGATTAAAAAACTGACGAGGAACTCGTTTGAGATTGTGAAGGGGAAGTATGGGAGAAGGAAGAACTAGTCTTCTACTTTTCGATTTGAAATCGTACAGACTTCGTCCCTCGGATTATCTTGAAATATCGCCAACCAGCAAGAAAAGCGACAACAGCACTTACCAACACTGCCAACCAGCCCAAAGGCATGGACACTTTGCGTTCCCGTTCCTTACAGAATTCATCAACAGGTTTCAGCCGGAGAATATCTACCTCAGCAGGCTCACACTTGCCTGAATGCATGTCAAGGGCGAAGCCTTCAGAATATCCCTGCAAATCATCAACACAACGCCCATACAACATGTATCCGTCCATATACAGTTCATTCACGCCATCCACGACAATACAATTTCCGCCATTCAACACATCACAATGATCCATAGATTTATAATGTCCGTCGTCAACATATACTGTATAGCGATGTCTCAGCGGGACTTCATAATCTTCCAACGGGTCTAAGCCTAACATAAAACTGATTATGGCATTTAACACACAGAAAAGTATGACAAAGGTAAAAATGGAAACGGTCGGCACCATCACAACCGCATAGCGTTTCCAGCGGGTTTCTGGCTTGCCAAAAGAAGACAACACCCGAGCCAAGCCGTACATAATGCCCACAACCCCGAAAAGAGCCGCCACAACAGCAAAAATCACAAATAGAGCCGCCATATCGTTCCAAAATCAAATTGCAAAATTACAAAAATTATAGTACCTCTCAGACTTCACAAAAAAAAATCGTATTTTTGCGGCGGTACATATTAACGAATATTATGAACAGTATAGCAATGAATAACCTATGGAATTACTTGCAAGGGCTTCAGCTGACTGCAAGTAACCGTAAGTGGTTGGCAGACAAGCTAACTCAGACACCTGTCCAATCCGTTATGAGTGATGACGAAATCAGAGATGGGCTTACCGAATCATTCAAACAATTAGAAGAATTAAAAAAAGGTAAACGTAAAGGACGTAAAGCGGAGGAACTTTTAAATGAGCTGTGAAATAATAACCATTGAAAACTTTGACCGTCAAGCAAAACGAATAACCACCGACATGACAAATAACTCAATAATGAGTCGCATCATCCTGCGCCCCGGCAAGGAAAAATCCCTGCAACGGCGGCACCCGTGGGTCTTCTCCGGCGCCATCGCCCGAAAAGACAAAGACTTGCGCGACGGCGACATTGTGGAGGTCTATGACGCGCAACGCCAGTACCTCGCCACCGGACACTACCAGCCCACCACCATCGCCGTGCGCATTTTCAGCTTCGAGCAGCGCGACATCGACCGCGACTTCTGGCGCGGCAAACTGCTGAACGCCATTGGGTTCCGCAAGAGCATCCTGCTGCCGAACCCGCAGACCAACATGTACCGCCTCGTCAACGGCGAGGGCGACGGCATGCCCGGCCTCATCATTGACGTCTATGGCCGCCACCTCGTCATGCAAGTTCACTCCATGGGCATGTACCGCCTGCACGATATCCTCGCAGAACTGCTCACCGAGTTGATTCCCGACACGCAAGCCATTTGCCTCAAAACCGCCATTGAGATTGATGAAGAGGAAGCAACAACAACACTCGACAGTGGCTGGATTTACGGCCAGCCCGATGACGAGGTCATCGCCTCCGAACACGGCATCCTCTTCAAAATCGACATCCTTAACGGGCAGAAGACCGGCTTCTTCCTCGACCAGCGCGAGAGCCGCGCCATGGTAGGCGAATTGGCAAAAGGGCACACCGTCCTCAACATGTTCTCCTACTCCGGCGGCTTCTCGCTCTACGCCCTGCGCGGCGGGGCGCAACACGTGGACTCCGTCGATATTTCGCAGAAAGCCATCGACCTTGTGGAGGAGAACGTGCGGCTCATGGGCGGCAACGTCGCTGAACGACACAACGCCGTCTGCGAGGACGTGT
>JAEEIG010000076.1 GCA_016281255.1 Bacteroidales bacterium
AGGACTGTCTGTGATACTGTTCGCAACATCGGGATCATTCGCATCAACAATCGATCTTTCGATGGCAAAACCAACGGAGGGCAGTGTCATAAGAGTATCAGATGGCGATGTATTGACAAATACTCTTGGTGGCAGCTACAAAATTTCGATTGCGGACGGCGCCACGGTGACGCTAAAGAACGCGGTCATAAATGGCGTCGATAACGAAAATTACCAATGGGCGGGGCTCACCTGCGAGGGCGACTGCAAGATTGTACTTGATGAGGGGAGTGAAAATAAGGTAAAAGGATTCTATAGAGACCCGGGCATTCATATCCCAGAAGGCAAGACGCTGACCATCGAAGGGGGCGGAAAACTTGATGTATTTGGAGG
Source organism: Bacteroidales bacterium (assembly GCA_016281255.1). GTDB lineage: Bacteria > Bacteroidota > Bacteroidia > Bacteroidales > WCHB1-69 > F23-D06. The sequence goes on from JAEEIG010000076.1 coordinate 373, forward strand.
GGATGATGCAGCTGGCATCGGCTGTAGTGAAAACTCCTCTTGCGGCAATATTGTAATCAATGGCGGCACGGTTACCGCCACGGGTGGCTATCGTGGAGCCGGCATCGGCGGCGGAAATAGAGGTTCTGGCGGCACAATCACCATCAATGGCGGAACAGTGACAGTTCAGGGTGGTTATTGCGCTGCCGGCATCGGCGGCGGAGATTGGGGTTCTGGCGGCACAATCACCATCAATGGCGGAACAGTTACCGCTACGGGAGGTGTTTATGGGGCCGGCATAGGCGGCGGATATAAAGGAGCTGGCGGCACAATCACCATCATCGGCGGAAAAGTGATTGCAAATGGCAGGCACAATTCTGTTGGCGTTGGTTCGGGGAGTGGTGATCCTGCAAGCGGCTCTGTGACTCTTGGTTGGACCAACGAGGATGACTTTATCTATGCCAGTAGCTATGGCAATATAGAAACAATCAAATTTGCTGACGGCAAACTGTTCTATTATGAAGAAAGTGGCAAAGGCGTGATTGTTGAAAGTACGGATAAAATTGGCGGCAAGACGATTCGCCCATTCTACGGGAAAAATAGCCTGAAAAACGCATTTGTCAGCGGCGTAAAGCCTTACTATCTCTATACCGGCGAAGAAATAGCCTTGATGTACAAGGTTACGGATATCGAAGGCAAGGAGCTTGTTGAGGGAACGGATTACATAGCTTCTTTAAACAACTCTCCTGTCAACAAAGAGTTTTCTGTCAAGGACAAGGGTGACTACACGCTTATCATTACTTCGAAAGAAGATGGCGTTTATACGGGTTCGAAAACCATCAATTTTACTGTAGTTGATGAAATCTCAGTAACAGCGACAACTACGGAGATGACGAACGGAATTTACAGGGTGTCGAGCGATGTTTCCGTTGACAAACGGATTGTCATCACAGGTAATGTCATGCTCATTTTAGACGAGGGTACGACCCTTACCGCGTCTAAAGGCATTAATGTATCGAGCGGAAATGATTTGACTATAGACGGCAATGGCTTGCTCAATGCAACTGGCGAAGATGAAGCTGCAGGCATTGGTGGCGGAAATTGGGTGTCTGGTGGAACAATCACCATCAATGGCGGAATGGTTTCTGCTACGGGAGGAAAATGTGGTGCTGGCATTGGTGGCGGAAATGAGGGTTCTGGTGGAACAATCACCATCAATGGCGGAACTGTCACAGCTACGGGAGGTGAAAATTGGGCTGGCAGTTCTGGTGCCGGCATTGGTGGCGGAGATGGGGGATCCGGTGGAACAATCACCATCAATGGCGGAACAGTCACAGCTACGGGAGATGAAAATGGGGCTGGCATCGGTGGCGGATCGCTTCGTGGAGGTGGTGGAACAATCACCATCAATGACGGAACCGTCACAGCTACGGGAGGAGATTATGGGGCTGGCATCGGCGGCGGATTTGAAGGAGCCGGCGGAACAATCACCATCAATGGCGGAATGGTTTCTGCTACGGGAGGAGAATATGGTGCTGGCATTGGTGGCGGAGCTGAAGGCGCCGGCGGCACAATCACCATCAATGACGGAACCGTCACAGCCACGGGAGGTGATGATGGGGCTGGCATCGGCGGCGGAGATGAAGGAACTGTCGGCAACATCAGCATCAATGGCGGAACAGTCACAGCTACGGGAGGTGATTATGGGGCTGGCATCGGCGGCGGAGAAGGGGGTTCTGTCGGCAACATCAGTATCAATGGCGGAACAGTTATAGCTACGGGAGGTAGTTATGGTGCCGGCATCGGCGGCGGAGAAGGGGGTTCTGGCGGCAACATCAGCATCAATGGCGGAACAGTTATAGCTACGGGAGGTAGTGGTGATGGAGCCGGCATCGGCGGCGGCACAATCAGCATCAATGGCGGAACAGTTACCGCTGGAGGTAGTGGTGATGGAGCCGGCATCGGCGGTGGAACAATCACCATCAGTGACGGAACAGTCACAGCTACGGGAGGTACTTATGGTGCCGGCATCGGCGGCGGATTCAGAGGAGCCGGCGGCACAATCAGCATCAAAGGCGGAACAGTTACAGCTACGGGAGGTATTTATGGGGCTGGCATTGGCGGCGGATCGCTTGGTGAAGGCGGAACAATCAGCGTCAATGACGGAACAGTCACAGCTACGGGAGGTGGTTATGGTGCTGGCATTGGCGGTGGATATAAGCGAGCGGGTGGAACAATCAACTTCATCGGCGGAATGGTCACTGCTACGGGATGTGGTTATGGTGCTGGCATTGGCGGTGGATATATGGGAGCGGGCGGCACAATCAACTTCATCGGCGGAACGGTTGCTGCAAATGGTGGCGAGGATGCTGACGCCGATATTGGCGATGGAGATATCACCTTCTATCACGGGTTCAAGGAAGTATCAGGGAATATTAAGGTATCTTCTGCTGAAAAAATTGTTTATATGAACGATGGAAACGATGTGTCGGACAATGCGGAAGAGTACTTCGCAATTACTAGTGGCGATGCCGAAGTTAATTCCAAAGTCCGCTCGCTGTTTAACATCGGCATAGACGATAACGTCGCAAACGGAACTATCATGGTGTCGGTCGCTTCGGCTAACGGCAAGGCCTATGCCGATGAAGTCGTTACCTTGACTGTGACGCCGGAATTCGGCTACAGGTTTGAATCGGTTACAGTGAAGGATGCCGCGGGCAACAACGCCGAGGTGGACGGCAATACGTTCGTGATGCCGCAGGGCGACGTTACCGTGAGCGCCGATTTCGCCTCGAAGTACCCGATGCTCACGTTCAGCGAGAACGGCAGAAAAGTGACCGTCAACGGCGCGTACGGCGGTACGGAAGCCTTCGAGCTCGACGAGGACATCAGTGTTGAGAGCGCCGTTCTCGACCGTACTTTCGTCGTTGCTGACGAAAGTTCAACCAAGCGCGCACGTTCCACCGTCATGCTGCCGTTCGATATCGCCGCGAAAAAC
>JAEEIG010000077.1 GCA_016281255.1 Bacteroidales bacterium
AACAGCGTGAAGGACGACAAAGTGGTGCTCGTTGGCCCTATTCCGCTTCCGACCCACAAGAAAATCTTCACCGTAAACCGCTCCACCTTCGTCAACAAGAAGTCAAGAGAGCAGTTCCAACTCTCCACTTACAAGAGAATCCTGGACATTTACGGTACAACCACTCAGACCATCGACGCTTTGATGAAGCTGGAACTGCCCAGCGGCGTTGACGTTGAAATCAAAGTCTGAAGTAAATGACACCAACGTGGAGGCGTCCTGACAGGACGGCTCTGCGAGCAGGGTTATCCAATCAGGATATTCCTGCAAAAACCCGGGGCGTTAGCTCAGTTGGCTAGAGCGTTTGACTGGCAGTCAAGAGGTCGTGAGTTCGATTCTCATACGCTCCACAGAAGACGGGGTGCGGTATCGCATCCCGTCTTTTTTGGTATTGGTAATTTGTGTACCTTTGCCGCGCAATGAAAATGGAGAAAAGAGGTTGGCTATTGCCTTTGGTATTAGGCGCTTTCCTGCTGCTGTCGATGCTGGCGGCCGCGGGCATCGGCGTGATTCCCATCCCCTTCAAAGTGGTGACGCAGAGCATCGGACAGAAATTCGGGCTTTTCAGCGACACCCAAATCGCGGATTATTTTCAAGTCACCCTGTGGCAACTGCGCATCCCGCGCATCGTCATGAGCGTGCTGGCGGGTGCGGCGCTGGCCATCTGCGGCGGCGTCTTCCAGAGCATCTTCCGCAACCCCGTCTGCGACCCTTACATCCTCGGCATCTCGTCGGGAGCCTCCATGGGGGCGGCCATCGCCTTCATCCTCGGCTGGGACGCGGTGCTCTTCGGCATCACCCTGCCGGCCTTAGCCACCGCCCTGCTCACCCTGCTCGCCATCCTCGGCATCGCCCGGATCAAAGGCAAACACAACACCAACACCCTGCTGCTCATCGGCATCGCCCTCAACTTCCTCATCTCCGCCCTCATCACCCTGCTGATTGTCATGAACCAGAAGGAGATGCACAAGATTTACTTCTGGACGATGGGCAGCCTCACCCACGTCTCCTGGCTCGAAATCGCATGGCTGATTCCGATCATGACCGCCTGCGTCGGCATCCTGTTTTACTACTCGAAATACCTGAACATCATGCAGGTGGGGGAAGAAACGGCACAGACGTTGGGCATCGACACGCAAAAGACGACCTATATCGTGCTGGTCACCTCCTCGGTCCTGATTTCCGTCGTGGTCGCCTTCTGCGGCTCCATCGGCTTCATCGGACTCATCATGCCGCACGTGGCGCGCCTGCTATTCGGCAGCGACAACCGCAGGCTCTTCACCTACTCCCTCTTTTTCGGAGCCTTTTTCCTGCTGGTCGCCGACACCCTGGCCCGCACCATCGCCGCCCCCGCCGAACTCCCCGTCGGCAGCATCACCGCCCTCGCCGGCGCCCCCTACTTCATCTGGCTCGTCCTGCGGAAACACTGATTGCAAATCCATTATTTCTGCTTTTTTATTCAAAATCAGCCCTATTGCAAAATAGACAATATTGATATTCAGTATTTTGCATTTCCTAAAAAATGTTAATTTTGCCGCATTATTTTGAAACTGAAAAATATGAAGATATTATTTGTCATCGACGCCTATTTCACACACAACAACGGCACCAGTATCTCAGCGCAACGATATGCGGATGAGTTACGCAAACGCGGCCATGAAGTGCGCGTACTCACCTCATGCGATGAGCAGAAGGACAACATTTACAGCTTACCCGAGTTGAGAATCCCCATCTTCCAGGGTTTGATCCGGAAACATGGCTTCCAATTTGCCAAATGGAAGCGGAAAACCATCCGAGAAGCGGTAGAATGGGCAGATATTGTCCACTGTTTCTTGCCATTCATCATGGAGGCCAAGACAAAAAAAGTGGCCGACAAATTGGGGAAACCGGCCACTGCCGCATTCCACGTCCAACCGCAAAACATCACCTCCAGCCTTGGCATGGGCAACGTTGACTGGGTCAACAACATGCTGTTCAGGCTTTTCAGAAACACCACCTACAACCACTACGGACACGTTCATACGCCGTCACAGTTCATGGCCGATGAAATCGCATCGCGCGGCTACACGGCCAAAATACACCCCATCTCCAACGGGATCCAGTCTGACTTCAAATGGACCAAGGTGCCAAAAAAGCCGGAATTTGAGGGTAAGATTCTGATTGCCATGGTGGGTCGATTGGCAGGAGAGAAGCGCCAGGACATCATCATCAATGCCATGAAACACTCCAAATACGGTGACAAAATCCAGCTGGTTTTTGCAGGAAGAGGACCGAAATACAAACAATATGTCAAGCTGGGTGAAAGCCTCAAGAACAAGCCCATTTTCACCTATCTCGCCAAAGCAGATTTAATCAACTTGCTGGGGCAGTGCGATTTATACGTTCATGCTTCCGACATGGAATCGGAGGCCATCTCTTGTATCGAGGCGTTCGCCACGGGATTGGTGCCCGTCATTTCCGACAGCAAACTATCGGCTACCAGACAGTTCGCCTTCGATGAGCGCAGCCTTTTCAAAGCCGGCGACCCCAAGGATCTGGCCCGCGCCATCGACTATTGGCTCGACAACCCGGAGGAGAAGGCAACCATGGAAAAAAAGTACTCCGAATCCGCCGAAAAATACAATATCGACCACTCCATCACGTTGTTCGAAGAGATGTTGAACGAGGCCGTCGAAGACCAGAAGAAAACGCAGAAACGGCCTGTTTAATCGTAAACGGCAACAAAAGTAATCCCCAAACGGCTGTTCGTTTTCCTGCGAGGGCCGTTTTTTTTTTTGGCATTATTTTTGTATATTTGCACCAAATTTAAACACCCCTTCTATGGACATCAAATATTCGGAAGAGATGAACTACATTTTGGCAGAAGCCAATGAGCTTGCCAAGACGTATCATTCACAACAAATTGGATTAGAGCATCTTATGGTGTGTTTGCTCCGCTATCCCGGCGAGAGTGTCACCCAAAAGATCTTCCATATATTTCAGATAGACCTCAACGGACTGCGCACACGTTTGGAACAGATGTTGGAAATGCCCGACAGTCAGGCCGACACACCTGCCGAAAAGATTCCCATGAGCATTCAGGCCCAAGGCCGTATTCACCTTTCATTCTTGTTCTCAAAGCAATACAGGAGTGAAACGGTGGAATCGTACCACCTGGTGCTCGCCATTCTGAAACCTGCGCAACTCGACAGCCAGAACACCATCAAGATGTTGCTGGCGCAGGCGGGGCTCACCTTCGAGACCTTCGAGGACGAGCTGCGCCGCGAGCTGCACCTCTCGGAATCGGTGGCCACCGCCGGACAGTTCCACGACGACGATGACGACGACGAAAACGACCGCCGCATGATGAAGAAGGGCAAGGACTCGGGCAAATCCTCCACCCCGATGCTCGACAGTTTCGGCAAGGACCTCACCAAAATGGCCGCCGAGGGCAAAATCGACCCTGTGGTGGGCCGCCAGAAAGAGTTGGAGCGCATCGCCCAGATCCTCTGCCGCAGGAAAAAGAACAACCCCGTGCTGATTGGCGAGCCGGGCGTCGGCAAATCCGCCCTGGCGGAGGGGCTCGCCCTGCAAATCTCCTCCGGACACGTCTCCCGCACGCTGCTGCACAAGCGCATCGTCAGTCTCGACATGGCAGGCCTAGTGGCCGGCACGAAATACCGCGGACAGTTCGAAGAGCGCGTGAAGACCATCCTCGAAGAGTTAGAGAAAAACACCGACGTCATCCTCTTCATCGACGAGCTGCACACCATGGTGGGCGCCGGCAACGCCCCCGGCAGCATGGACGCCTCCAACCTCTTCAAACCCGCCCTCGCCCGCGGCGAACTGCAATGCATCGGCGCCACCACCCTGGACGAATACCGCGAACATATCGAGAAAGACGGTGCCCTGGAACGCCGCTTCCAGAAAATCATCCTCGAACCCGCCACCCCCGAAGAGACGCTCGACATCCTCAACAACATCAAAGACAAATACGAAGACCACCACTCCGTGAAGTACAACGACGAGGCCATCAAGGCCTGCGTGGCGATGTCAAACCGCTATATTTCAGACCGTTGTCTGCCCGACAAAGCCATTGACGTGATGGACGAGGCGGGGGCCCGCCTGCACATCCAGAACATCCACGTGCCGGAAGAGCTGGTGGCCGTGGAGGAGGCCATCGCCGAACAGGAAAAGATGAAAGTCGAAGCCATCCGCAACCAGCAGTACAACGATGCCGCCAAATACCGCGACCAGATCAAGGAACTCGAAGAGCAACGTCAACTGATCCAGAGAACCTGGGAGAACAGCGTGAACGAAAACCGCCCGGATGTCACGGAAGACACTGTGGCAGAGGTGATTGCAATGATGACAGGTGTACCGGTGCAGCGTATTGCCAAGAACGAGGGCGAACGGCTGATGAGCATGGCCACCGAGCTGCAAGGCGTCGTTATCGGACAGGACGAATCGGTGGTGAAGGTGGCGAAGGCCATCCGCCGCAACCGCGCCGGCCTGAAAGACCCGAACAAGCCCATCGGAACCTTCATCTTCCTCGGTCCCACGGGCGTCGGCAAGACCTACCTGGCGAAAGTGCTGGCCGAGTATCTCTTTGATTCCCAAGACGCCATCATCCGCATCGACATGAGCGAGTACATGGAGAAGCACACTGTGTCGCGCCTCATCGGTGCACCTCCGGGATATGTAGGCTACGAAGAGGGTGGTCAGCTCACCGAAAAGGTGCGCCGCAAACCCTACTCCATCGTGCTGTTAGACGAGATCGAGAAGGCACACCACGATGTCTATAACGTTCTGCTCCAGGTATTTGACGAAGGACAGCTCACCGACGGCATGGGGCGGAAAGTCGATTTCAAGAACACCATCATCATCATGACCTCCAACGTGGGCACACGCGAGCTGAAAGACTTCGGCACGGGCATGGGCTTCAGCACCGAAGCCACCAAAGCCGCGGAGCAGAAGGTGGCACAGGGCATCCTCGAAAAGGCGCTCAAATCGACCTTCGCACCCGAATTCCTCAACCGCGTCGATGATGTCATCTACTTCAACAGCCTGGACAAAGAGGACATCGGCAAGATCATCGACATCGAGCTGAAGAAGGTGCTGCAACGTGTGAAGGACCTCAACGTCGAGATCACCGTCACCGACAAGGCGAAAACCTTCCTCGTGGACAACGGCTGGGATGCCAACTACGGCGCTCGCCCACTGAAACGCACCATCCAGAAATACGTCGAAGACGTCCTCGCCGAGGAAATCCTCAACATGACGCTCGTCTCCGGCGACTCCGTCCAACTCGACTACGACGACCTCAAAGAGGAGATGTTAGTAACTCATGTCAACCCATAGTATATATTCCTTGAGCAGCCTCGGAGAGGCAAAACGCACGAAGCGCAATATGTAAAATCAGCTTCCTTGAGCAGCCTCGGAGAGGCAAAACGCACAAAGTGCAATTAACCCCACACAAGCGAAGCGCAGTGTGGGGGATAACAGGCCTCACAAGCGAAGCGCAGTGTGGGGACAAAACAGATAAACAATGAAGAACTACAAAGAGAAACTGAACAAAATCCGCGCCTTCATCCTCGACTTCGACGGCGTGCTGTCGAACGGGATGGTCTATGTGATGGCCGACGGCGAGCAAGTGCGCGCCACCAATGTCAAAGACGGCTACGCGCTCCATTATGCCCTCAAAAAGGGCTATAAAGTAGCCGTGATTTCCGGCGGTTACGCCGAGTCCATGAAGCTGCGATTCAGGGATTTCCACGGCATGGAGTTCTTTCTCCACGTCAGCGACAAGATCAAAGTCTTCAACGAGTACCTGGCCGCCAACCACCTCAAGCCCGAAGAGGTGCTCGTCATGGGCGACGACATCCCCGACTACCCGATGATGAAGCTCGCCGGCGTGAAATGCTGTCCGGCAAACGCCGCCACCGAGATCCAGGAATTGGCCGACTACATCTCCATCCGCAACGGCGGCGACGGCGCTGTCCGCGACGTCATCGAACAGACCATGCGGTTACAGGGCACATGGTTCAACGAGGACGCACACATCTGGTAATTCATGGCTATTGGCTGTTGGTCGCGCACTGGCGAGTAACAGATGCTTTGAACTTTGCCCCACCAACCACCAACCACTTCAATAACCCATAACCCATAACCTTTAGATGATATATACCATAATCTTCAGCTTACTCGGTCTGTACTTTGGAGGACTGGGCGGGGCCTTCGGGGGCTTCCTGATCGGCTCGCTGTTCGACAGCATCCGCAACAGCCGGCGGGCGAAAAAGGCACAGGAGGAGTTCACCGAAGGGCGGCAGCGCTACTACAATGACCCCGCGCAGTTCGAGGAGCAGATGCTGACGCTCATCGCCTACGTGGCCAAGGCGGACAACAACCGGCTGTCACAGTCGGAGTTCGACTTCTGCAAACAGTACTTCCAAAAGACCTTCCCGCACAGCGACCTCTCGCAGCTGATGCTCCGGTTCCGCGACATCCTCAACGACAGCAGTACCTCCAGCGAATGCCAGAATGCCTGCGACAAAATCCGCCAGTACGCCACGGTGCACGAAAAAATCGCCGTGCTGCAGTGCCTTTTCGGCTTCTCCACCGCCGACGGCAGCATCCATCAGAAAGAGCTGGAGGCCGTCCGGCAGATTGCCGGCTGGTGCGGCGTGGACAGCCTGACCTACGAAGCCATCAAGATGATGTACGTCGCCTCCTCCTACTCCGGCGGCGGCTATTCGGGCGGATACAGCGGAGGATATGGCGGCGGATACTCGGGAGGCTACGGCGGGTATTACGACCAGTCGAGCAGCCGGCAGAGTGTCAACTCCGGTCCGAGCCTGGACGATTGTTACAAGATTCTGGAGGTCTCCCCCGATGCCAGCGACGAGGAGGTGAAGAAGGCCTACCGCACGGCGGCGTTGAAATACCACCCCGACAGAGTGAGCCATCTCGGCGAGGACATGCGCAAAAAGGCGGAGGAGACCTTCGCGAAAGTGAACCAAGCGTATGATAAGATCAAGGCGGCCCGCGGTATGAAATAATTTTGTACTTTTGCGCCTCCAAATTTTAAGATTAAACAATTAACAAATCAATATGGCAAGTAGAAGAAAAGAACTTTTCCCCAACGTTACCGACGCTGAATGGAACGATTGGAGATGGCAGGTCCGCAACAGAGTGGAGACCCTCGAAGAACTGAAGAAATATATCGAGCTGACTCCGGAAGAGGAGGAAGGCGTGAAGAAATCGCTGCAAACGCTCCGTATGGCCATCACGCCGTACTACCTGAGCCTGATCGATCCCGACAACCCGCACTGCCCGATCCGCCGTCAGGCTATCCCGACCGGCGCCGAAGTGCATCAGTCACCCGCCGACCTGCTCGACCCCTTGCACGAGGATGAGGACTCCCCGGTTCCCGGCCTCACCCACCGCTACCCCGACAGAGTGCTGTTCCTCATTACCGACATGTGCTCCATGTACTGCCGTCACTGCACGCGCAGACGTTTCGCCGGCCAAAACGACTGCGAATCCACGCAGGACCGTATCCAAGCCGCTATCGACTACATTGCCCGCACCCCGCAAGTGCGTGACGTGCTCCTCTCCGGCGGCGACGCTTTGATGGTGGGCGACAAGATGCTCGAATCCATCATCCAACGCCTGAGAGCTATCCCGCACGTGGAAATCATCCGTCTCGGTTCACGCACCCCTGTGGTTTGCCCGCAGCGTATCACCGACGACCTTGTCAACATGCTCAAGAAATACCATCCGATTTGGCTCAACACCCACTTCAACCACCCGAACGAGGTGACCGAAGAGTCTATGGCCGCTTGCGCCAAGCTGGCCGACGCTGGCGTGCCGCTCGGCAACCAGACCGTGTTGTTGCGCGGCGTGAACGACGACACCGAGATCATGAAGCAGCTCGTGCATGACCTTGTGCGCATGCGCGTCCGTCCGTACTACATCTACCAATGCGACCTCTCCATGGGTCTGGAACATTTCCGCACGCCCGTCTCCAAGGGCATCGAAATCATCGAGAACC
>JAEEIG010000078.1 GCA_016281255.1 Bacteroidales bacterium
AGCAGCACGGAGTAGAAGGCCAGCATCGCGGAGAAGGGCGTGTGTCCGTTAAGGAAGCCCTGCGCGTTGAGTTCCAGCAGTTTCGGGTCGATTTGGCGGTGCAGGATCAGGATTTGCCCCTCTCTATCGAAGCCGGCCACGCGGGCGCAGTCGAGGGTCGCGCCGCGCGGGTTGATGATGAAGGGCACCACCTTGCGGGTGCGACGGAGGTCCTCCAACGTCACCACGGAATCCTTGCCCCCTCCGATGGGAACAATCACGGAATCAGTGTCTTGCGCCTTCGGGTAAGAGAGCGTGGAAGAGGCCTTCGTCCCCACCGGAAACACAAAATCCAGGAACTGCAGATGGTCTGTCTCAATGCTGTTTTTGTACATGAACTCGCCGAGTCCGTACCAATAGAGCTTGCGCCACCACCATTGCTGGTCCTCGTTCAGCGAATAGGGCTTCACCACGATAGTCGGGCTGCAGGTGCACTTCCAGTAGCTGATCAGCTCGATCATGCCGATATGGAAGACAATGCCATCCAACTGCTTGAGGTCGAAGCTGTTCCAGTCGGGCGTGTGTTCCCCGGCGGACAGCACCATCTTCGGGGAAAATGTAATCCCCTCCCCTATCGAAAAACGGAAAACGATGTTCAAATTGCCGTTTTCCACGCCATAATCATACCCTTCGTATGTAAAAACGGGATATTTTTCTCTTAATTCGTCAAATTTTGCGTTCATAACACTTGTCCGTGGGTTTATGTAGAGACGATGTGTACATCGTCTTTATGATTCCAACGGCAAAAATAGCATTTTTTCGGGAATGATAATTTTGTATTTTTGCACCATGATAAACGACCCTTTTAACCGACAAAAAAGATACAGCAAATTCATCAAAGCGTTCATTGGATTTGCTTTGTTATTGTTTATCATGAACGTAGATCGCTATAAAAGTGGTTATGATCATCGTTATCGTATGCCAACGCATTCCAAACCAACGCCCAACAGTTGGCAATACGTGTATGAAAACCTACCCGGTATTATTAACTTCTCAATATTTTTTGGATTCTGCATTGCTTGTTTTGGATGTCGATTCGACAATGACTAACAAACCTGTGACAAAGAGAAAGGACTCAAAAAAATTTCTATTTCTTTTGTTAGAAACAACACGAGGTTGCTCACATGCCTAATCATGGCACCCAAGATTCCACCAAAGCTAGTCATTGTTGTTTTAATTTCATAACACTCAACTTACCGTCTTAATGCAAGGAATAATGTTATTGACTACGTTATTCACTTCCCTTTTTTTCCATTTTCTGCGAAAAACCATTTTAAAAATTAACTATTCAACCCCGAATAGTTAAATCCAAAATCACAAACTGCTGATTTACAAACACAAATAAAAGTTCTAAAAACCTTGACAATTGCAATGTTTTGTTGTATATTTGCTATCCGAAATACATTAAACCACAAACTAAATATTAAACGTTATGGAAATAAAAAGATTCGGTTACTATTGGTTGGACACATGGGTGTTGGCAAATGTGATACAACTGGCCACGCAGGAGTTTTGCATGCGGCACCTGAACCGCAAAAATGACCCCTGCGGTCGTCAATACGACCAAATGACGCAGGCAGCGCGCTCCGTGCCTGCCAACATCGCGGAAGGTGGCTCCCGACATTACACTTCCCGGGAGACCGAGATGAAACTCACCGACGTGGATCGCGCTAGCCTCGCCGAACTGGGCAACGACTATCTGAACTGGCTTCTGTTAGGGGAGAATGTGCCGTGGTCGGTGAAATCGGAGGAGCATTTGGCGGTCACGGCAGTCCAGCTTGACCGGCCCACTTACAAAGATGACGTGCAACATCTGAGCAGCATCCACATTTTGGCGCAGAAGCGGAAATTCGACCGATGGCTTCGTTCGGGGGATTCCATTGTGGAGGCGAGCTGCCTGCTGGTCCTTTGCCATCGGCTAATCCTGATGCTAAACAAACAGCTGAAGAACTTGCTGACCACGTTCAAGGAGGAAGGTGGCTTCACCGAGGCCCTGACTGCCGAACGACTTGCCTACCGCACGAAGCAAAGCATCAAAGCTGATGCGCCGAAATGCCCTAAATGCGGCAAGCCCATGATCAAACGCGTCGCCAAGAGGGGCCTTAATGCCGGAAACGAGTTCTGGAGCTGCAGCGGATACCCAGATTGCAACGGGACAAGGAATATGTGAGGTCTGGTCGCTTTTTATCGACATGTTGAGTCGGCGTGGCATCATGTCAACCTGTCGACAAAAAAACGAAACGACCGTTGACGATTGGCCTTGGAACAGGAGGCTTATTACATCTTTTCCGGCACCTCAATTCCCAGCAGTCCCATTCCGCTTCGCAACACCAGCGACACCCAGCGGGAGAGCTTGAGGCGCAGCAGGCGTTTCGCGGCGTCCTCCTCTTTGAAAATCGGGGTGTCCTGGTAGAAGTGGTTGAACTGCTTGGCCAGGTCGTAGCAGTAGTTGGCGATGAGCGCGGGACTGAAGTTGTCGCCGGCCGCCAGCACTGTCTTCGGATATTGGTACAGCAGGTTGATTAACGTTTTTTCCTCCTCGTTAAGAGAGAGTTGCGGCAGCTTGGCGGCGAGGTCAATGCCGTTTTCCGCGCCCTTGCGCAACATGGAGCGGATACGGGCGTGCGTATATTGGATAAACGGTGCCGTGTTGCCGTTGAAGTCGATGGATTCTGCCGGGTTGAAGAGCATGTTCTTGGTCGGATCCACCTTGAGTATGAAGTACTTGAGGGCGCCCAGTCCGATCATTTCGTAGAGTTTGTCGGCCTCCTCGGGGGTGAACTGGAACTTGCCCAGCGCCTCGGTACTCGTCTTGGCCTCCTCGTACATGTCGTCCATGAGGTCGTCGGCATCGACCACTGTGCCCTCGCGGGATTTCATCTTGCCTGACGGCAACTCCACCATCCCGTAGGAAAGGTGGTAGATAAAGTCACCGAATGGTTTCTCCAACTTCTTGGACAGCACCAACTTGAGTACGTCAAAGTGGTAGTTTTGTTCGTTACCGACCACATAGATCATCTTCTGCGGGTGGAACTCCTCGTAACGCAGCTGCGCGGTGCCCAAATCCTGCGTCATATAGACGGAAGTGCCGTCCTTGCGCAGCAACACCTTCTCGTCCAAGCCCTCGCCTGTTAGATCGACGCGCACAGAACCATCCTCGTGTTTGTAGAACGCACCCTTGTCCAAACCTTCCTGCACCAAGCTCTTGCCAAGCAGGTAGGTCTGGGACTCATAATACGTCTTGTCGAAGTGGATGCCCAGCCGCTCGTAAGTCTGGTCGAAGCCGGCATAGACCCAGCCGTTCATCTTCGCCCACAACTCGCGGACCTCTTGGTCACCCGCCTCCCACTTGCGCAACATCTCACGGGCTTCCAGAATCAGGGGTGCTTTATCCTTCGCCTCTTCTTCCGTAAGTCCCTGCTCTACAAGTTCTTTCTGCTCTTGCTTGTAATGCTGGTCGAAGACGACATAGTATTTGCCGACGAGGTGGTCGCCCTTCATGCCGGAGCTTTCGGGAGTCTCGCCGCCGCCGTATTTCAGCCACGCCAGCATCGACTTGCAGATGTGGATGCCGCGGTCGTTGACAAGGTTGACCTGCACCACCGGGTGGCCGCAAGCCTTGAGAATCTGCGACACGGAATGGCCGAGCAGGTTGTTGCGGATATGTCCGAGGTGCAGCGGCTTGTTGGTGTTCGGCGAGGAGTACTCGATAAGGACGGGATCCACGCCGCGGGTCTCCAGACAGCCATAGTTCGCATTGTCAGACTCTTGTTCCAACAAATCCATCCAGAAGTCCTCCTTAATTTGGAGATTCAGATAGCCCTTCACCACATTGAAATCCTGAATGCAGTCCAAGCTCTCAAGCAGTTGCTGTCCGATTTCAGCGCCGAGTGCGTCGGGCGATTTTCGGGCGACTTTCACCCAGGGGAAGACGACCACGGTGAGGTCGCCGGTGAAACCCTTCCGGGTGGGCTGCACGAGGGCGGGGTCGGCCTCGATGTCGATGTTATAGAGATGTTTCAGGGCGTTTTGCAACGCGAGAGATATTTGGGTTTCTAGTTGTTTCATAGGGTTATAAGGTTTATTCTTAAGGTCCCCACACTGCGCTTCGCTTGCAGGGTTTGGTACCCCCCACACTGCGCTGCGCTTATGTGTCTGGCTCCCCAGACTGCACTTCGCTTGTCATGGGGGTGGTCCCCACACTGCGCTTCGCTTGTGTGGGGTTAATCGCGCTTCGCGCGTGTTGCCTCTTCGAGGCTGCTCAGGGAATATTTTTTAAATGTAGTAGAGACGATGGGCGCATCGTCTCTACAAATTAGAATAACAATAATTCGAAGTTTTTAATACCGGATTACTCGAAGGAAATCAATTCCACGTCGAAAATCAGCGTGGCGCCGCCGGGGATGGCACCGCCTGCACCCTGCTCGCCGTAAGCGA
>JAEEIG010000079.1 GCA_016281255.1 Bacteroidales bacterium
ATATCTTCTCTTGTCATAATTTCAAGTGCTTTAATTATTTAACCATTTTTTTCAATGCCTCGAAGATCTCGATCGGGGTCGGGATGACACCACCGTAGCGGCCGAAGTGCTCCACCGGAACCTTGCAGCCCACAGCCAACTTCACGTCTTCGATCATCTGGCCGGCGTTCATCTCCACGCTGAGGATCTTCTTCATGCGACCGCCAATTTCGGCAACAGCCTTCGTCGGGAACGGCCACAGGGTGATCGGGCGAACCAGACCGACCTTGATGCCTTCTGCACGTGCCAACTCGATGGTCTTCATGCAGATACGGGCAGCAGAGCCGTATGCCACGAACAGATACTCGGCATCATCGCATTGGATGGCCTCGTAACGGGCATCTTCTTCTTCGCACTTTCTGTATTTAGCCTGGATTCTGTCGTTGATGGCCTCTTGCTTCAAAGCCTCCAACTCAAGAGAAGTCACGATTCTGTGCTTGCCCGTGGAACGATGGCCAGTGGCTGCCCAAGGACAAGTCTTTTCAATATATTCATCCGTCCAACGCGGTTTGTAGTCGTCCACCATGACTTTCTCCATCACCTGGCCGATGACACCGTCAGAGAGGATGGCGACCGGGTTGCGGTATTTGAAAGCGAGGTCGAAGCCCAGTTCCACGAAGTCGTACATCTCCTGCACAGAAGCGGGGGCGAGAGTGATCAGACGATAGTCGCCGTGACCGCCGCCCTTGGTGGTCTGGAAATAGTCGGACTGGGAAGGTTGGATGGTACCGAGGCCGGGGCCGCCGCGAACGACGTTCACACACAATGCGGGCAGCTCGGCGCCTGCGATATAAGAAAGGCCTTCCTGCATCAGGGAGAATCCCGGGGAGGAAGATGAGGTCATGACGCGTTTGCCGGCAGCAGCGCCTGCATAAACCATGTTGATGGAAGCCAATTCGCTTTCAGCTTGCAGAACAACCATGCCAGTGGTCAGATATGGTCTCTCCGCCATCAGGTGCTCCAGCACTTCTGACTGCGGGGTAATGGGATAGCCAAAGTAACCGTCACAGCCACAACGGATGGCGGCTTCAGCAATGGCCTGGTTTCCCTTCATTAATACTAATTGTTTTGCCATTTTGATAGATGTTTTAATTAATTGTTGTTAAAATTCTTGATTCCTCGCGCGAATTAGCACTTGGCGCGGTACACTTCAATGACCCCGTCGGGACAGATCACTGCGCAGCTGGCGCAGCCGATGCAAGCGTCCTCGTTGACCATTTCCAGATAATTGTAACCCTTGGCGTTCACCTTCTTGGAGAGGGCGATGCATTTCGGGTCTTGCGGACAACCGGTTATGCAGACGGCACAACCTTTACACTTTTCAGTGTCGATGACTAAAGCTCCTTTAAATGCCATAATTTTAATATTTTAGAGAGTTATTACTTTGATTATTTGTTGATTTCAACCTTAAAAAACAAGTTGGCAAATATACACTTTTTTTTCTTACGGCGGGAAATAATTTTTCACGACCGTTGCAGAGACGATGTGCACCACGTCTCTATCGCACCGTAACCCGTTCCCCGTCACTTTGTCCACGATGTCCGGGCGCGTACATGCACTCGACAGTGGCGGGGGCGTGGGAGAAGGTGCCGGTCTGCGTGACGTAGAGGTCGTACTCGATGATGATCGTGCCTTGCGGGAGGCGGTTCAGGAAGAAATGCTCAGCCGCATCGCGGGGACTTTCCACCCACCACGCACCGTTGTGGCCGCCGCGCCGCTCGTGGATGTTCACCGGCTCAAAAGCGGCCGTGCGCGGGTCTTTCACATGCACGTACTCCAACTCGCGGTCGCTGGTGACAACCAAACGCACGGTGATACGCTCGCCGAGACGCATGGGATTTGCCGCTGTCACTGGCTCAGCGTGCTTGCCGTCGCCCTCAGCCGGACGGTGGAGCAGCGTGCGCCGCACCGACAGTCCGCTGCCGGAGGCCTCCACCTTGTCGGGAACCTCCAAGTACTGCCAGTACGCGGTCCCGAAGGCCGGGTGCGTGCCGTCGGTGCGCACGGCGATGTCAGCCAACGCCGGGGTCATCGTCTCCGACTTCCACACCCGCTGCAGGTAACCGGTACCCGCTTCGGCGCGGGCGGCTTCCGTAGCCGTAATCTTCTCGCCGCCCACGGTGACGACCGTCGCGGCGGGTTGCAGCAGGTCGGCCGGGGCTCCGAGCAGCAGCGCATAGACAGCCTCCGCCGTGGCTTTCGTGCTGTTCCAGCTGTTGCCTTCCTTCTGCATCAGCAGCCATTGTTTCATCATCGTCAACTCGTCTTCGCGCGGTGAAATCTCGGTGAACGCCTCGATGAGCAACGCCTGCCGCTCAATGGGCGCTTCATACCAACGGTAGTAGTAGCCGATGTACTCCTTGCGCCAGTACATCCCCTTCTCGCGGTCCATAACCGACTGCTGACGAATCGTTTCCATAATGTCCTTCGCCTCTTTCACTCTGCCGATGCGGTACAAAATCAACGCCACCTCCGCCTGACGGGTGAACTTGGCTTTATCCAAATCCTCCATCATCCGCGAGGTGAGATTCTGCACGTAAGGCTTTGAAAGCCAAACGGAATCGAATGGCGCGAACGTGCGGGCGTAGAGGTAGTGAATGTCTTCCTCAGAGAAATAGAACGAAGCCTTGGGATCTTTCTCCAACCGTTTCAGGTACGCCTGATAGTCCTCCTCTTGATAGCGGTCGGAGGCACGGATGGCTCTGTCGAGCATCTTGTCGGCGTTTGACACCGTGATGCCCATGCGTTGCAGTTTGTAGAAGCCCGCCACGAGATGGTCGGTGATGTATGGGGAGTAGCTCCAGTGTCCATACCAGTCCCAGCCACCGCCCAATAACTGATTGTTCTGCAGTTTGTTGAAGCTCTTGTCCAACACCTGCTGCAGGTTCTCGTCGGCGAAGAGCTTGGCGGTCTCTATCCGCTGTTGGGATTCTATTTGCGCGTCCCGCAGCCACGGAGTCTCCTCCATCAGCATACTCTGCAACGATTCGTTCTTGAGCAGCGGGGAGGTCAATGCGTTGTTTGTCGTATCGCTCAACCAGCTATCGAACACCTCGCGAAGGCCAGGGTTCTGCGAGAGGGCGTGCTGTACGGTCGCCGCTGAGAACAGCTTGCTGAAGGTCTGCTCGTTGCATTCGTAAGGATAGCGCATGAGGTACGGCAATGCGCGGATAGCGAGCCACGCGGGGTTGGTTGTGACCTCCACGGTGTAGCTCAGCGGCTGCATCGTGGGAGTGCTGTGCGTGCGGTAGCGGCGGAACGTGATAGTCGTGTCAATGTCCGCAGACACCACAAACGGACACGATTCCGTCACCAACATCTTGTTGGGCAAAATGGGCAGGAGGTTCTCCTCGCCGTCGCCGTAGTCGCCGGCGCGGGCAACCATCCGATAGCCGATGGCGGAAATACCTCCGGGGACGATAATGCGGAATTGGACGGATTGGGAGGCGCCGGCGGGAACGGAGAATTGGGATTTCCCGTCTGTAGAGACGCGCCATGGCACGTCTCTACCATCGCCGTTAATCACCATTTCCACGGGTTGTCCATCCTCCACATTGAAAAATTCCACCGTCACCGTGCCCGCCAAATCGGATTCACTGCGGTTGGTGATTTTAGCACGGAGCGTGAGGGTGTCGCCCTCGCGGAAGAACCGCGGGGCGTTGTTCTGCAGCATCAGCGTGCGGCGGCTCTGCAACAGCGCGGCGACACTGATCTTCCGCATGTCTTTGGTATGCCCGAAGGCGTAAAACTC
>JAEEIG010000080.1 GCA_016281255.1 Bacteroidales bacterium
AACAGTCGAAACGCCCCGTTGTCTCCATCTTGTCATACAGCACCAACCCGAAAGTGTGATTCAGGTCGGGGGCTTCCCGCAATCCGGAAATCTCCACATAGCGGAAACCGTGATAGACAAATTCCGGAATCCACGCCACATCATGAATGGTGGGTTGTGAATGACCAACAATGTACCTGTCCGTGGCTTCGGCAGAGCGAAGATTGTCCACAAAAAGCGTGCCATCCGGATTCAGCCCCTCGGCAAAACGCAAGGTGATGGTGTCGCCCGGCCTCACTCCATTCGCCTGTATGGCAAATGCGCCTACCATATTCTGCCCCATATCAACCATCCACTTCTCCCCTCTCTGATATACTCTTTCCGGTATCACCTGCTCTTGGCATGCGATATTGGGATTGGGTTGCGGCACCAGCTGGCCTCCTGGAGCATCCACAAGCTCAGCTTTCTCCCACGAAGAGTCGTCATAGCCGGGTTGCAACCATTCCCCGAGTTTGTAATTTTCATCGTAAGTCTCGCCATCGAACTCATTGGAGGTACGGATGGGACCGCGGTTAGTGATGCGCCAGCTTTCGTCACTGACGATGCGCTCCCGGGTACCGTCCTTATAGGTGATTTCGAGCTGCAGGATCATGCGCGGCGCCCCGAAGTGCTTGATGTGGGTGAGACCTCCCCACTCTTCCTCCTCTTTGTTGTAGCGCATGGTCATGTAGCGCCCTCCCGCGAGGGTGATGCCGATGGCGTTCCCCTCGCCTGCCCGCAAGTGACGGGTCACATCGTAAGCGTTGAAATAGACCCGTTTGCGATAATCGGAGAGCGCCGGTTTGAACCAATCGTTATTCCCTATGGTGGAGCCGTTGATCCCTATGCTATATTGTCCCAAACCGCTGACATATAGCCGCGCCTCCTGCACCTCCTTGTTCAGTGCGAACTCTTTGCGGAGATAACGCGCCGCCACACGGGTTTTCTGAATCAGAGTGTCGTCGTCATAGTCGTAGCCAATCCATTTCGCACTCCAGTCTTCTTGCTTCAACAAGCTGATCTCAAAGAAATTGACATCGCTTTCCGTTTTTACTTTTTTCCTTTTGCCCCCTTTTTCTTCGTAAGTCAAAGTGGCATAAACCTTCCAACAAGCCTTGTCCCGACTGTGTAAAGTTTCGCCTTGGTAAGGGATGAATATCATCTGGTCGGAGGTCACCACTTTTGAATCCCAGAGGTCGCCGACACCTTTGCGGGCTTTCTCTTCAGAAGAAGCCACAACGATGCGGTAGGATTCTTGCACTACGTTATTCTTCCCGCTGGAATAGCGCCAGCTGAAGCGAGGTTCCGAAGTGGCCAACGCCTGTTGTTTATACTGATGTTCCACAGTGGGATTTATAATGCTCACCTGCGCCGTGGCAGTGCAAAACGCCATCATAACGGCCAAAAGGAGTATCAAAGGTGTATTTTTCATTGATCAGCGGGTTATAAGAATCCGACCGCAAACATACATAAAATTCGTGAATTTTCCGCTTGTATAAAAAGTGTATCTTCGCGGCACAAAATTTCAGCCAACCCCATGTCCCAGACAAACGGCACCCTTAGAGTTGACCTCCACGGCATGTACGTGGAGGATGCCATGGAACTCCTTCGCGAGCGGGTGGCACGTGCCCCGCGCGGAACGGAGAAGGTCGTCGTGATTCACGGTTACAACCGGGGGGCCGCCCTGAAAGAGGCCGTCCGCAGGTTCCGCGCCCCGCGAGTCGTGGAGGTCGCCCCCTCTTTCCTGAACGAGGGCGAAACCGTGATATGGCTGAGAAGCTGACGACACCAAGCGCACTCACCAAACGCTTCGTGTCGCAGGGTGTTGAAAAAAAACTATTTTTGCTTCCCGAAAGAAATCGATTATGTCCAAAGCAAAAACCAACAAGACCAACGCCTGCCGCATTCTCGACCAGAAGAGTGTCGCTTATGAGCTGATCCCCTACGAGGTGGACGAGAACGACCTCGGAGCGCAGCATATTGCAGACCAGCTGAACGAAGATATCAACCAGGTCTTCAAGACATTAGTGCTGAAAGGCGACAAGACAGGCCATTTCGTGTGCGTGATTCCCGGCAACGACGAGGTGGATCTGAAGAAAACCGCCAAAGTGACGGGCAACAAAAGCTGCGACCTCATCCCGATGAAGGAGCTGCTGCCCCTGACCGGCTACATCCGTGGCGGTTGCTCGCCCGTGGGCATGAAAAAGCCCTTCCCGACCTACATCCATGAAACATGCGAGCTGTTCGACTACATCTACGTCAGCGCGGGCGTGCGCGGACTGCAGTTCAAAATCGCCCCGCAGGACCTCATCGCCGCCGTCCCCATGACCGTCGCCGACCTGACCGTCAGCATCTTGTCATCCGGCAATTAACGCCTCACTATCCGCAGCGACACCTCCTCACATGGCGTTGCTCAGCTCTTCCGCGAACTTCTTCAATTCTTCGTCTAATTTTGGACTATTGCTCAGAAGCCAGCCAACAATGTGAGTGTCAAGAAAAAAAAATGTAATTTCGCGGCTAAAATAAAGAGAAAACCACCATACTTATGTGAAAAACCACCTTGATTCTCGCGTTTTTGGCTGTCACGTTGTGCAGAAGGGCACAATCAGGCTGGTACTCTTATGCGAACTCGTATTGCAGAATTGCGACATTCAGCGCGTCCTCCAATTTGCAGATGGTTTCAAGGGAGAGGTTCTCCTCCCCTTTTAGCAGCCGCGACACATACTGGGCCGAACAGCCCATTCTGTCGGCAACGTCCTGCCTTGAAAGGTTCTGCTGCTTCATCGCCATGGCCGCTTTGATGGCTATTTTGCGGGAATACTTCAGCCAGCCATTCTCTTTGGCATAACGAATTCTTTCCTCCTCTACCCGCCAACAAAGAGGTTCTTCTGTCTGATAACAGCTCAAACGAGCAACGGCTTCTTCTATTGTCATAATGCTACCTCCTTTTGATAATCGGTGAAACTGTCTTCGTCAAACACGTGTTCTTGAATTAGAAAATTCCGAACCTTTTCCATTTTTTCCAACTCCTGCAATGTATGTTCCCTTTCCTGCATTGTTCTTGTTAGTTTAATGGCTCCACCTGTGATAATATAGATCCCCATGCTCAGTTTTATGGCATACAGTCTCAACCAGCTCCCATGATTCGGACGGCCCTTCTCTTTCCCGAGCAACATCTCTCTGATGCGATCATTGTCAAGTGGACGGAAGAAATGATCGAGATTGGCTTCAGGTGAGATATCCATGATGACACAGGCCAATTCATCCCTATCCTCCATGGTTCGATAAATGGCATCTTCGATATTGGTAATTCTGAAATAGGAAATCAGATCGTCAATGTTTTGGGTGAAAAAGTCGGCAAGCCAATCTGCATCACTCCATTGAGACAGCACTTTTTGAAGAGCATTTTGATTGTCCTTGTTAAAACGCACCGCCCATAATCTCCCATCATCTAAGATTTTGTCAAAAGTCATCGTTTATTTTATTTGTAGTGCAAAAATATGATTTTTTTCAATAATGAAACCTATAAGTTTCATTATTTGGTTTGATTTTCGACAGCAAAGATACACAATAATCGAATATGATTGTCAATAATTTTTAGAAAAATTTTCATTTTACTTATTAACTATTAATTGTTAAATTTAAGAGCCACAAGTCTTGTGAAAAAAAATGTACTTTCGCGGTCAAAACAACGATAAATTTTCATTATGCCAATGAAAAAAGAAAGAATAATCTGTCCCGTTTGCGGATATGAACATTTGCCGGAGCCTCCGCACGACGAACACGGTTGCCCAACATACGTTATTTGTCCGTGCTGTGGCTTCGAGTTCGGTTTCGACGACGACTCCGAAGGACACACCTATTCCACCTACCGGCAACATTGGATTGACCAAGGTTTTCCATTTTTCAACGCCAAGAAACGGCCTGCCAACTGGAACATTCGCACAATGAAACGGCAGTTGGAGAACACTATCGCCGCTCCCCCTGGCCTTGGCCGGCCTGCGAACCCTCCAACTCCATCTTCCCGAACTTGAACGACAGCCCGAACCGCACCGTCCGCGCCCAATAGCTCACACGCGTGGAGTCGCTGTAACTATAATAGGGATTGGTGTTTACGGTCGCGCTGCGGTTCCAGTCGAAGAGGTCGTCCACATTCACCCACACCGCGATGCGCCGCTTCCAGAACTCTGCCCGCAACCCGAGGTCGATGCTGTAGCTCGGCCGCACCGTGGTGAACAGGAACACATTCTGCGACTGATAGTTGGCGGCGGCGTTCACCTACACCACCTTCCACAGCTTAGCCCAAAAATTCAGCCGGAAACTATAACCTAAATTCTCCGTCATGTAGGGCTGTTCTTCGTCGCGGAACTGGAACGCCGATTTCGTGT
>JAEEIG010000081.1 GCA_016281255.1 Bacteroidales bacterium
CTCGGTCGGGTAACCGGAAATCAGCGTGGTACGAAGCGCAATGCCGGGAATGGTCTCGCGGATGCGGGCGATGAGGTCGTAGATGTAGGCCGAGCTGCCGCCGCGTCTCATGCTCTGTAGGATGTCGTCGCTCACGTGCTGGAACGGGATGTCCAAATAACGGCAGTATTGCAGGTACTGCTTCATCACCTCCAGAAGCTCGTAGGGAAAGTTCAGCGGGTAGGCGTAATGCAGCCGAATCCACTGGATACCGTTCACTTGCGCGAGCTTGTCCATCAGGTCGGCGAGTTCGCGCTTGCCGCTGCGGTCGATGCCGTAGTAAGTGAGGTCCTGGGCGATCAGCATCAGTTCCTTAACCCCTTGGTCGGCAAGCCGTTGCGCCTCATCCACCAAAAGCGGGATCGGTTTGGAGACCTGCCGGTCTCGGATGAGCGGGATGGAACAGTAGGAGCACTGGTGGTCGCAACCCTCGGAAATCTTGAGGTAGGCGTAGTGGCGCGGGGTCGAGAGCATGCGATCCGCTGTGTTGAGCAGCTGGAAATCGGGGGATTCCAACAACTTCGGCAGTTCCGCGAAGGTGAAGAAACCGTCCACTTCGGGCAGGGCCTCCTGTAGTTCCGCCATATTGCGCTGCACAAGACAACCCACCACGTACAACTTCTTGATCTGGCGGCGTTTCTTGCGTTCGATTTGTTGCAGAATCTCGTTCACAGACTCTTCCCGCGCATCATGGATGAAGCTGCAGGTGTTGATAATCACGATGTCGCTTTTCTGCGCGCTTTCGTAATAGAGTTCATGGCCGTTGCGGTGCAGTTGCGCGGCCATAACCTCCGAATCCACAATGTTCTTGGAACAACCCAAGGTGATGATATTGATGGTCATAACGTTCGAATTTCAGTCGGCAAAGATACAAAAAAAGCCGCGGTGCAGTGCCGCGGCCTTTCTCTCTTTGTGAAAGCAAATTAGAACAATTTGGATTTGCATTCAACGCCAGTTTTGGGATCTTCAGTAACAAGAGCTGAATAGTCAGCGCATTTCTTACCGCTTTCCAGTTCAATGTCATAGGTCTTGGTCACAACGCCCAAAGCATACGTTTTGCATTCACATTTCTTGTTGCAAGAGGTTGCAACGCCTGCCAGCAATAATGCGGCACCGAAAATTGCCATTACTTTTTTCATTTTTTCAAATTTAAGATGAATAATTCGAATTATTTGATGTTGGCAAAAATATATTTTTTTTCAACAACAGCTCCCCTAAATCTTTTTATTTGTCAACAGTCTAACGTTTGATATTTTTGTATCTTTGCCGTCAGAAATCATTCACCAAAAATAATAAAAAAAATGAAAAAGATTCTTCCGATCCTGTTAATTGCTGTTTTGGCCCTGACCGGTTGCCAAAACAAAAACCCGTATGCCGGCACCTACACTGGCACGTTCACGTTCTTCAAATTTCCGGGCACGGACACTTCCCAAAGTGCCACAAGCTCTTCCAACAAACAAGGAAAGATGCAGTTTCTCACCAACCCGTTGACAAACGGACTGTTCCTTTACAGTGTGATTCCGCTCAACGGCGTAACCCCTTCCCAATATGTTTCCAACAGCGATTTGTTGGATTATCTCGACATGCTGTTAGATGGCATCGGTTACAACAATCAAATTTACGAGGCCGGCAAAGAGGCCATCAAGAGAGTTGGCATTACCGTCGACTTTTCCGGAGACTCCGTACATGCGGAGTTGCAATACGAAATAGAAATCCTGGGTACGATAAACACTCGTGTCACCATTGTCAAATTTGACGGTGTAAGATAATCATTCTCTGTACCGTTATGAAAAAGTGGATTCTTGGGCTGCATTTCCTTTTAGGATGGGCGTTCTGCCAGGCTCAGGACTCCACTTTTTTGTATCCTGATGATTACAAAATATTCTACTATCCCAACGGCGTGAAGTCGAGTGAAGGCCGCTTAGTGGATGGCAAGCCCGACGGCTGGTGGAAATCCTACAACGAGAAAGGTGTGCTTGTCTCCGAAGGAAACCGCAAGAATTTCCTGCTCGACAGTTTGTGGGTTTTTTACAACGATGACGCCTCCGTGCGCATGACAGTGCACTACAAGGAAGACAAAAAAGAGGGCGAACAAATTGTCTATCAGAAAGATGAATATACCGTGACACAGTGGCGGCAAGACACGATTGTCGGTGCTGTGAACACCTATACTATAAATAATGTATGGAAGAAAACGGTGCCGTACATGAACGGGCTGCCGCACGGGCTGGCCAAGGAGTTCAACGACACCGGGCTGGTGGTGGCGGTGACCAAGTACTACCGAGGCGTGCGCAGCCGCCGCGAAGTGGTCAATCGCACCGACAAGTTCGGGCTCAAGCAGGGCAGTTGGAAATATTTCTGGCCCAACGGCAATTTGCAGGTTGAAGCGCAGTATCTCAACGACAAAAAGCACGGTTTCTTCAAATACTACGACGAGAACGGCGAGTTTCTCCACGTGGAGAAATACGAAAACGACCAATTGGTGAAGGATGCCAAAGAGACCAAACAGATGGAGCGGCGGCAGACCTACCACCCGAACGGACAGGTGGCCATCGCTGCCACTTACTACAACGGCCGGCCTGACGGGGTGCGACGCGACTTCGATTCCACTGGCAAAATCACCAACGGCTATCTTTACGAAGAGGGTTGGCTCCGTTACGAAGGCATCACCGACCTCAACGGTCTGCGGCAAGGTTTATGGAAAGAGTACTACCCTACCGGCGAACTGCGCTCCAAAGGCAAGTACAAAAACTCCAAGCCCATCGGCGAGTGGAACTTCTATTTTCCCGACAAAACCATCGAAATCACAGGCAGCTACAACTCAAAAGGACAGAAAATCGGTGAATGGTTCTGGTTCTATCCTTCCGGCGACACGATGACCGTGGCCAATTACGAAGATGGCGAACCTGACGGCCGCTATGTGGAATACGACGAAGAGGGACAACCAGTCACCGAAGGACAATACACCGCCGGATACGAAGAGGGTGTTTGGAAATACAGAAACGGAACCGTCATTGAAACAGGTCGTTACGAAGGTGGATTGAAAGCCGGCATTTGGAAATCATGGTTCGGCGACGGGAAAATCGCTTCCGAAATCCAATATTCAGACGATGTGATGGATGGCAAATATGTGTTGTATTGGGAAAACGGCAACATCCGTCTCACCGGAAAGTATGAAAACGGCCTGCAGGAGGGTGCGTGGCAACTTTATGACGAAGAGGGAATTTTATCCATAACTACCTTATTCAAAGAGGGTAAGGAAATAAAATGGAATAACTATACAATAAAATAATTCCCATTACGTTAAAAAAATCGTATTTTTGTGCCCTCAAAAATTCATCCATTTTATTTACCTTGAAATAAAACGGATGTTGGTTTTTTTGGTTTAAGATCTATTAAGATCTTGATTTTTAATATTTTATAAATTTGGAATATGAAGTTTAGAATATTGATATTCGTTTTATTGTGTGGTTTTGCTTGGCCTTTACTTGCGCAGACAGATTCCGTTGCACAGGATTCCGCCTCCCGAAAAGCCGTGCAAGAGAGCTTGGAAATTTTCACCCGCAACGAAATCCGTCTGATGGACTCCTTGTTGAATGTCTGGTATGTGAAACGCGACCTCGCCTCCCAGAATTCCGTCCTCTCCAAACTCACTGACGACAGCACAAAATTCGACCATAACGACTCCTTGATGTACAAGCGCCTTTGTCAGATCGAGACCCCCATCCAGGTGGCTTTCAATGACAGGGTCAAGCGTTTTATCGAGCTCTATTCCGTTCAGCGCCAACGCAGTTCATCCGTGATTTTAGGTCTCGCGCAGTACTATTATCCGTGGATGAAGGCCATTTTCGACAAGTACGACCTGCCTGAGGAGCTGGTCTATATCACCATTATCGAGTCGGCGTTGAACCCCACTGCTGTTTCCAAAGCAGGCGCCACGGGCATCTGGCAGTTCATGTACGGCACGGGCAAGCTCTACAATCTGGAGGTCACCTCCTACGTGGATGACCGCCGCGACCCCTACAAGGCCACCGATGCAGCCGCCCGCCACTTCCGTGACCTCTACAACATCTTCGGCGACTGGGGGTTGGCGATTTCCGCCTACAACTGCGGCGCGGGCAACGTACGCAAGGCCATCCAGCGTTCCGGCGGCAAAACCGACTTCTGGGGGGTCTATCCCTACCTGCCGCGCGAAACCCAGAACTACTTCCCCGCGTTTATCGGCGCCATGTACATGATGACCTACCACAACCTCTACGGCATCCAGCCGGCACAAATCTCCATCCCCAGCGATGTGGACACCATCATGATCAATAAGGAGACGCATTTCCAACAAATCGCCAATGTATTGAATATCAGTTACGATGAAATCAAATCACTAAATCCGCAATATAAAAAAGATATTATCCCGGCTTTCAACCAACCGATGCCTGTGCGATTGCGCTCCAATGATGTGCTGAGATACATTGCGTTGGCGGACTCTATCCCGAACTATAATTACGACACCTACTTCAATCCCACGAAGAACCTCAACACCATAGCGGCCGCAACAGGCTCTGCCACTGAGGACGGTATGATGATTGTGCAAAAGACGCCCAACAAATACCATGTGGTGAGAAAAGGCGAGACCTTGGGAGCCCTTGCGGGCAAATATCACACCTCTGTCAACAACCTCAAGTCGATGAACCATTTACGCAGCACCAGTCTCCGGGTCGGTCAGAAGCTGATCGTGAAAAAAGGCACAACGGTGATGGTACCGAACCCGAACGCCAAACCAACGCAGGACAGCACAAAACTGATCTCGGGAAACACGACGGACTCATCCTCCACATCCGACACCATCGGCGGACCCGTCCCTGTCAAAACTCAACCTGAAATCAAACCCGTGCAACAACAACCCGACTACACCTCTTACACCATCCGACAGGGCGACACCCTCTCTTCCATTGCCAGACGTTACGGCACCACTGCGAATGACATCGCCCAATACAACAATCTCACAAACAAGGATGCCATCAAAATAGGGCAGAAACTGAAAATCCCCAAAAAGTAGTCCCTGTCACCATTGCTCCTCTGATTGCAAAGACGACAACATCGTCACGGTGAAAAAAAACAACACATCATGGGCATAGTCATTAAACAGAGTATCAGAGGCACCATCGTCAATTATGTGGGAATAGCCATCGGCTTTCTCACCACTTTTTTCGTGCTGACCGCCTACCTGACGCAGGAGGAGATCGGTCTGTCACGAGTGTTGATAGATGCCGCCATCCTGTTCTCCAGCTTCGCCCAACTTGGAACGGGGGCATCCATCATCCGGTTCTTTCCCTTTTTCAAGGATGAAGAGAAAAAGCACCACGGCTTTTTCTTCTGGACACTCGTCGTGCCTCTGGTAGGTTTTTTGGTGTTCTTGCTGGTAGCCAAGCTGCTGCAAAACACTATCGTCCAAACATTCTCAAAGCATTCCGAGCTGTTCGTCAACTATTACAGATTCGTATTCCCGTTAGCCCTGTTCATGCTCTATCAGGGTGTTTTCGAGGCCAACGCCAATGTGCTGATGCGCATAGTGATACCGAAATTCGTACGAGAAGTGGGTGTACGAGTGGGTCTTTTGATTGCCTATCTTTTGTACGGTTATTGGCATGTCATTGACCTGGACGGCTTGGTTATCGGGTTCTGCATCACCTACTTCATCGCCGCCGTTGTCGATTTCCTCTACCTGTTTTCCTTGGGAAAGATCTCTTTTAAACCCGATTTCAAGATCTTCACAAAACCTCTGTTGAAGGATATCGGATTCTACACCCTGTTTCTGCTGTTGAATGCCATCACAGTGAATGTGATGCCGATGCTGAACACTTTCTTTTTGAGCGCCGGGATGGGTCTTTCTTTCACCGGTATTTACGCCATCGCCAACTATATCGCCACGGTAGTGGAGGTGCCAAACCGGTCGCTCAATGCCATTGTGCAACCCGAAATTTCAGAATGCTTCAAAAACAAAGATTACGCTCATGCCGAAAAGCTCTGCAAATCAGTGTCTTTGCACTTGATGCTCTCCAGCGCGCTCATTTTTTTCTTTATCTGGATCAATATCGACGCATTGTTCATGATCTTGCCTAACGGCGAACAATACGAAGCCGGAAAAAGCGTGGTTGTGCTTTTGGGCATTGCCAAGATCATAGGCTCCACTCTGTTTGTCAGTTCCAGTGCACTGAATTACTCCAAATATTACTATTGGTCGCTCATTTTCACGCTCATTCTCACCAGTTCCGCCATTCTGCTCAACGTATTATTGATCCCAAGAATGGGTATGGACGGCGCCGCCGTGTCACAATTGCTCTCCTACACGTTATTCCACCTGTTACTCTTGATCTTGATCAAAATCAAATTAAACATCAATATTTTATCTTTGAGGCATGTCAGAGTCATTGTCATCTTTATAGGATTGGTGATATTGAACTACTTATGCCAAAGATTCATCGGCACCGTCTTCTTTAAGCTACCGTGCTCAGAAAAGGCGGCTTTCCTTTCAGAATCCATCGTGAGGAGTCTGTTCCTGCTGGTGGTTGCTGTTTGGGTTTGCTATAAATGGAAAATATCGGATGAAATCAACAAAATCATCCGTAAAACATTGAGAATCAAAGAATAATATCTAACTTATTGTCTGGCAAACTTCTTCTCCAAAGCGGCCTCGTGATAAATCTGTGTGATAACCTCTTTGGTATAGAGCGGGAAGTCGGCTTTCATCATCCAATCGTAGTAGGCAGGTTCCGTTTTGAAAACCTCAATCACGGGTTTTGATTTGTGCTTTCCGAAATTGAATACAGGACGCTGTTGGGCATCCATCACAATATGTCCGGCCAAATCCACAGTCTGGCGTTCGGTGGTAAATGCACTCAACGCCTTCACATCGTTCTGCACGGGCACGTATGTGCGTTTTGTGTGCCGGTCGGTGTACTCCACGCCATCATAGCGTTCCAACTGTGCCTTCAGCACCTCGTAAGTGGCTTTGGTGTCGGCCGTTGCCTGATGCGCATCAGTCAGGTCGGCATTGCAGTAGAATTTATAAGCCGCCACGAGATTACGCGGTTCCATTTTGTGGAAAATATTCTGAACATCAATCAGATAACGATTTCTCAGGTCAAAACGGCGACCAGAGCGCAGAAACTCCTCCACCAACAACGGGACATCGAATTTGTTGGAGTTGAAGCCGGCAAGGTCCGCATCGCCGATAAAAGCCAACAGGTCGTCGGCCAATTGGGCAAACGTAGGTTTCTCTCGCACGTCCTCATCCGTGATACCATGGATGGCGGAACACTCTTCGGGGATATGAACACCCGGGTTGATCAACTCGGTGCGACAGATCTCCTCACCATCGGGCATGACTTTCAGCAAAGAAATCTCAACTATTTTGTCTTTTCCGACATTCAAGCCGGTTGTTTCCAAATCAAAAAAGACCAAAGGTCTGGTTAAATTAAACTTCATAATTATTGTTTGATAATTTTTCGGGTGGTTACAGGATGGTTGTTGGAGGAGAGCTGTATGAAATAGATGCCAACAGGATATTTTGCCAACGACAATTCCTGGGAATGCAGCATGCCTGTCTCCAGGCACTGTCCGTACGCATTCATAATCATATAGTTCATATCTTCTTCAAAATCAGTAGATTTAACATAAACAACACCCTTGGTTGGATTAGGATAAAGGGTGATATCCTGTTGTTTTTCGTGAGGTTTGATTCCTGAATGGTCGAACGATTTGCCCACAACAGGACGAATCATGGGCGCACCTTTGTAGAAAGAGGCATTCCAATGGGCGGTTGTACGGTAGAAGAATTTGCCGGAAGCGTCATTATTCTGGTCGAAACCGATATTCAGCTGCACATCGTGGTTTTGGTGGAATCCCACATAAAAGGTTCCGGAGATCGGAAGGGGCTCGTCTAAATAGTAGGGTACAAAATCCAAGTAATCTTCGGCAAATTCGGGCAGTTGGGACGACATTTCATAAAGCACGTTGCCGGGAATTCCGTTGTTGTCGTCCCATACCATCAGGGTAAAGGGCGCCACATTCTCGTCATTGAGTGTATGGTTGAACCACATCCGCACCGCCTGGAGGGTGTCTGGTTCAGCCAGCGTGAATCTCACGGCAAAGGAAGCCTCCGGGTTCGACATGGTCGAGAGCAGACAGTAGCCGGCCTCGGCCGTGCCATCATCGTAAGCGTAATAGTTGTAGAACTTCTGTTCAAAACGGGAGGTGTCATTCGTTCTGCACTCGTCGTTGGCACCCACCATGCTGAAAATGTGCGTGATGGTGAAAACTGCGCTGTCCATGTTGTCATACTCGTACTCCATTTCCAAGAGCGGAGAGACGTGATACACGGCATCGTGCAATCCATGAGGATAATAGGGCTGCGCGTTCTCGTTGTTCAACGGGGAAACATAGATGGTCTGCGCATGATTCTTAACGATGTTGAAAGTGTAGCTTGTGTTCTTGACGCTACTTGAAAGGTTGCTCAGGTCATTGTGGAATCGCGTGATCATGTCCGAAGGACGATACTGTTTCCATGGCATCGCCTGATATTCCTTCAGTGTCGAGATAGAAGGTGACACGTAGGCCACATCGTTCGGGTAAATATCGTTGATCCGCCGATTGAGATCCAGCCGGATATAGTCGATGTTCCATTGGTCACAGTTGCTCGACCAGCCCACGATATTGGCGCTTGTCCAAGAATCAATATCCAGACTGGCAAAGTTTCTGAAACGGAACTGGAAATTGTCACGATAATACTGCTGATCGGTAATCGGAATCATCACCTGCTTGAAATATTCCAGCGGGTTCTCGTCCAACCATTCACTCACCTGGCAACCGAAAGAGGACCAAACTTCGTTCCAGACATACTCTTCCTCAAAGATGGAATCCACAGGCATCAGAATGACTTCCCCCGCATAGGCATCCGTCTGGAAGACGTAGTACGTACCCGGGATAAAGGGATTTTCAATAGAGTCGCCCGGCGAATAATATTGTCCCTCCTCAATAATATATTCGCCATAGACGAAGCCGGCCAAGACGGTGTCGCCCGTGGCGTATCCGAACTCAAGCACCAGTTTGTCGGAATGTTCGGGTGCGTCCCCGACAATTTCCCAACCGCCAGCATCCGGATCCCTGCTGGCACCAGCAGGTTGATAATAGAAACTAAAATAGAGCGAGTCCGAAACAAGCATGGGTCTGTTTTGCAGGAAGTTGCTATCCAGACGAATCGGGCGGGAGGTCAGCGTGTCCGCGGGGAAAGGGGTACGGGCGGCCCGAGGATAGACCTGGCCGTATTCGTTCAGTGCGTCCAAGGTGACCACCCCGATACTCGGCGGAAGCACGGCAAATCCGGTGTTGACAAAACCTTGACGGTCTTCCCACAAATGATTGTCCGGGTATCCTGAATAGTTGGAGAAATCATCCACAAAAGGCAGTCTCAAAGACTCTCCGCCGCGTTGTTTGGGGATCCATTTCTTGGCCGCTTTCACGATGACGGGGTTCTGCACAGTGCCCGTGAGCATTTCTTGGGAAACACCGAAGAAAGGGATCAGAATAAATAACAAAGTGCTGATTTTCAATCTGTAATTCATAAATTTAATTTGTCAATATGGTTGTTACATTTGATTTTCTGAAGTGGCGGTTTCCGTACTGTCGGGCAGATCACCGATGTCCTTGCCCACTACCAAAATGATTTTCTCACCCTGCTTGATGGGAGTGCCCTGAGCGATGGAGTGCCCCTTGTAAAGCACCTCCAGCACCACATTTTCATACGGGCTCGGTTTCTCGATGATGCGATCCAGCACCAAGCCTTGCGACTCGATCATGATTTGCGCCTGTCGAAGCGACAAGTCTCTCAGTTCCAACATCTTGATTGTAGGAGGTTCAGAGGCGGCCACGGTCAGATACACTTTACGGCCCTTCTTTACCTTCTCGCCAGGCTGCGGATTCTGTTTCAGGACAGTGCCGGGTACAGCACCGTTCTCATAAAGTTCATCGCTCACCACAAAGACAAACCCTTCAGCCCTGCCATTCTGAGTCAATTCCTCAGCGGAACGGCCGGCGTAGGAAGGCATCTCGATTTCGTGTCCATGCCGAGTGAAGAGTCTGAGAAACAGGATGGTAAGCACAAAGATTACCACGGTGACCAAGATGGCCAGCAATATATGGTAACTCACCTTGTCGGGAGTCAATCGCCTTGTTTTCTGTTTATCCATGAGTAATAATCTCTCTCTAAAACGTTATTTTTTTAAACCTGCAAAAATACAATTTTCTTTTTGAAAGTTTAAAGTAACGCGAAAAGTCCGCAATTAGTATTTTTGAATCTTAATAATTGTTAAAATGTCGAAGCCTATTTGAAAAATCTTATTTTTGTTGTTTTATATCAGACAAATATCGTTTTTGTATATTATTGATTTATTGATACTTAATAAAGTACTCTTATGAAAATCACGATCATCGGCTGCGGAAATTCCGGTCTAGTGCACGCCGCAAAGCTGATTGAACAGAATATAGAGGTCGGATTGTTGAAGACTTCGGACTCGGTAAATGGGAAATTTTTCGAGTTGATGCAGCAAGAAGGCGGCTTCAATGTGAAAGATGAGACCAACCATGGCCGCTTCTTTTTCGCCAAGCCTGCCTTCATCACCCGCGATGTGGAGAAGGCCGTCTCCTTCGCCGACATCATCATGGTGATGACCACCACGCTTTGCCACGAAGAGGTGGCCAAGAAGATTGCCCCGTATGTAAAAGACAATCAGATCATTGTGCTGGTTCCCGGCTATATGGGCAGTCTGCTTTTCAAGAAGCATATCCACAAGGACGTCATCTACAGCGAATGGGAAACGACCGCCTACAACGGCCGCATCATGGACCTGTTTGTCCGCGTCACCTTCTATAACCCGCGGAACGCCGTATCCGCGCTGCCCGTTTCGCAATCGGAACGGCTGGTCGGTCTCTTTTCCGGTCTGTTCGAGAACACCAAATACCTTCGCAAGCACATTCTGGAATCCGCGATGCACAACCCGAACATGATCGTACACCCCATCGGGATGCTCTTCTCGGCCGCGCGCATCGAGCACAGTCACGGGGAGTTCTGGATGTACAAGGAGGCCTTCACGCCCTCCGTCCTGAAGGTGATCGGCGACTTCGATGATCAGAAGAACAGCCTGTTACGTGAGTTCGGTTGCGAACCGCTCAACTATTTCGAGGCGGCCAAGTGGCGCAACGAGCGCGACCTCTCCCGCGACGCCATGGAGGTGTTCCGAGACTTCTCCAAAGCGGCCAACAAAGGTCCCGCAATGATTGACCACCGCTACCTCAACGAAGATGTGCCCAACGGTTTGGGGCTCTTCTCTTCCATCGGTCACGTGGTCGGCACCGACACCTCCATCGCCGACTCTATCCTCACCTTAGCGGGTTCGCTTTTGGGAAAAGACTTCCGGAAATCGGCCCGGACGATACAGTATTTACTTGACAAAGAGACTGTTTCCAAAGAAGATATCCGCAACGCCATTGAGTAGCCAAGATGGGAGATAACCTGAAAGACAAAACGGTTTTCGGCATGATGTGGGGTGCCGTGGGAAAGGTGGGGACGTTGACCATCAACTTCCTGACCAACCTCGTGCTCGCCCGACTCCTCATGCCGGAGGACTTCGGGGCCATTGCCATGCTGGCCATCTTTCTCGCTGTCTCCAACATCTTCATACAAGGCGGGTTAGGAGCCGCACTCATCCAGAAAAAGAACCCCGAACGCCGCGATTACTCGACCGTTTTCTACTGGAATTTGGCCGTGGCCCTGGTTTTTTACCTCATCCTCTATGTTTCCGCACCGCTCATCGCCGATTACTACGCATTGCCTTTGGTGAAACCTCTGTTGAGGGTGCAAAGTGTGGTACTGATTATCCAATCGTTCTCCATCGTACAATACACTCAGTTGCAGAAACAGATGAAT
Organism: Bacteroidales bacterium; assembly: GCA_016281255.1. Classification (GTDB taxonomy): domain Bacteria; phylum Bacteroidota; class Bacteroidia; order Bacteroidales; family WCHB1-69; genus F23-D06. The sequence goes on from JAEEIG010000081.1 coordinate 12,017, forward strand.
TTCAAGGCGTTATCCATCCGGAACATGGCGGCGGCTTTGGCGGGAACACTCATCGCCATCCCATTGGCACTGCGTGGCTTCGGACCGTGGAGTCTGGTGGCCTCCGCCATCCTCGCTTCCATTGTCAACGTACTGCTACTCTGGAAGATGAGCTCTTGGCGACCCTCCTGGGAGTTCAGCCTCGACTCGCTCAAGAGTCTGTTCAGTTTCGGCGGACTGATGCTGCTCTCCTCTTTGGCCGAAACGCTTTACACCAATCTGCAAGGGCTCATCATCGGCAAACGGTTTTCCGCCAGCGACTTGGGATACTTTTCCCAAGCCAAGAAACTGGAGGAAATACCCGTCACGGGACTCTCTTCCATCGTCAATGATGTGACTTTCCCCGCCTTCTCCAGCCTTCAGGACGACTCAGAACGTCTGTTGGCAGGTGTCCGCAAAAGCACCAAAGCCCTCACCTTCCTCAACTTCCCGATGATGATTCTGCTCATGATTGTCGCGCAACCGCTCATCTGCTTGCTCTACGGCAGCAAATGGGAAGCCTCCGCTCCCTACTTCCAAATTTTATGCATCTCAGGACTTATTTACGCTGTAAACACCCTTAACACAAACGTAATCAAATCGTTGGGAAAAGGAAAAATCTACTTTACCATTCAAATTCTCAAACGCATGATCGGCATTGCCCTGATTCTGATCGGCATGAAGTTCGGCATCTTTGGACTGTTGTGGGCAGTGGCAAGCGTTGCTTATATCAGCTTCATTATCAACGCTTTAGTTAACAAAAAATTGATAAACTACGGAATTTTCAGACAGTTACGTGATTTTGGCGCTGTCCTGTTACTCGCACTCCTCGTCGGTTCGCTGACCTACGCCCTCGGACGCATCCTGCCCTGTCATATCTACCTCACGATGCTGATACAAATCATCCTCTATACAGGCCTCTACCTTCTGATTGCGAAATGGTTGAAAATGGAGGAGTTAAACACCTATTTAGGCATTTTTGCCAAAATCATCCACAGAAAATAAGAATTATGGAGTTAAGATCTACCCCGAATATATGGTTTCGTTATCTGCTGACGACAATCTCTCCTAAATGGACGATCAATCTGTTGTTCCGGCTCTGTCATCATCGGAAGCCGGACTTGGAGAATCCGCAGACGCTGGACGAGAAGATCCAGTGGATGAAGCTGAATTACTACAATGACAACGAGTTGGTAATGCAGTGTGCCGACAAATTGCGGGTGCGCGATTATGTGGAGGAGAAGGGTCTGGGGCATATTTTGACAGAGGTGACGGCCACCTACCGCGACCCGGACGAGATTGACTGGGAAGCGCTGCCCGACAAGTTTGTGTTGAAATGGAACTTCGGCAACGGCGGCAACGTGGTTTGTCCGGACAAGCAAAAGCTGGACAAAGCGGCGGCAATTCGCGACCTGAAACGCTTCGGAAAGCTCAAATTCCACCTTATCGCCGCGGAACCGCAGTACAATTTCAGGGAAAAAGTACTGCTTTGCGAAAAATTCATCGAACCGGAACGCGGCAATTCGCCTGTGGATTACAAATTCTACTGTTTCAACGGAGTGGCGAAATATGTGCTCTGCTGCATCGGGCGCGAGGAGGGTCAGAAGCCGGCTTTCTACTTCTTCGACCGCGACTGGCATCTGCAACGCCTTAACCGTCAGGGGAAAGCGGCACCGGAAGGGTTCACCATCCCGAAGCCAGAAGGTATGGACCAGCTGTTCGAATATGCCGAAACGCTCTCCAAGCCGTTCCCGTTTGTGCGTGCCGACTTCTACCTCGAACGCGGGCACGCCTATTTCGGCGAGCTCACCTTCACCCCGGGCGGCGGCTTCGACTACGGACGGCTGCCCGAGAGCGATCTCCTTTTCGGCAGCATGGTACAACTGCCTGACCAAACCTTAAACCCTAAACCTTAAACCCTAAACTAACAACAAGAATGCAAAAACAGAAAATCGCCAAGACACTGGTAGCCACGATATTGTGCCTTTCCACAATCATGTTTCTTCCGTGGATTTATCTGACTCCCATATACTACATCATGCGATATGCCATCATGGCTATGACGGCGGCGGCGTTTGTGCTGACCTTCTCGTTGACCCGCTTCATGTCCATGCGGTTTGTGCGGCTACTGTTGCTCACCATCGCATGTATGCTGTTGGTTTTCCTTATTATACCTGTCCGGACTTCGGATATTGTGCAGCTCGTGATCGCGATGATCACGCTGTCGATTGGGTCGGGTTTGGATTGGAACGAACGCGAGTGGGCAAACATCAGCTACGGCTACACCGTATTGATGATTGCGGTCACGCTGTGCAACAGCATCTTCTACGCAGGCGGGCTGTATGTGCCTGAGCACTATATGTTTGACGAAGGCAAAAACCAGGTGGGAGCCATGGTGGCCATCGGTGCGACGGCCTGTTTCTACTTCGGGACAAAGCTCAAAGAGGAGCGTGTCCCTTACTTCGTGGTCACCTTCCTGGCATTGCTTTCCATCGTGCTCATCCGTGCTCGTGCCGACTGTTTCGCACTGATAGCCATGATCTTACTAATCACAGCAAAAGAGGCCGACTTCAATGTCAAGTGGAATGTGAAAACCATCCTGACTGTCCTGAGCCTCCTTCTCATTGGTTACATCATATACAACGGGTTCATCAGCGACGAACTGAACACCTTCATGCACGGCGGCAAGAGCGGAAGCGGTATCAACGACCTCACCACCCGTCGTTGGGCCCGCAACCAGAAGGGCATGGACATCATCATGCACCACCATTCGATGGAGGAGCTGAAAAACCCGATGAAAATCCCGTTCATCCACAACTATCCGCTGCTGCGCTTAGCGCGTTACAGTTTTTTTGCCATCCCTCTGTTGTTGTTCTATATCTATTTCGGAATCAGCACGTTGGTAGAGGTCTTCCGATCCCGGAAATCGCAAATCCGACAAGCGGGATGGATTGTATGCTGCGTTCCATTGCTCATCAGCTTTGCAGAGCCCAACTTTCCTTACGGTCCGGGACTCGTGCAAATGCTCGCCTTCCTGTTGTTAGGATTCTCGCTGCGCCCCGACAGCGGTCAGAAATGTCAGCAGCCGAAGCAAGGCGGCAAGGTGTTACACATCTGCAACGACTTCTTTTATAGCAAAGTACATTCGAATTTATACCAAGAGCTGGATAAAGCCGGGGTTGACCAAATCGTCTTCTCGCCAGTGCAGAAAGCCACACCCGAAAACCATCGTTTCGAAGGGGAACACACCACTATTCAGTATGCCCACATCCTGAAACCGCTGCATAAGCTCTTTTTCTTCCACAAGATTGACCGCACTGTCCGCGAAATCGAGAAAACGGTGGATCTGAGCCAGATTTCCTGTTGCCACGCCACGACACTGTTCAGCGACGGCATGGTGGCCATGGAGTTGTGCCAGCGACACGGCATCCCCTACATTGTGGCGGTGCGCAACTGCGACATGAACGCCTTCCTGCGCTACATGCCGCACCTGTGGTGGGTTCACCGCGGGGTGATGCAGCTTGCCGACAAGGTGGTTTTCATCGCCCCTGCGCTACGCAAGCGCCTGCTCGCCCACCCTACCCTGTTAGGAATGAAGAATGAGGTGAACCAAAAGTCCCTGGTGCTGCCCAACGGCATCAACGAGTTCTGGATCCAAAACTTACAAACCGAAAGAAATCTGGATGATCCACACAGTGTAATGTATGCGGGCATTTTCAACCGCAACAAAAACCTTCCGCGACTGATTCGCGCGATGGAGGCGTTGCGCGGCAAATACCCTAATTTGATATTCGATGTGGCAGGCGAAGGCGGCGATAACGAGGAACAGGTGTTCGAAATGATGGCCGCGCGTTTTGATTGGATCAGATACCATGGCAAAATCACCGATTTGGAAAAGATGAAAAATCTCTACCGGGCCAACAGCATCTTTGTGATGCCCTCGAAATCAGAAACATTCGGACTGGTCTATTTAGAAGCGCTGTCGCAAGGTTTGTCGGTGATGTGGAGCCGCGGAGAGGCTATCGACGGCATGTTCTCCGAAAAGGTCGGCGAAAGCGTTAATCCTTTGAGCAGCAAAGATATAACAGAAAAGTTAGATCTACTACTCGGTCAACCAGACCGTTACAAAACCCTGCCGGCCGAAACCTTCGAATCGTTCCGCTGGCCCACCATCGCCCAAAAATACATCTCCATTTATCCCAACATTCAAATCACCAAGCACTAATATGATTTCCGTCATCTGCCCCATATATAACGAGGAGCGCCGTATCGAAGCTTGCATTCAATCCATTGTCAATCAGGATTATCCGCATGATGAGATGGAGGTATTATTCGTGGATGGCATGAGCACCGACCGCACCCGCGACATCGTCATGGAATACGGTCGCCAATATCCATTCATCCGACTGTTGGACAACCCGATGCACACTGCACCCGTGGCATTGAACACAGGAATACGTGCTGCACAAGGGGATATTATCGTGCGCCTGGATGCCCACTCCAAGTACCCTGCGGACTATTTTTCCGTGTTGGTCAACAAGTTGCGGAACAGTGACGCGGACAATGTCGGCGGGGTTTGCAACACCCTGCCGGCGAAAGAGACCTCCGTTTGCAGAGCCATCGCGCATGCCATGAGCTCATCATTCGGTATGGGCAACTCCCACTTCCGCGTCGGGGCGGAACACGAAATGTGGGTGGACACCGTGCCTTTCGGCTGCTTCCATCGCGCCATTTTCGACAAAATCGGCTATTTCGACGAAGAACTGGTACGTAACCAGGACGACGAGTTCAACGGCAGGATTATCCAAAATGGGGGCAAGATATTGTTGCTGCCGCAAGTGGTGGTTGACTATTTCGCCCGCGACTCCATCAGCAAAACAGCGAAGATGTTTTATCAGTACGGGCTGTTCAAACCATTGGTAAACAAAAAGTTACAGAAACCAACAACCCTCCGGCAATTCTTTCCGCCCTTGTTTTTGGCCGGACTTGTCGTCGGAGGGTTGCTCAGCTTATTCAGCTCTGCCATAATGTGGATATACACCTCAGTGTTAATACTTTACATCCTTATCGGTCTTTTGGCCGGAGTGCGGTGCACCCGTCGCTTGCCGGACATTTTATGGATGCCCGTCATCTTCGCCTCCATCCATTGCAGTTATGGTTTCGGCTACTGGGAAGGGATTGTTAAAGTATTGATGCACGGAAAGATATCCGTTCAATCGAACCATTAGAAGGTATAGCCGACTTTGGCTTCGATACCGCCGTTGAATCCTTGCTGGTTCGGGAAGGTTCTGAAGAAGAAGCCGCCGGTGAAGGAGAGCGCCTTCACGCGGAAACCGCCGGAAATGGTGGCATACAGACCTACTCCGTGATTGCCGACTTCCTCATATTCGTAATAGCTGATATGACCATACGGGTCGTAGACGGGCATGCCGACTTCATCATTCCAGAAGTGGAGACCGACACCTGCCGCCACGTTGATGAGCGGTTTCAGGGTTTTGCCTCTGTCGAAATAGTGACGGTAGTTGAGAAAGATGGGCACTTCCTGAAAAGAGGCGGTGTTCAAACCGTAGCCAAGACCTATGCCGAGAACATCGTTCTGCTTGAAAGCGACGCCGTTCACGAACACGCCCGTCCAACCCACATTCTTCCCGATGAAAAAGCCATATTCATTGATGAAGTTGTAGGCGATCTTCTTGTCTTGCTGCTCTTGTGCGGAAAGAGAACCCAAGCCGCAGAAAGCAGCGATGCTTAACACAAGGATTGTTCTTAAAACATTACTTCTCATACTCTTACAATTATAATGATGATAAATCAAAAACAGCGGCAAAAATACATTTTTTTAAATGCAACAAAAACTCAAGAAGAAGTATCGGAAACCGCTCAAAAAAAGTGTATCTTTGCAGGCTGTAAAAATTTTGCGCAAAGATGTAGTATAGATTTTTCTAACCAATTAAAAGAAAGGAGGTTATCTTATGGTTGACACCATTAATTTCGGTGCATACAAATGGCATCACATCACCAATCCGACCGTTGAAGATTTGGATTTCTTGCGAGATAACTTCCATTTCCACCCCTTGGACATAGAAGACTGCTCCAGCTTTGTACAGCGCCCCAAGATCGACATTTACGACGACTATTTCTTCCTGGTGCTTCATTTTCCGCTGCTCGACCAGCGCACCAATTTGGTGAAAACCGAGGAGACCAAGATATTCTGGGGTCAGGATTACCTCATCACCGTCGGCAATTCGCACTATGTGGTGCAGGATCTCTTCAATCTGAAGAAAATCGACCCCGAACCGGAAGACGAGGACGAAATCAGCGGCACCTCCGACGCCATGCTCTACCATATTCTCTACCGAATGATGAAAGAGACTTTCCTCATCGTGGAGCGGCTGGGCACACAGATCGACTTCATCAGCCGCGAGCTGTTCAGCAGCAAATCGGAGAAAATCATTGAACAGATCTCCATCATCCGCAAGAACATCATCCAGATGAACACCCTGTTTAAACCGCAACTCCGTCTGTTCAAGATGTTTGAGAGCGGCGAGGTGAAAGGGTTCGCCGACGACATGGAAGAATACTGGGGCAATATTTTGGACTTCTACCAGAAGATGTGGGATATGGTCGATGACTACGGCGAGTTGGTTGCAGGTTTGTCGAGCACATTCGATTCGTTGCAGGCGAACAAAACCAACGAAATCATGCGCATGCTCACGATTATCTCCACTATTGTGCTGCCTTTGACCTTTATATCAGGACTTTACGGCATGAATGTCGGACTTCCTATGGCGAACTCCCCCTTTGCTTTCCTCTATGTCATCGGGATCTGTTTGCTGATTTCGGTGATTTTGATTGTGTTTTTCATCAAGAAGCACTGGCTGTAACACAAACGGGTTCCTTAAGCAACCCTGCTACGGGCAAAAGCTTGGCTAACAAAAGACAATGTACAAATCATCATTAAAAATAGTGGAATTAGAAAAAGGCGACTACCACACGCTGTTGAACGGTTCTGTGGCAGGGGTGAAAATCCGCATCGTGTTAGACACGGGCGCATCGCACAGTTGTGTTGACAAACAATTTGTGAATCAGATTCTTCCCGAATTGCAAATGGAGACCAACGAGGGCGTGAACGCCGGCATCGGCGGTTCGGATTTCGAAGTGCTGGTGGCCGATCTGCCTGATTTCAAGCTCGGCCGTTACCACATGAGACGTTTGGAAAACATCGCGGTGATCGATTTCATGCACATCAACACGGCTTACCAAACTTTGAAACAGAAACCAGTACAGATGATTTTGGGGAACGACTTCTGCGTGAATCACAAAGCTGTCATCGATTACGAAAACAACCGGCTTTGTTTTCAGAAATAACGGTTCAGGACTGAAGGCATAACATCAAGAGTCATGGATGAGCAAACGATAAAACGCAGGATTTTGGGGGTGGACCCCGGCACCAATATCATGGGTTACGCTCTGTTGGAGACCGAACTGAACAAATCCAACGTGGAGGTGCTCAGCGTGTTGCAGATGAAGAAGCTGCCCGATGCCTACTCCAAACTGAAATACATCTATGAAAAGATAAACGGTTTGATTAAACAGTATCATCCTGACATACTGGCTATTGAGGCCCCTTTCTACGGCAAGAACGTGCAGTCGATGCTGAAATTGGGCCGTGCGCAGGGGGTTGTCATCGCCGCCTCCTTACACGCGGGGATGGAAGTGTTCGAATACTCGCCGCGCAAGATCAAGCAGTCGATCACAGGAAACGGCAACGCTTCCAAGGAGCAGGTCTCGTCCATGCTCTGCCACATGTACCCCATTTCGGGACAGATCGAGTATCTCGATGCCACGGACGCATTGGCCGTCGCCGTCTGCCACCACCTGCAGCACAAGGTGATCTTCGGCAAGTCCGCCGCCACCAATTGGAAGAGCTTCATCGCGCAAAATGCCGACCGCGTGGTGCGTTAAAATTTCTCTCTGCCGCCTTGTGTTTTTTTCGGGAATATTATGTACCTTTGCCGCACATTTGAAATAAGAAACATATTAAATACAGGAATATTTAAACATTAATATATCGTTATGGAAATCAACAAATTACAAGATACTGCTGCACAAGTGCGCAGAGACATTATCCGCATGGTACACGGAGCCAAATCAGGGCATCCGGGCGGTTCGCTGGGTTGCGCGGATTTTCTGACCACCCTCTATTTCGAGGTGATGGATATCGACCCCGAGCATTTCACTGTTGACGGCAACGGCGAGGACATGTTCTTCCTCTCCAACGGCCACATCAGTCCGGTGCTTTACAGCGTGATGGCCCGCAGAGGCTACTTCCCCGTGTCGGAGCTGGCCACATTCCGCAAATTGGGCACTCGTCTGCAAGGACACCCCACCCCTGTCGAAGGCCTTCCCGGTATCCGTGTGGCTTCCGGCTCACTGGGTCAGGGACTCTCTGTCTCCATTGGTGCGGCATTGGCCAAAAAGGCCAACCAGGACAAACATCTGGTCTATACTCTCACGGGCGACGGTGAGCTGGAAGAGGGCCAGAACTGGGAGGCTATTATGTTTGCAGGCGCAAAACACGTTGACAATCTTATCGTTACAGTTGACTATAACAAAAAACAGATTGACGGAAGCACCGATGCCGTGATGAATCTCGGCAATCTGCGCGCCAAATTCGAGGCTTTCCAGTGGCTGGTGCTCGACATGAACGGCAACGACATCAAGAGCTGCATCCAGACGCTGAAACTGGCCAAAACACTCGCCGGCAACCAGAAGCCCATCGTCATCCTGATGAAGACCGAAATGGGTCAGGGTGTTGATTTCATGATGGGCACGCACAAATGGCACGGTACGCCGCCGAACGACGAGCAAGCGGCTGCGGCTTTGGCTCAACTCCCTGAGACGTTGGGAGATTACTAATATTTTCTCCCGTGAAAATCGTCAACAAATACCTTTGCAAAAACTTTCTCGGTCCTTTTTTCCTGACCTTCTTCGTGGCATTGTTTGTGCTGCTGATGCAGTTCGTTTGGAAATGGGTGGACGAGCTTGTGGGCAAAGGTCTGGAACTGACCGTGATGCTGAAACTGCTGTTCTATGCGGCAGTTTCGCTCTCTTCTTTGGCGTTCCCGTTGGCGGTGATGCTGGCCTCCCTGATGACCTTCGGCAACATGGGCGAGCGTTACGAAATCGTCGCCTTGAAATCCGCAGGCATCTCCACACGCAAAATGATGACCCCGCTGGCCTTTCTGACGGTGCTCATCACCATCGTCTCTTTTCTTGTTTCCGACCAGGTGATTCCTCGTGCAACACTGAAACTCAGAATGTTGCTGTATGATATCCAAGAACAGAAACCGGCCCTCAACATCGAGGAAGGTGTCTTCTACGACGGTTTCGACAACTACTCCATCCTCGTGGGCAAAAAGATGCCCGACGGCGAAACAGTGAAGGACATCCTGATCTACGACCACTCCAAACGGCAGGGAAACACCTGTGTGACCTATGCCGAATCCGGCAACATGTCGGTGACGGAAGACAAGCACTACCTGCTCTTCACTTTGAGAAACGGCTCTTATTGGGACGAAACCTCCTCCATGGGGGTGAGTCGCGGCAAACGAGTGCAGATGCCGCTCATGCGCGCCACGTTCGACAAGCAGTACAAACGTTTCGACATGTCCGATTTCGCACTGAACAAAGCCGATGCAGGGCTTTTCGAAGGGCACTCCTCCGCCATGACCAACAAGCAACTGAGCGAACAAATCGACACGATGAAGGCGCAGATTCAGGAAATCGAAGAGAACACCGCCAACGTCTTCTTCAACAACCTCTATTATTACAACAGCTTTGTAAGAGCCAACGAGCAGTTCACGGCGCAAGAGGTTTCGAAACAGCTGAAGCTCACCGACATGGACGACGCCATACGAAGTCGGGTTTTGAACAATGCCGAGAATGCGTCCCGTTCCTTCATCTATTCCATGCAGTTTAACTACACCGACGCCACATACCGTACCTCCAACATGTGGAACTTCCAGATTGAATTGCAGCGCAAATACCGTCTCGCGGTGGCATGTCTGCTTTTCTTCTTCATCGGTGCCCCCTTGGGTTCCATCATCCGCAAAGGCGGCATCGCCATTCCGTTGGTGCTCACAGTCCTCTTCTTCGTTGTCTATTTCGCGCTCTCCGTCATAGGGGAGAAAATCGCCAAAGGCAGCGTTATGCCGGTCTGGTTCGGCACCTGGCTGTCATCGTTTATCTTGCTTCCACTCTGCTTGTTCCTGACCTATCACGCAACCATGGACACTGCCGTGCTTTCACCTGACACTTATGCTAAATTTGTAGATAGACTCAAACATATAAAACTATTTTCCAAAAAAAGACATGAAGATTCTTCAACTTTGTCATAAGACACCTTTGCCCACCATCGACGGAGGTTGCATCGCCATCCATAACATCACGCAGTGCCTGTTGGACAGCGGAATGGAGGTGAAAGTGGTCGCTGTGGCCACTCCTAAGCACCCCTTCGTCATCTCGGCATTCTCCCAATCCTATTTGACAAAAACGCGTTTCGAATCGGTGTTCATCGACACCACACCGCACAAAATCGAGGCTATCAAGACCCTTTTCACCGGAAAATCCTATCAAATCAGCCGGTTTTACCACAAAAACATGGCAAACAAGCTGATTGAAATCCTGAAAAGAGAGGATTTCGACATCATTCATATTGAGTCCATCTACATGGCTCCTTACATTCCTCTTCTCCGGAAGCATTCCAAGGCGAAAATCCTGATGAGGTTGCACAATATTGAGCATCAGATTTGGGAGAGATTGTCTGAAAACGAACGCAATCCTATCATGAAGCTTGCTTATCGGGTGAATGCGCGCCAGCTTCTGCGCGTGGAACGGAAAATCCTGCACGAAATCGACGGGTATATGTCGATTTCCGAACCTGACTACCGCTTTTTCCACGAGACAGTGCCCCAAGTGCCGGGCATTGTCATCCCGTTCGGCATCAACGTGGACAACTACGAGATGGAAGATGACGACTTTATCGCCACGGACCATCCCTCCCTGTTCCATCTCGGGAGCATGAACTGGTCGCCCAACGTGGAGGGCATCGAATGGTTCCTGGACGAGGTGTGGCCCGGAATCCACGCGGCACATCCGGAGCTGACCTTCACCTTGGCAGGTCACGACATCCCCGAAAAGCTCAAGCAGCGTGAAGACCCCAATGTGGAGGTTGTGGGAGCGGTGCCCGACGCCAACGAGTTCATGATGGATTACGACATCATGGTGGTGCCCTTGCTTTCGGGCAGCGGCATCCGCATCAAAATTGTGGAGGCCATGGCGTTGGGTCGCGTGGTGATCACCACCTCCATCGGAGCGGAAGGCCTTGACGTTCAAAACGGAAAGCATCTGTTCATCGCCAACACTCCGGAAGAGTTTGTGGCCGTCATCAACAAATGCGTTTCAATGCCCGACCTCTGCACCATTATCAGCGAAAACGCACAGCATTACATCTCGGTACACCACAACAATACGGTTATTGCACAAAAAATCACGGATTTCTACCAAAAAGTATTAGCAAAATAATGGAAAATCTGTTGTCAACAATCAATTCGGTGGAAGACCTGCGCCAATTGCCGGTCAACAAGTTGCCTCAGCTTTGCGATGAGTTGCGCCAGTTCATCATTGAGCAGACATCCAAGCATCCCGGGCATCTCGGTTCCAGTTTAGGCGTGGTGGAATTGACGGTGGCCATCCACTATGTCTTTGACACACCGAATGACAAGTTGATTTGGGACGTGGGACATCAGGCCTACGCGCACAAGATTCTGACCGGCCGCAAGGAGCTGTTCAGCACCAACCGGCGCTACGGCGGCATCAGCGGATTCCCGCGCCGCGAGGAGAGCGAATTCGACGCCTTCGGCACCGGCCACTCCTCAACCTCCATCTCGGCGGCGTTGGGCATGGCCATGGCCGCGAAGATGGAAGGCAACATGAAACGCAACCACATTGCGGTGATCGGCGACGGAGCCATCGGCGGCGGCATGGCCTTCGAAGCCATGAACCAAGCCCCCTACCGCGATGTCAACATGCTTGTGATCCTCAACGACAACAAGATCTCCATCGACAAGAGCACCGGTGCCATGAGCAAGTATCTGCTCTCCATCACCGCCTCCCCGGCCTACAACCGGATGAAAAACCGTATGTGGAACTTCTTCACTTTCAGGACAAACCACCCCAATCACGTCACCAACTTCTTCAGCAAGATGGGCAACTCCATCAAAGGATGGCTCTTCGGTGGCAGCAACTGGTTCCAGAGCCTCGGCTATCGCTATTTCGGCCCCGCCGACGGCCACGATGTGGTCTATCTGGTGAAGATGCTGCAGGGTCTCAAATCGTTGCCCGGACAGAAAGTCTTCCACGTGCTCACCGTGAAAGGCAAAGGTTTGGAAGCCGCTGAACAGAACCAGACCCAATACCATGCACCCGGACAGTTCGATCCCGAAACGGGCAAAATCATCAAGAGTGAATCAACACAGCAACCGCCTAAATACCAAGATGTTTTCGGGCACACCATTCTGGAATTCGCCCGCAAGGACGAGAAGGTGGTCGGCATCACACCGGCTATGGCCACTGGCTGCTCCCTCACCATCATGGACAAGGAGTTCCCGAATCGAGTGTTCGACGTGGGCATTGCCGAACAACACGCCGTCACTTTCTCAGCTGGCTTAGCCACAGATGGTTATGTGCCGTTCTGCAACATCTACTCCTCGTTCCTGCAACGCGGCTATGACCAGGTGGTACACGATGTGGCGCTGCAAAAGCTGCCCGTCATCTTCTGCATCGACCGCGCCGGCTTGGTCGGCGAGGACGGCTCCACACACCAAGGTGCCTTCGACTTGGCCTTCCTGCGCTGCATTCCCGATCTGATTATCTCGTCGCCCCTCAACGAACATGAACTCCGCAATCTGATGCTCACCGCATACCAAAATGCAAAGAACCAGGGACTTCCGTTCGTGATTCGCTATCCGAGAGGACGCGGGTCGCTCATCGACTGGCACAACGAACCTCAAGCACTGCCCATCGGGAAAGGACAACTGCTGCGCAAAGGTGAGAAAGTGTTGATGTTGACATTAGGACCCTTAGGAAACAACGTGACGCATGTGCTCGACAAGTTGGAACAAGAGGGCATGAAGCCTGCACATTTCGACGTGAGATTCCTTAAACCGTTGGATGAGAGCGCATTGAATGTGTTTGCCGAACAATATCCGGTTTGGATCACGGTGGAGGATGGTACAGAAAAAGGAGGTCTGTTCTCTGAGATTTCCGAATTCCTCGACCGAAGAGACGACTTGCGCAACCTCTCCACAACACGGCCGCATCTAATGCATATCGCACTCCCCGACCAGTTTATCACACACGGCGATATTCCGAATCTCTACAAAGAGGTCGGTTTCGACGAAAATTCTATGGAAAATGTGATTAAGAAAGCTTGGGGAAGAGCCTAACCACCCCAACCCCTATTGCCTATTCTTCAGGAAATAATCAATCAGCCCATCCGGGTTTTTGACACTTTTTTGCAACCATTCGAAATATAACTCCTCTTTTTCCACAGCGGGGAGCTGCCATTGTGCTTCCGAATGCCGCATCCGCTCGCTGAAGTGCGAAAGGATGATGGCCGCGGAGTTGGAGATATTGAAACTCTCCGTGAAACCGTACATCGGAATCAGCACGTTCCCGTCGGCGTATCGAATGGCTTCGTCGGAGAGACCGGTCAGTTCGGTACCGAACAGAAAAGCCGTTTTCCGCTCCACCGGAAGGTCGAAAATGGTGCGCTTCTGCTCGTCGGGCAAGGTGGCGGCCACCCAGTAGCCCTGCTCATGCAACCGATCGATACAATCCTTCACATTGTGCTCGCTTTGAGGATATTGGTGAATGGAGAGCCATTTGTCGGCTCCCATACTGATATCTTTGTGAACTTCGAACTCATTACGGTGCTTGATCACATGCACGTCCTGAACGCCATAGCAGTCGCAAGTGCGCAACACAGCGCTGATGTTCTGCGTTTGGAACAAATCCTCCAGCACCACGGTGACATGGCGGGTGCGGTTCGCCAATATCTCGGTCAGTCGCGCTTGCCGCTCTTCTGTGACGAATTGCTCCAGATAGGCAACGACTTTGTCACGCAAATTTTTGTCCTCTATTCTCTTCATATATATTACAAATAAAAAAGCCCTGTGACAGGGCTTTTTATTTCCTTTTCGAAAAATGATTTATTTCATTTTTGCAAATGCAGAACCGGGTTTGAATTTCACAACCTTCTTAGCAGGGATGTTGATTTTCTTGCCGTTTGCAGGATTGTGACCCACTCTTGCTTTGCGATCGAGAACGCTGAAAGTGCCAAATCCGATCAAAGAGAGTTTGTCTTTCTTTTTCAAAGCCTCTTCTGTCGTTGCAACAAATGCTTCCAAAGCAGCTTTAGCTTGAACTTTTGTTAAATTGGCCTTCTCAGCCATTGCATTGATTAATTCACTCTTGTTCATTTTTTTTAATTTAAAAGGTTAATACTGAGTTTGAGCCACAAAGTTAATAAAAATTGTAAAAAAGAAGTCTCAATATCAGAATGTGGATAAAAAGTCCGAATAGTTGATAAAGTCCGCACAATAATGGGTGAATATTATATTAGAAAAGATAATCGGTGTAGTTATCTTTTCTGAACCCAGCAAGAAAATCTTCGGTCTTCATTCTTTTTTTGCCCTCTATTTGGAGAATTTTGACAAAAATGTCGCAATTTTGTGTTGAAACAAGCAGTTTTTTCTCCTTGTCAAAGAGGATTGTCCCCGGTTTTCGAGTACTTTTTCTATTGGTGATTTCAACCTCGAAAATTTTCAAAACGCAGGGTTTCCACTGCTGCTCCGGAGAGGTGCGGAATCCGATATGGGTGAAGGCTGCGGGATAAGGGGATAGACCGCGAACATGGTTGTAGATGTGTTCGGCGGTGTCGTCCCAACGGATGAGCATGTCCTCCTTGAAGATTTTAGGGGCGGGTTTCAGCACGTCGGCTGCGGGCTGCGGCATCGGATGGGTTTCCCCAGCAGCGAGTTGCCGTAAAGTTTCGACAGCGATTTCCGCACCTGCCACCATCAGCTTGTCGTGCAGAGTACCGGCATTGTCCTCGTGCGTGATTTCCACCTCTCTCTGCAGCAGAAGCTCTCCCGTATCGGTGTGTTCGTCCAGCAGGAAAGTGGAGACACCGCTCTTGGTTTCGCCGTTCATGATGGCCCGTTGGATGGGCGCGGCACCACGATATTGGGGCAGCAGGGAGGCGTGGACGTTGAAGGTGCCCAACGGCGGCATCGAATAGACGCATTTCGGCAACATTCGGAAGGCCACCACAACGAAGACATCGGCATGGTAACCGCGCAGCGTCTCCACAAAGCTCTCCTCCTTGAGCTTTTCCGGCTGCAGAAGGGGGAGTTGGTGTTCGACGGCATACTGTTTCACGTCGGAGCAGCGCATCTGTTGACCGCGACCTGCAGGCTTGTCGGGGGTGGTGACCACGCAGACTACCTCATATCCGGCTTTGCGGACGGCATCGAGCGTGGCAACCGCAAACTCGGGGGTTCCCATGAAGCATACACGTAGTTTATCCATTATCTATAACAGTTCCTCTAATGATAACATTTTCAATGCTGAAACAGCCCCCTCGACACCCTTGTTGCCATGTTTGCCGCCAGCGCGATCTTCGGCTTGTTCCATTGTATTGCAGGTCAAAACACTGAAAATCACCGGTTTGGAATATTTCAGCCCCACCTTCATGATACCGTCGGCCACCGCCTGCGCGATGAAATCGAAGTGGCGGGTTTCGCCTTGGATGATACAGCCGATGCAGATAACGGCATCGACATTCGTCTGCTCCAGTATCCATTTGGCACCGAGAGGCAGTTCATAACTGCCCGGCACATAGTGGACGCGAATGTTTTCAGCCTTTACACCATGCTCCAACAAGCTCTCTTTCGCACCATTTAAAAGAGAATCGGTAATGCGGTCATTCCATTCGCTGACCACAATACCGATTACTTTTTTATCTGCGGAAGAAAACTCAAAGGGGGTGAATTCCGATAAGTTTTTCTTCTTTTCAGTCATTATATTATTTTACGTTGGATTTAGCTCTTTCGGCGTATTGAGCGATGCTCATTTTGTTGTACTCGGCGTAGAAATCCTTTTCAATGGTCTCATAAGCATTCAACGCTTTATTCCAGTCGCCCTTTCTCTCATACATCTGGCCCAGTTTGAAGAGCGCGATAGGAGTGAAATAGGGATCTTTGCCTTTGGCCGCTTTCTCATAATAGCTGATGGCCTTTGCCTCATCGCCCTGCTCGTCGTAAAGGTCGCCGATGGTAGCCTGGCAAGCATACCAAAGCACATCTTCTTTCTTTTTGAATTTCTTCAGATACTCCATGGCGTCTTCCTTCTGACCGAGCTTGAGGTAGGTCAAACCGGCATAATAGTTGGCAGTGTTGGCCGTTTTCGTGATTTTATAACCGCTGGCGATATCCAGAAATCCATCGTTTTCCGCGTCACCCTCAAGGGCTTTTTTCAGAGAAGCGGTGTCGCCCTGCAAATACCAATGGATAGGTTGCACGATTTGGGCAGAAGCCTCATTGTTCTTTTTCTGAAGATAGAAACGGTTGAAAGCCAAAATGGCGAGAATAATGACCAAAACACCAATAATGACACCATAGATGACGTTTTGATACTTATTGAAGAACGAAAGGATTCTCGTTACAAAGTTCTCATTTTCTTGCACTTGCTCGTTTTTCTTGGAGCCCAGATTTTCTGTATTTGCCATAATTATACGTCTATTTTTTTAAGGGTGCAAAAATACACTTTTTTTCATTCAATAACAGGGTAAAAATGATTGTTTAAAATATTGGCCCGGGACTTATTCATTTTCTTTATCAGCTCCCAAGCATTGGGGTTCTATTCCGGGGACAATACGCTTGACAAGATTCCCGAGGGTGGGAGCGGGACCAAACTCCACGAAAAGACCGGCGCCGTCCTGGACCATATTGAGCACCGTCTGCGTCCAGCGCACAGGCGAGGTGAGCTGTGCCACGAGGTTGCGGCGGATCATGTCGGGTTCGGTAGTGGCGGAGGCGTTCACGTTCTGGTAAACCGGACAAATCGGGTGGCTGAACGTGCACTTTTCGATGGCTTCCGCCAATTCGTCCTGGGCGGTCTGCATCAACGGGGAGTGGAAGGCACCGCCCACATTCAGCATCATAATCCGCTTTGCACCAGCCTCTTTCAGCTTATCAGTAGCCAATTCCAAACCTTTTAGGCTACCGGAAATCACCAGTTGCTGCTGGGAATTGTAGTTGGCGGGCACCACCACCTCTTCGGTGATGGAGGCACAGACCTCCTCGATGATTTTGTCTTCGAATTTCAGCACCACGGCCATGCCCGAGGGTTCCAACTCGCAGGCTTTCTGCATAGCATTGGCACGCTTCTCCACCAGACGGAGGGCATCCTCAAAGCGCAGACAGCCGGCGGCCGTCAGCGCGGTGTACTCACCCAAGGAATGGCCGGCCGTCATGTCGGGTTCCGCCTCGCGAAGGCATTCGTATGCGACATAGCCGTGCAGAAACATCGCCAATTGGGTGTATTTGGTCTGCTTCAGCTGCTCTTCCGTTCCGTGAAACATGACGTCGGAAATAGCGTATCCCAAAATCTCGTCCGCTTGGCGGAAAAGCTCCTTGGCCTTGTCGTATTGGTCGAACAGCTGCTGTCCCATTCCGGGATGCTGCGACCCCTGACCGGGGAAAATGTATGCGTTTTTCATCACTTACTATGTTTTTTTATGACATTATTTAAATATGGAGACGCAAAAGATTGCGTCTCCACAGAAAAAATTACAATTTGAACGCTTTTTTGATTTTATCCACATAATCGAGATTCTCCCACGGGAAAAAGGTGACCTTGCGCATGCCTTTTGCGGTTTGCACCTCGGCCTCATAGCAGTCGCGGCCGAAATGGCCGTATGAAGCGGTGGGCTCGTAGATCGGGTTCTTCAGTTGGAAGCGGTTGATGATGTCGTACGGGCGCATAGGGAAGATTTCGCCAATACATTTGGCAATTTCACTGTCGTGCATCTTCACCTTTGCGGTGCCGTAGGTATTGACATACAGACCGACAGGTTCAGCTTTTCCTATAGCGTATGCCACTTGGATGAGCACTTGGTCGCACAAGCCGGCGGCCACCATATTTTTGGCAATATGACGGGTGGCATAAGCGGCTGAGCGGTCAACCTTTGACGGGTCCTTACCCGAGAAGGCGCCACCGCCATGGGCTCCGCGGCCCCCGTAGGTATCGACGATGATTTTGCGGCCCGTGAGCCCGCTGTCGCCGTGCGGACCGCCGATGACGAACTTGCCCGTGGGGTTGACAAACAGTTGGAAATCCGCCTTGAACAGACGTTGCACGTTCTTCGGGCAGCTCTTCTTGACTCTCGGAATCAGGATTTTCTCCACATCGCGGCGGATGGTTTCCAGCATGGTGGCCTCGTCGGCGAACTCGTCATGTTGGGTGGAGATGACAATGCTGTCGATGCGTTCGGGTTTATGGCGTTCGGAGTATTGCACCGTGACCTGCGATTTGGAATCGGGGCGCAGATATTTCATCTTCCTGCCCTCCTTGCGGATGGCGGCGAGCTCCTGCACGAAGCGATGCGCGAGTTCCACGGGAAGCGGCATGTAGTTGTCCATCTCGTTGCAGGCGTAACCGAACATCATGCCTTGGTCGCCGGCGCCTTGGTCCTCCTGCGCGGCACGTTCCACGCCCTGGTTGATGTCGGGCGACTGGCTGTGGATGGTGGAGATGACGCCGCAGGACTTGTAGTCGAACTGGTAATCGCTTTTGTTGTAGCCGATATTCCGGATGACGCGGCGCACCACATCATCGACAGAGACGTAGCCTTCGGTCTTCACTTCGCCGGCGCAGACCACAAGTCCGGTAGTAACCAGCGTTTCGCATGCCACTTTCGATTCAGGATCCTGCGCCAGAAAACTATCCAGCAAGGCGTCGGAAATCTGGTCGCAGATTTTGTCAGGGTGTCCCTCGGACACGGATTCTGATGTGAATAAATAACTCATAATCAGTAATTTAAATTGATAAAAATAAAAAACTGAAAATTGTGGAAGAAAATGGTTTAGCATTTTTTTCTGTGGTTGCAATCATAACAAATCTGTCCACGAATTTTCGGCGGCAAAAGTACAATTTTTTTTTGTATTTTTGCCGTTGGTTTCAAAAAGAATCGAAATAATACTAAACCAATTAATCATCAATAAATTAAGAAGATATGTCAGTTATTAAACCCTTTAGAGGATTCCGTCCTCCAAAAGAAATCGTTGAAAAGTTGGCTTCCCGCCCCTACGACGTGTTGAACTCCGAAGAGGCCCGCAAAGAGTGCGAAGGCAACCCTTACAGCCTGTTGCATGTCACCAAGGCTGAAATCGACCTCCCCGTCGGCACCGACGAACACTCTCCCGAGGTCTATCTTCAGGTGGTGAAGAATTACAACAGCTTCAAGGATTACGGCTGGCTGGTTCAGGACAAGGAGGAGAAGCTCTACATCTACGCCCAGAGCATGAACCCCACGGAGCCCAACGCCCGCTGGCAATACGGCATCGTGGCTTGCGCTTACAGCGAGGACTACGTCAACAAGATCATCAAGAAACACGAGCTCACCCGTAAGGACAAAGAGGAAGACCGCATGAAACACGTGCGCATCACCAATGCCAACGTGGAGCCGGTGTTCTTCGCCTATCCTGC